>MEUW01000001.1 GCA_001772805.1 candidate division WWE3 bacterium RBG_19FT_COMBO_53_11
GCCTCGATCTACGGCGCGACGGCGGCGGCCTTCTGCGACGAGGTCTCCTGTGAAAGATTGGCGGAGGAAGTGACCGAGAAGGTTAGAGGCTGGCTGAAGGGCAAGAGGTCCGTAGATTCTTCCGAAATTCGTGAACGCGTCAAGGCGGAATTGGCGGCCCGAAACGAAGAGATCCTCTTCTTTTACGACCGTCACCTTCCCAATCTTAGGAAGCTTTAACCCGGAGCGAGCGCAGTGCGTGGTTCGACCCTGCTCACCACCTTGAGCGCAAGTCGAAACGGTCGAACGGGTTGACTTATTTTCCACCCCGCCTTATATTTGGGACAGCAAGTTAATCCGAGAAGGAGGGAACGATGTTGCCTGGGCAAGGCCAAACGGTGATGTACCGGCCAACGTATCTTTCTCCCCGCCAAGGGACCCTGCTGGGTCTCATCTGGATTGCGGTTCAGAAGAACCGCGAGCGGGAACAGGGAGCATGCGTGGAAACCGGTCTTTTGGGGGATTTGATCTTTACCGCGCAGAGTCGGGGGTTGATCAGTCCCGCCGCTCATTTCCGGTTCGATGATGCCTCTCTGCCCTGCTTGGAGGCGCCGAATCTGCGCCACGCGCTTCAGGCGTTGAAAGAAGCCGGTTTCCTTCACGTCCCTGAAACGGGGGGGACGATCGGCTTCCTGGGGACGACCTTTTTTGATCTTCCCACCGGAGTCTTTCGCTACCTCAACGTCTTCGGCTTCGCCGATCTGGTTGAGGAGTTCACAGGAGGAGAGCGTGACTAAGCAACTGCCGTTGCCGCAGATGCAGCAGAAGCTGGAGGAGCTCTTCATCTTCATCAGCGATTTTGCCTTGCGCAAGAGCAATTTCGCGATGGAGGTTCGAATCGCCGCCGCCCAGGCTTCGGCGCAGATCGCCGGCGTGCTGTTGGGGATCCGCGAGCTCAATCTGTTGGGAATGCTTCCCGGTCCCGATCCGGACGACTTTGATCACTCACCCAGCGGTGAGGAAGATCCTGGTCTGGACGGAGACGGGTTGGATCTGGATGAGGGATTCGATTCCGAACCGGAGTGATTCTGTTCCTAAGGACTCTTGAACTCCAAGGGTCCTTTTTCTTTTTTGCTAAAGCAAAAACTAGGTCGCCTCAGGCGACCGTTCATTTCCTCGGAATGCTAGGTCCGGCGAATCCGGGCCGTCCTTTTGCTGTTAAACTCAAATCTATGAAGCGATCAGAAAACAAACCGATTCGCGTTGCGGTTGGGATATCGGGTGGGGTAGACTCCGCCGTCGCCGCGGCGCTGCTGAAAGAGCAGGGCTACGAAGTCATTGGCGTGCATTTGTATTGCTACGACGAAGGCCCTTACTGCACCTCGCCGGAGGATCGCAAGGCGGCCGTGCGAGTGGCTAAGCATTTGGAGATCCCGATTTTGGTTTGGGACTTGCGCCGAGAATACAAAGACAAGGTCATCAAGTATTTTTTCGCCGAATACAAAGCCGGCCGAACCCCCAACCCGGACGTCGTCTGCAACCGCGAGATCAAGTTCGGCTTGTTTATGGAAAAGGCGCTTCGCGAGCTCAAGGTGGATTACGTTGCGACCGGCCATTACGCGAGGGTAGTTGAGAGCTCGGAGTTCATAGTTCATAGTGGGAGGAAAGATGATCCATCTACGAACTACGAACTAATAACTAAAGCTGCGAGGCAGCGCTACTCGCTTTTGCGCGGGGTCGATGAAAGCAAGGATCAAAGTTACTTCTTGTATACTTTGACGCAAAAACAGCTTGAACACATTTTGTTTCCGATCGGAGCGTACAAAAAGTCAAAGATACGACAGCTGGCTCGGGATTTCAAATTGCCGAATTACTCCAGAAAAGAGAGTATGGGAGTTTGTTTCATCGGGCCGGTACCGATCGCCAAGTTCCTCCGTGAGAACTTGCCGGCGAAGGTCGGTTCGGTGGTCAACTCAAAAGGCGAAATCATCGGCGAGCACGACGGCGTTTGGTTCTTTACCGAGGGCCAGCGGCACGGTTTTCGAATCTTTCCAGCCAAAGGCTGGTCCGCCTCTGGTGGAAAACCAACCGGCTTGCCGCTCTACGTCATTGGCAAGAATGTGACGACCAACACGATCATCGTCGGGCGCGGAGAAGAGTCGAAAGTGAAGCAATTTTTGGTCGAAAATCCGCACTGGGTTGTTCGGCAAAAGGCAAAAGGTAAAAGGCAAAAAGTGGGAATCAGAATAAGGCATTTGGGTGAAATCATGCCCGCAACCATTTTGCCTCTTGATTCGAAACTACTAGCTACAAGCAACAAGTTACTGGCTAGGTTGGCGGAGCCAACCTTTGGTGTGGCCCCCGGCCAGTCCGCAGTCTTCTACCGAGGGAAGGAAGTCATCGGTGGTGGGATAATCGCTTCTAAATAAAAGGTGCTCGCTGCAAGCTCGCATTCCCTTAACACTATTTGACGCCCTCAAATAGCTAGCTTTGGAACAAAGCGTCCAATTGTTTTCCGCCCTAAGGCGGGAACAAAGACGGCCGCCGTTGGCGACCTAGCTTCCTTCGGAAGGAGGCGCCTCGCTAACGCTCGGGTGCCTATTGGACGCGATCGTAAGATCGTTAACACATAGATAGCCCCGCCCATTTCGCGGGGCGTCCTATTGACTTCTGGCTCCGCTCAAGTTACAGTTGTGCGGTATGCGGGAATAAAAGAAACAAATTCTTTTCACCCTTTTTGGGCCCCGCATGGGGCTTTTTTAATGGCATAGCCATTACCCTGAGCGCAGTCGAAGGGTGAAGTCCAAAGCACCTTGACAATATATTTTTTTCCAATCAATTCCAGTAATAGTGCACACAAAGGAGCACTATTCTGTTTCTTTCAAGAAACATCAATTTATGTTTCTGTCCGGAAACAACAATTATTTAGTTAAAGAGCAAGAGCAAGGAAGGAACGTCGAGCGCAATTGCGCTTTTTTGAGAGTTTGATCCTGGCTCAGGATGAACGCTGGCGGTGTGCCTAAGGTATGCAAGTCGAACGTGATCCCGACGCAAGTCGGGACGCACGTGGCGGACGGGTGAGTAACGCGTGGGAATCTACCTCCAAGTCGGTCATAACCCCGAGAAATCGGGGATAATTACCGATAGTCCCGCAAGGGTAAAGATTTATCGCTTGGAGATGGGCCCGCGTCCCATCAGCTAGTTGGTAGGGTAACGGCCTACCAAGGCTACGACGGGTAGGGGGTGTGAGAGCATGGCCCCCCACAATGGCACTGAGATAAGGGCCATACGCCTACGGGTGGCAGCAATCGGGAATCTTGCACAATGGACGAAAGTCTGATGCAGCGACACCGCGTGAAGGATGAAGGTCGAAAGATTGTAAACTTCTTAATTTGCCGTAAGGTAAAGGATTAAGCCCCGGCTAACTACGTGCCAGCAGCAGCGGTAAAACGTAGGGGGCGAGCGTTATCCGGATTTACTGGGCTTAAAGAGTGCGTAGGTGTTTCGGGAAGTCTCGGCTTAAATCCCGCGGCTCAACCGCGGAACGTGTTGAGATACTTCCGAAATTGAGGAAGGTAGGGGGTGGCGGAACATTGCAAGGAGGGGTGAAATCCGATGATCTGCGATGGAACACCGAAAGCGAAGGCAGCCACCTGGGCCTTTCCTGACACTGAGGCACGAAAGCTAGGGGAGCGAAACGGATTAGATACCCGTGTAGTCCTAGCCGTAAACGATGGACACTAGCTATCTCGCAAGAGGTGGCGTAAGCTAACGCGTTAAGTGTCCCGCCTGGGGAGTACGGCCGCAAGGCTAAAACTCAAAGGAATTGACGGGGACCCGCACAAGCGGTGGAGCATGTGGTTTAATTCGATGATAACCGAAGAACCTCACCAGGGTTTGACATGCAAGTGGTAGCGACCGGAAACGGAAGCGACCCGCAAGGGAGCTTGCACAGGTGTTGCATGGCTGTCGTCAGTTCGTGGCGTGAGCTGTATGGTTAAGTCCCATAACGAACGCAACCCCTATTCTGTGTTAGAAATGTCACGGAAGACTGCCCGGGCAACCGGGAGGAAGGAGGGGACGACGTCAAGTCAGCATGGCCTTTATACCCTGGGCCACACACATGCTACAATGGCGACCACAACGGGTTGCAAGGCGGCAACGCTAAGCTAATCCTCAAAAGTCGTCTCAGTTCGGATTGGGGGCTGAAACTCGCCCCCATGAAGTTGGAATCGCTAGTAATGGCCGGTCAGCTATACGGCCGTGAATACGTTCTCGGGTCTTGTACACACCGCCCGTCAAATGGGAAAAGTTGGGGCTCGCTGAAGCCCGCCGCAAGGCGGACCAAGCGGGAACCAGCGATTAACATTAAGTCGTAACAAGGTAGCCGTAGGGGAATCTGCGGCTGGATCACCTCCTTTCTAAGGAGTATCCAAAATTCTTGCATTCCAAGGCTTTTCTTCGTATGACCAAATGGGGGAAAGCGGGCAGGAATTTTAAGGATCTGGCTATCACGACGCCGGATCCATGGTTGAGTTTGGTGATTTGCTTTTAAAAATCACCGTTGGTTCCTTCCTTGCTCTTGTTCTTCAAACAAAAAGGCCTCCGTTCTCGGAGGCTTTTTTGGTGTAATAGCGAAATTTACCGCGACTTAGTTAATAATCAACAGTCTCTTCACAAACAGATAAACCACTGGATTGATCAGTCTTACAATTTTTTCCACACTCGAAATCGTCGCTGGGGTTACTTCTCTGTTGCTCAAGATTTATTCCCCATTCGATGCAAGAAGCCCGATCTTCAAATTGTGGACTGTAAATATATTGATCCTCACAAACCAAGCAGCCATTGGGATAGAAAACACCTTGCCACGTGTCTTTTTTGATGAAAAAGAAATAAATTCCGAGGATAACTAAAATTATGAAAATGATAGCGCCACAACCTTCGTTCTCCATCGGTTTGCTGGTGGGCGAACCTGGATTCGAACCAGGGACCCCTGTCTTATCAGGACAGTGCTCTAACCAACTGAGCTATTCGCCCTATCTTAAAAATGATACCACGCCTTTGCTGCCTCTTGACCTCATCTGCTTTCCACCTTATATTTAACTTAACCAAAACCACACGGAAGCCACCGCCTCTGGCGGGGCTCCGCTGAAAGCGGGAGGAGAGATTCTGTGAACCTTTGGGTCTTCGACCTCGATGGTACGCTGATTACTTCGGGCATTGACTACGCCCGGGCGGTTTTTCACTGGGAGCTGATGTTCATTAACAGGATGGAGCACCGGGCGCCGCACTACGATAAGTTCGTTCCGGATTTCCTGGGTCTTCTTCGAGAAAGCGAGAAGGAACTTTTCAAAACGATGCGGGCGCATCGGAAGCGTTTCCCCACCTCGATGGTCGAGGCCTATCGCGGTCTCTGTCGAAACTTTGGGATGAGCGTCGATCCGGAGATCGAACGAGAGACCTGGGAAATCGGCGTGTCGGCCCTTTCCGAGGAAACCTACCGGAATCGGGGAATGCTGCCCGGGGCGGAAGAGGCGTTGGCGTTTCTGCAGGAAAGGGGTGACCTGATCTATTGCGTCACCGCTGGAGACCCCGTCGTGCAGTGGATGAAGTGGCGCGGCTACAACCTTCGCCGCTTCTTCCCTAGCCAGCGAGAGTACCGCGTGATTTGGTGGGACAAGTTGCGGACTCTGAAGAAGCTGCGGAAGCTTCATCGAGACAAGGCCGCGATCATGGTTGGGGACTCGATCGGCTCGGACCTGATTCCAGCTGCCAAAGCCGGCTACCTACCGATCTACATCCCGCACCCTTCGGTCTGGGATCACGGGGAGTTGGAGAAAGAGCCTCCCCCAGGATCGCGGCGGTTCCTGCAGATCACCCAGATCGTATCAGAGTATCAAAGTCTGATCAGGCCGACCGGCTAACCCCGATCGGCTTTTTTTCTTCCCCCGATTTGACAAATAAATAGACCTGTAGTAATCTATTTTTTAGTTCGTATCTGTTCGTTATTAACACAAAAACCAAAGAAAGGAGGCCGAAATGGCGCCACGCAAGCAGCCGCGCGTGTTCCTCTGGGACCTAGATGATACCCTGATGTGGACGTCTTGGGCATATTCGCGGGCTTTCTCGAAATTCCACGATTATCTCCTCGAACTGTTCGACTACCGGCTCATTGAGCTGCGCACGCTCGGTACTCTTTCCGAGCAGATTGACAAGGATCTCATCCGGGCCGAGAACCCCGATACGGGAAAGCCCTACGGCTACGGGATGGAACGCTTCCCCACATCGTTGGTGAAAACCTACGAGTGGCTTTGTGAACGTGGCTACGGCGAGTATCGAGAGTTGGTTGCCCGCCGGATCAAGATGATCGGCATGGAGGCCTTTGACCCGCTCGGCTATAAGCAGCAGGGTCTCGTGAAGGGCGCTAGAGAAACCCTGGATTACATCCGGGAACAGGGCGATGTTCAGATTCTCATCACCAAGGGCGAGGTGCTCGTACAGGATTACAAGATCGTCGCTCTTGACCTTGATCGCTGGTTTGGTGAAGAGATATACATCGTGGACTCCAAAAACAAGGGAACGTTTGAGGAGCATCAACGACGCTTTCCGGTAAGCCGGATGTACAGCGTGGGGAATTCATACCCATCGGATGTTCAGCCGGCGCTCGAGGCAGGAATCAGCGCCATTTACATCCCCTACTACACCTGGCTCGGAGAAGGGTCCGACGCTGAGGTTGACCCCGCGCGCGTTCTTCAGTTGCGAAAGGTTGATGAGATCATCGGCCTCTACAAGGCAGGAATCTTAGCCTAACGGCCGGAGCGCTCGTCAGAGTTTGATCAAGCCGACTGGCTAACGCTAGCCGGCTTTTTTTGTTTTGTCTGTTATAATTCTCCCGTTATGACCAATGATATGGGGGCGCTTTTGGAAAAAGCGGTGGCGAAAGTTCGACAGCTCAAACCGGGAGATGTCGTTGAAGGCATCGTCCTTTCCAAAGGAAAAGACGAAATCATTTTGAATGTCGGTGCGAAAGCCGAGGGTTTGGTGACCGGCCTCGAACTGGAAGATGAGGCCGAAACCGCGGCGAAGCTGAAACCCGGCGACAAGGTTTTGGCAACCGTGATTCAATCCGAGGATAACCGCGGATTTATTCTTCTCTCCCTTAAAAAGGCGGAGATCGAGCGCGACTGGCGCGAAGCCGTGAAATCTTACGAGGAGGAAAAGATTTTGGAAGTTGAGATTCTCGGCCCGAACCGCGGCGGGGTTGTGGCCCGCATGGGCTCACTGCGGGGTTTTATTCCCTTTTCCCACCTGGCTCTCGCCAACAAAATGCTCGCAAATTCCGGAAAACTGGCCGGAAAAGTGGTCAAAGCCAAAATCATCGAGCTCAATCGTGACATTGATCGGCTGGTTCTCTCTGAGCGGGAGGCTTTGAGCAAGGGTGAGCGGGCGCAGGAGCAGACCGCTTTAGGCAAGATTAAGGTTGGGGAAAAATACGAGGGCGAAATTACTTCGGTTACGCCATTCGCGGCTTTTGTTAAGTTCGGGGACTTTGAGGGGATGGTGCACGTTTCCGAGCTTTCTTGGGAGAAAACGGCGGATGCGACCAAGGTGGTTAAGGCCGGGGACAAGCTCTCGGTGGTGGTCACCGAGGTGAATCCGGAAGAAGGAAGAGTTATGCTCTCCCACCGCAAGACTTTGCCTAACCCCTGGGAGAAGATCGCCGAGAAGTACACCGTCGGTTCCAAGATCAAAGGAAAGGTGACAAAAATCGCCGATTTTGGCGCGTTTGTGGAGCTGGAACCCGGGATTGAGGGTTTAATCCACGTCACCGAAACCACCGGTCCGCTGTCCGAAGGGGATGAGGTGGAAGCCCGCGTGTTGGAAGTTGACCCCAAGAAACAGAAGATTGCCCTTTCCCTCAAAGCTGTCGGCGCCGCTTGGAGATAACCCCTCGTCAACGTTTCTTGAAAGGCCGTTTCTTTACGAGGTTGCGGTAGTCTTTTAGGGAATCAATATCCGTTGTTTCGGACAGATTTACAAAATTGCCCCCTAACGCGCGTTTTTTACTAAGCGGACTGTGGATAAAACTGTGATAAAACTCCCAGAGCTTGCCCCGGCCCCCATTGTAAGCGTGGTCAAGGGCGCGGTAAAGATGATGAAGGATTTGGGGATGGTAATTTTTAGTAAAAGAGAGGGCAAAGATTTCGACCTGGGATTTTGAGCCGAAGACGGCGAACTCCTCCCGGCATAAAAGAACCAGATTTAGATCGGCTGGATCAAAGTAGACGTCGCCCAAAAGGATGGTGGTCCGATCTGTCCAGAGGGTCTTGGTGGAGAGCAGGGTTTCGAGGATAAATTGGTGTTTCGCAGGAACAACATGGGGATATTTATGGAGTTGGGGATGATGGGAAACGACGAGAGCGGATGGGACGCGATCAAGTTGATGTTCGATAAGGGGCTTTTTGTCGACCACTGCTAATTGCTTGAGCCCTTCCCCTTGCCAGCGTACTCCTTCGCCGGCGGCGAGAGTAATCAGGAGGTGGTTGGGCGACTTTTCCCGAATGGCTTTGATTTTAGCCGGGGAATCTGCCAGGCGAAAAGTTTCCGTAAATTCGGGGCTAGTGTACTTAGGTTTTTTGATTAGAGTGAAGCGGAGATCCTTTATGTTTTCCGATAAATAGTTTAGAGGAGTGGTAAAAATTTCATACACTCCAATAAGGCGGGCATAGGTTTTCTGTCTCCCATCTTCTGAATGTACCAGTAAATTCACAGCCGATTTGGCGGTTTTGATAATGGTGGGGTGCATTTCATGTAGTCTACCAGCCCTGCAGGTATCTAAGGAAAGGTTCGTCGGCGCCGCTTGGTGCTAATTTGGAAGTTGGAAGTTAGAGGTTAGAAGCTAGATATTGAGATTAGAAATTGGAAGTTGAATCAGATCAAATATTTCCACATCCCACTTCAAATTCCAGCTTCGCAATTCTCATTTCCCACTTCGTCTACCAGTGTTAAACTAAATCCGTGCCTAAATCTAAAGTTCTCTTTGTTTGTAGTGAATGCGGCGGAGAGCACCTGCGCTGGCAGGGGCAGTGTCAGTTTTGTCGGGAGTGGAATACATTAAAAGAGATTAGTAATCAGGGATCAGTGAACAGAGGGGAGGCAAAGAAACCGAAAAAGCTGTCCGAAATCTCCCAGACTTCTGTCTTACGGCTCCTGACTGACATCGGGGAGTTTGATCGGGTTTTGGGCGAGGGAATCGTGCCCGGTTCGGCGGTTCTGCTCTCCGGCCCTCCGGGAATCGGCAAGTCCACCCTGCTTTTGCAGGTCGCCGAAAAGATCGGCCAGAAAAGCCCGGTGGTTTACGTTTCCGGCGAAGAATCCGAAGAACAGATCGCGGGGCGGGCGGAGCGGTTGGGGATCGCCGCCGATAATCTCTATTTCCTCGCCCAAACCGATTTGGAACTGATCCTTTCTGAGCTTTCCGAAATGAGCAAATTAGGGTTGGTCGTGGTGGATTCTCTCCAGACCACGACTTCCGAGAATGTCACCGGATCTTCCGGCTCGCCATCCCAGCTCAAGTACGCTGCCGCCCAGCTGACCAACTTTGCCAAAGCCCAAAACGTGCCGGTCATAATGACTGGGCACGTCACCAAAACCTTTGCGATCGGGGGTCCTAAATTCTTGGAACATATTGTGGACGTGGTTTTGGCGTTTGAAGGAGATAAGTTCTCTTCCCTTCGGGTTCTGCGGTCGCAGAAAAACCGGTTCGGCGCGACTTCCGAAGTAGGAATCTTCGAAATGGGGAAGAAGGGTTTGGAGGAGGTCACCGATCCTTCCGCCGCTTTTCTCAAGCATCATCGTTCTTCTCCCGGCTCGGCGCTGATGGTGGCGTTGGAGGGCACCCGCCCGCTTTTGCTGGAGATTCAGGCGCTGACCTCTTCAACCTCCTACGCTTATCCCAAGCGCACTACCCAGGGAATTGCTTCCAAGCGGGCTCTCCTGATTCTGGCGGTCCTGGAGAAATACGGGCGTATCAGCCTTTCCCGTTCGGATATCTTCATCAAAAGCTCGCTGGGAATGCGGGTTTTTGAACCTGCCGCGGATCTGGCGATTGCAGTCGCGGTGGCGTCCGCCCGGCTCAAGAAGCCCATTCCTCCCAAGCTCTGTTTCTTCGGGGAAGTGGGACTAAATGGGCAAATCAAGTTCGTCACCGGGGAGGAGGAGCGCCGCAAACACGCCAAGAAGCTGGGTTTAGAGGCCGTCGGAGCCGATGAGTACCCAACCGTGACCGAATTGCTCGCTTCGCTTTTTTCCGCTTAAAGATGCTTTTTACCGGAAATTTTCTCCAGATATCAAATACTATAGGAGGAGTTGATTCTTGCATAGTCATTAACTATAAGGTATACTTAAGCTCGAAGTTCTTTACAACTATAAGACTTGACAAGCCCATCTCAGCTTGCTAAATTACCAATTAGAGCGAGCTTTGGGCAGGGGCTCGCTCTCTTTTTGTGCCTGTTTTTCAGGCGCAAAAAGTTAGCGATCTGTGGGATCGCGTCCTTTTTTGCCTTGTTCTTTTTGGGGTTGAAATTTTGGACGCCCGTGTTACTCTTGAGAGTTAGAGAGTAATCAGACTCCAACGCAAGTTGGGTTCTGATCGACTCTCGTTTTTAAAAACCAAATCTATTGACCAAGGAGGTCAACATGGCCGAGAAAAAGGCCGACCCGTCCGGCGTTTCCACCACGGTGGTTCGCCAGACAGTGAAGAATTCCTCGATCTTAATTCTGTTGCAGATCAAGTTCGAGGAATGGCAGAAGGCCCGCGAGGGCAAGCGCTTTAAGCGTAAGATGGATCGGGCGAAGGCGGTCAAGGCTTTGGGGATTACCCCTAAGGCCGCGCCCAAGCCGAAGGCGAAGGCGCCGGCCCAGCCCCCCGTCCCTGCCGACCCCAAGAAGGGTCGGAAGGTGAATTGGGTGGTGATCTTGCTTGTGGTCTTTCTCTTGCTGGCAGCGCTCGGCGCGTTTTTGACGTTGTGGTATCTAACCCAGCCTTCGACTGAAGGGAATTCTCTTCCTCCGACAGGGTCGCCGACGCCGACTGCGGTTCTTGTGCCAACGGTTGTCTCGACTTCGGTCGATGAACCGACCTTCCTGGTGTCCGAGGATATCCACCTCGTGGTGAACACTCTTCAGCTGGACACCAACTACGGTATCTGGCGCCGCTTGCCGGGTGTGGAGGTGATCATTTCCATCAGCCGGGGCGGAGACCCCTTGGAAGGGGAGCGGAAAACGGAATTAGTTTTCCGCGACGGCGTGGAAGTTGCCCTTTGGGAGGGAGATGTTTCTCCCGAATATTGGGTGAGCGTCACACCGCCTCTCGGTTGTGCTGTTTGGACGCTGGGGACGGACTCGGATGGGTGGAACTTGGTTCCTGTCGAGTTTGCAGGACAGACACTCGTCTACAATTTCCTGATCGTTTGCGATGTGGCTCCAGTTTCGGCTTCGCCGACTCCGGTCGTGCCTGCAAGCACGCCGGTCCCGACGAATCCGCCTGGGCCGACGCCGGTTCCGCCGACGGATGTTCCGCCGACAGACCCGCCTCCGTCGCCAGAGCCGACTAAGGTGGACTGCAACTGCGAAACTCCGGTTTCGCCCTTGCCTTCCATCCCGGCTCCGACGGAATGGTCACCGACGCCTGTTTCTACTCCGGTTCGGTGACGAGAGCGAGAGTGTGGACCCAGCACCTTTGAGCGCAAACTCAAGGTGCTGGGCTTTCCTAAGCAATTCAGTTATCTGGATGATTTAGGATAGTTACCCAGCCTATTGACAACTATAGGATTCGGGGTATGATTAGAGAAGTTATGAAAAGCTGGAAAGTTTTGTTCGCAACAATTTTAGTTACCCTGGGGTTGGTTGCAGCTCCGCTTTTTAATGCGACTTCTGCCGATATCGTCGTGGACGGCGATCTTTCCGTAAATAAGGCCACCGCTAAGCGGGGCGATGTTCTCACTTACAACTTTAGGGTTGAGAACAACACCGGAGTTCAAATTGGCGATATCCTTCTAGTTCCCGGCCGTCAAGCGGATGGTCATGCTTTTTCACCTTATGTTGACTATGTTCCCGGATCCACTTTTTGGAAAGACAGCCTGGGTGGCAGCGGTGGTCCGATTGATGACACTTGGGTTACTTTGGGTGGTCCCGATCATCCCGATAAGGTTTTGAACGTCGGTAAACTTAACGACGGAGAGTGGTTGGAGGTTACCTTTCAAGCCGAAGTAAAGGCCGACGCTCCGAACAACGCTTTGGCGGAATCAATTGTCCACTTCTTCCCTAACGCGGATACCGCCGGGATTCAATGCGCCGCCCAGACAACCGTAAAGGTCGGTGAGGTTTTGGGAGCGGAGACGCTTCCTGACACTGGAGCGGCGGATGTGTTAGTTATCTCTGGTTACTTGGTTTACCTGGGAGTCTTGCTCCGCAAGGTCAAACTGTACCGTTATCTCTAAAAAGTAGCAAGTTGCGAGTAGCTAGTAGCTAGTTGGGAGCGGAAATTCCTAACTACTAATTACTTGAAACTAATCATTGCTGATGTGCTATTATCAGATCGGGTAGGCAACTAGGGGCAGTGGTTGTCTACCCATTAGATCGCTCGGGTTTCTAAGTTCTCGCCCCGCGGACTCGCTTCCGCCTCAGGCGGATCGCGAAATCTTTCTCAAAGCACGGGGTCGTAAGCTTTCGCTAGCTCAAACATCGCGGGGTCTGCGCTTTCTCGAAACCCTCGCTGTTGTCAACTAATAACTATTTTCATGGAAGAACAAATCCAACCTTCGTCTGAATATCCCCGATCCCGTCCTTATCGCGAGAACGGCTACGCGCGCCGGAACGGCGGCGAAGACCAGCCCTATCGGGGCGAAACAATCTCGGTGGGAGGGGTCCTTGAGATTTTGGCCGATTATGGCGTTTTGCGTTCCGAAGTCGAGCAAGAGGGAGATCTCCCCTCCGACGTTTATGTTTCCCTTTCGCAGATCCGCCGGTTGGACCTGCGGATGGGCGATACGATCGAAGGGATCGCCCGCCCGCCTAAAGAAGGGGAGCGGTATCTCTCGCTCTTGAAAGTCGTCAAAGTGGCCGGAATGACGCCCGAGGAAGCCCAGAAGCGGCCGCGGTTCGATCGACTGACCCCGATCTTCCCGAACGAATGGATGAAGTTGGAAACCGATGAGGCCCCCCTTTCCACCCGTTTGATTGATCTTTTTGCACCGATCGGCAAAGGCCAGCGCGGAATGATTGTCTCCCCGCCCAAAGCCGGAAAAACCTGGCTGCTTAAAGATATCGCCAACGGCATTACCCTCAACCATCCCAAAGTTAGGATAATGGTCGCCCTGATCGGGGAGCGTCCCGAGGAGGTGACCGACATCTCCCGTTCAGTCAAGGGGGAGGTTTTTTCCTCCAACTTTGATGAGACCGGAGAGGACCAAGTTCGGATCGCCGAGACGTGTTTGGAGAAAGCCAAGCGCGCTGCGGAAGCCGGAGAGGACGTGGTGATTTTAATGGATTCTTTGACCCGGGCTGCCCGGGCCTACAATCTGGTCGTGCCACCTTCGGGGCGGACGCTGTCCGGCGGTTTTGACCCGATTGCGCTCTATCCTCCCAAACACTTTTTTGGCGCCGCCCGGAACTTCGAAAATGGCGGATCGCTGACGATTATCGCGACTGCGCTGGTGGACACGGGCTCCCGGATGGATGACCTCATTTACGAGGAGTTCAAAGGGACCGGCAATATGGAACTGCATTTGGATCGCAATTTGGCCGAACGTCGCATCTACCCCGCGATCAACATTGTTAAGTCCGGCACGCGCCATGAGGAGCTTCTCTTTGACAAGACGATGCTCGAACAGATTTATACGCTTCGCCGGATGGTTGACACGCTCGGCGATCAAGCGACCGAGCTGGTCGTCAGCCGCTTGCGCAGGACCAAGAGCAACAAGGAATTTTTGTCTACCCTCAAAGAAGCCAAATAAAGGCCCTTAAGGTTGATTTTTCTCCTTTATTTTGCTAATCTTCCCTTGTCCCTAAATGCAACGCCCATTAAGGCGTTACCTGCCTCCAGGCAGGTTCCCTGCTCATTTTTGTGCTTAAAAGGAGGTACTTCGCGTAAGCGAGTGACGAGCTAAAGCTCTAGCTTTCTTGCGAAAGGGCAACTCGAGCGCAAGCAAGGGACAGCACTTATGGATAGGGCAGAAGAACGCCCTCCTTTATCCCTTTTGAACGGATCACAGCTCCGGCTGGGGTTAATGGAGGAGGGGAAAAAAGAAACTCTTATCGAGGATCTTTGGGCCTTTACCGGTTTATTTCCCACTTATCTTTTCCGGCGAGTTAGAGGTGTGCTCGCGGTTTTGTTTCGGACTGTTTTCTCCGGATTTACGTTAACTGAACAGCTTAAAAGCTGGCTTGCCCGGCTTTTTATCAGGAGAAAGGGCCAGCTGTCTTTCCCGTTTGCGCACGCGACTCTGGTCGGCGTTTCCATCTCCCTCCTTGTTGTCACCGCCGGTTTGGGCGGCATTATTTTCAAAAAGCCCAAAACTTTTTCCTCGCTCAACCCATTTATTTTGGAAAACAAAACCGAGCTTAACACCGAGGAGTCCCAGCTTACTCGGGTTGAATCCTTCCAATACACGGTTGAAGAGGGTGAAGATCTTTACGAAATCGCCGCCAACTTCACCAGGACTCCGGACGACATTGCTTCGGCCAACGACCTTAAAACCGGCAAAGACGGTTCCTACCGTATCTCTCCGGGCCAAGTTTTGACGATTCCTCCGCTAGAGGGATTTTCCTACACAGCTAAATCAGGCGATACGGTGGAGAGTTTAGCCCGCCGCTATTCGGCCGATCCCCAGAGCGTGATTGAGCTTAATTATTTATTCGGTTCCTACAAGGCCGCTTTACCGGTTGGTAAGCAACTTTTTATCCCGACTCCGACTGGGGCGCAACTTACAGCCTCATCTTTGGAAACGGCCTTGGGGTCCTGCGGCCCGTTGGATCTCGGTTGGCCCACCAAATCCAAGTTAAAAATTGGCGATTTTACCTTTTCTCACCGCGCCATTGATTTTGCGGCTAACTTTGAAGATCTCTATGCTCCGGCCGACGGGACGGTGGTCGCGGCCGGGGGCAATCCAGCTCCCTGCTTTTCTTTTGGCCCGTCCTGCAATTACGGTTATGGAGCATACGTCTTTATCGACCTTGTTGGGGATGGGTATGACGGGTACCAAGTTCGATACGCGCATATTTCCAAGTGGCTTGTCGGGGTAGGACAAAAGGTTTCCAAGGGAGATATAGTGGCGGTTTCAGGTGAATCAGGAGTCGCTTACGGTCCGCATTTGCACTTTGAATTGCTTTGCAACGGCCAAAAGATTAACCCTCTCATCTTTCTTAAGTAATTAAATAAAAAAGGACGGGCTTTATTTCCGTCCTTGTTCGATGCGTTTCTTAATCTTTTTGAACCCTCTCTCGCTCTTGACTGTTAGAAGCTGAAACAGGAGACCTCTTTGTTCAGGGGTCCGCTTATTATCCGGAACCCAAACCAAAATCGCCCCCGCGCCTCCGCTTTTGACAAACGGCAGCCCGAGCTTCTTCGCCCACCCCAGTGCCTGGGAGTAAGCCTGCTGGTAGGATTTCCCGAAGTGGAAGATGACATTACCCCCTTCTCCTCCCTGCATGAACCCTCGGCTCTTGAACCAATCAACGGAGCATCTCCATTCGGTATTCCACCTGCCCCCTTGATGCCAACTGGCGCTTACCAGCATGATGTGAGGTTTGCTTTCAATCTCCTCGTACTCGGAACTCTCACAGTCAAGTTCACGATTAACATGCACGGTCCCCTCCTTTTCTTGACTGGGAGTAGTTTAACATCCTATTATTCGATTCTGTTGGTATAATTAATTCGCTTGGGGCTGCCGCGCTCGACGCGGACATTTAATGGGGAAGTGCAATCCTTCCCGGCTCCACCAGATTGGGGGCCATAGCTCAGTTGGTAGAGCGCATACATGGCATGTATGAGGTCAGGGGTTCGACTCCCCTTGGCTCCACCAGGATTCTTAAGGGGTCTGGACGGCTCGGCTAGCGTCGAACATCTAACAAGGCCCTCGCTTGAAGCTCGGGCCTGTAGCTCAGTTGGGACGCGATGCAATCGCATCGCTAGCTTTCCCGCGTTGCGGGAAATGAGAGTGCTCCGCTCCTTTTGCCTGGGGACGTAGCTCAATGGTAGAGCGCCGCATTCGCATTGCGGAGGTTGTGGGTTCAAATCCCATCGTCTCCACCACTTTTGCTTAGCAAAAAGCTAGGTCGCCTTGGGCGACCTTTCTTTTAAACATCTAATTATTTGAGGAATATTTACTTGGCTTTAAGCTCGTCGAGGATCTTCTTGGCTTCTTCGTAACCTTCAACTTGAGGATCGGATAATTTCAAAGCCGTTTCCAGTTCTTGGATTGCCAGTACCTTATTACCCAGTTCCCGGTAAGTACGTCCGAGATTGTAGTGGGCGTTGGCGAAGTCCGGTTTCAGATTTATCGCGGCGCGAAACTGTTCCTCCGCAAGATCGTATTCTGCCAACTGGTAATAGAGTCCTCCGAAGCCTACCCGAAGGAGAGGATTAAAGAGGTCCAGCCCAACCGCCTTCTGATAGGAATCGGCAGCCCACTGTTCGGCGTCTTGGGCAACCCCGATCAGCGAGCGATAGATTTGAGCCAGGTTCTCCCAACTTCCGGCGTTGAGGGGGTTGAGATCGGTGGCGACACGCGCTTCGCTGATGGCTTGGGCAATCAGCTGTTTGATTTGCTGTTGATCTTCCTCGGTGGGATTTTCTTTCTTGGCAAGTTCGTTCGCTGTGAGAAAGCTGGTTTGGGAAAGTGAGAGGCGGTAGGAAGATTGCCACGGAAGCTTGGACGTGCTTTTAACCTGGTCGCTGTAAACTTGCGCTAGACTATTGCCAGTGCGCGACCTTCTTTGAAGGTACTCCGCGGTGTAGGCGCGGTATACCCAAACGAGTTCGAGGACTCCTACAATCAAGATTACGAGAAGGGGAAGGGCATACTTCCAGCCCTTCTTAACCATATTCGTTCCAGCGCCCGGTTCTGTCCTTGGTGAGATTGTTCCTGCGGCGAACATAAGGAGGCCTGCCGTCAAAATCGTGGCGTTAGTGAAAAAGAAACCAATCAAAACGGCCCCGGCCAGAGAAAGAGTTTCCCATCCTTTTCTTCGCACGGTTTCTCTAACAACAACTGTGATCAATATCAACCATGCCAGGATCCCGATAATCCCTTCTTCCGCGAAAGAGAGAAGGTACTCGTTGAAGGGCTTGTCAAAACGAATCGTCCAGAGTTGAGTCTGGTTGAAACGCAGCGGCTTGTAGCGGGTAAAGTCCAACAGAAACGTAGAAGGGCCCGATCCCCAGAACGGCTTTTGGCGGAAAGAGGTGGCGGAAACCGACCAGGAGGTGCCGAGGTCCAACGTAATCTCTTTAGGGAAATCTTGGTTGAGAAAAGTTGTTTTTCCAAAAAGCGGAGGAACCAGAACCGCAATGGCAAAGACGAGCGCGGCGCCGAAAGATGCGGCGAGGTGAATCTTGTGATTTCTCAGCGTTTCAATTGGCGATGTTAGGATTGCAAGTAGCACGCTGGCGGCAAATGCGACCCAGCCAGGAACGCTTCCCAGCAATGCAAGGGTAGCCGCGAAGAAAGCTAAGTCTGTCGCTAAGGCAATCTTTACCCAGCGGTTTTGAGAGGTGAAGATTTCTTTCCCTATCATTCCGGAAACCGCGCCGAGAAAGACGGCGAGGATCGTCGGTGATCCCAACGGAGTAAAGGTGGGGCGGTTGGACCAGTCCTGCCCAAGCCAGTTCGCGCCAAAATACTGTGGCCAAATCAGCAATGCCCCCAGCGTTGCTGAGGTGAAAAGCGCTACCAGCGCCTTACGGAGTGTTTTCCCGTCGATGTGCCAGCTGACTAAGAAGTAAAGGGCGGTGAGGATCGTAACCGAGAAAAGCGAAGGATGCCAGCGGGCGTATTGCCCGATGATCGACGTCAGGTAGTTGTCCGAGAAGACAGTAGAAACCAGACTGGCGAGCCAGAACGCAGTGACAGGGAGGTCAAACGGCGAGCGGCGGATTCCTAGATCCCCGGTTAGCGCGGCTTTGATTCCCCACGCTAATGCACCCAGTGTCACTGCGAGGGAAAGAAGGATCAGTTTATTGAACTCGTAGAACTCTACTGTGATCGGTAGAAAGAACAACGGCAACAAAAAAGCCAACCCGACGATTTCGAGGTTAATGAACTTTTCTGCCCATTTCGCAATGATTTCGCGCATTGACCCATCCATAGTAGTGCTTTTTTTCAGTTTCAGTCAAGTACTTCAGTCCGAAGAGGCCGCTATTTGAGTGCGATTTGAAAAATCGCTGGCAATCTAAGGGCTTCATCTAAGCTCATCATTGTTCAATTGAAGATGGATTATCTTTCTGTAGTCAAAAGAACTTTTTTAAATCCTCTAGAGAGCTAACCTTGATACTGCCTGCGGGGGAGGGTGAATCGTTGTCACGATTGATAGTAAAGACCTTTACTTTATGGTTAAGAAGGACTCGGGCAACGTCCTCGCGGTCATCTACGAAATAAACTTTTTTGCTGGGAAGCTTATCCAAAACTTCTTTGGTGCGAGTAGCCTTGAAAGGAGGAAAAACGAAAATATACCTCTTCTCAAAAAACTTCTCCAACCCCGAGAAAGTGAGCTTTGAGATCTGAAAGGAACGCGGCCCTTGGGAGAAAATTCCCAAAATCGCTTTGTCCTTCAAATATTTAAGAGTCGGTACGGCATCCGAAAAAACGGAATCCCGGAAGAAATGGGGTTTAAAGAAGCCCCTCTCCAAAACGCCTTTGCGTTTGGAAAATTCTTCCGCCGAACCTAAAATAAGATATCCTAGAGCATAGAGCTCAGGTTTAAAAGCGGTACGAAACCCTTCCCAGTCACCATTGAAAATTTTCCGGCCTAGAATTTTAAACTTCATCAAAAGATGGCGGCCGATCAACGGAGCCAGCTTCCGATTGTTGATTAAGGTGTGATCAATATCGAAGAGAATTATCGGACGCATTGGTGTTCATTTTATCCAGAGAAGAAAAGAATGTCAAAGTCTAAAATGGTATCCTTCGAAAGATGGGTAAATTCCTAAGAAAGCTGAAGATTTATATTAGGCTAACGCGTTGGGAAGATTACTTCACTTTCACGCAACTCGTTTTCGGTTTTCTTTTAGCTAGGAATTTCGTCATATCCGGAGAGGATGAGGTTCTTTTGATAAAAACAATTTTTGTGTTGGCGCCACTGCTGTATGGCGGCATTTACACGCTCAACAACATTGTGGATGCAGATCTCGACCGGCTCAACCCCAAAAAAGCGGACCGGCCCATTCCGGTCGGTGAGATCACCAAATCCCAAGCCGGGCGGATCTCTGCAATCCTAATCTCCGCCGGCATTCTAGGCGCATATCTTGTAGATCTGCGAGTTTTTTACATGGCGATTTCTTTCCTGGCAATCAACATCGTTTACACGTTTTGGGCAAAACACGTTCCATACCTGAGTATTGTTGTCAACTCCATTACCCACCTGTTACGGCTTCTTTTTGGTATGTGGCTTGCCGGTAGTTTCCAATACGGCTACGTTGCCTTAGTTTTCGCCTTGGGACTCATCAACGGAACTGTCTTCCGCTACATAAAGGAGATTAAGGAAGGGGCAATTGAGGCAAGACCGGTCCTTAGGTTTTATAAGCTCAAGTCGCTTTGGGCCATTTTCTACCTCGTCCTCGCAGGCATCGGTTTATTCGTGGTCTTTGGCAGGCCTTGGGAAAAGGCAGTTGGGTTGTTCTTCATTGCGATGCATCTATTTAACTCCATCGGATATTTCCGCAGCCAAAAGATCAAACGTTTGATCGATTTCTCCTGGCGTTGAGCCAAATAACAGTTATCGGACTATTTCTATACATCATTATAGGACCACAATAGCATTTGTTCCTATAACCAGGCCGTTTCAGAGTAATTACTGCCACGTCAAGAAAAACTAGTGTTGCGTGAAACAATAGCGGCTCGTTCTGCTATGATTTTCCTGATGTCTTTCGACCATTCCAAAATTGAACCCAAATGGCAGAAATACTGGGAAAAAGAGAAACTCTACCGGGCAGAGGATTTTGCGAAGAATCCCAAGCAATATATCCTGATTGAGTTTCCGTACCCTTCCGGCGAACGGCTGCACGTCGGCCACGGGAGGAGCTACTGCTGCCTCGATACGGTGGCGCGCCTCAGGAGAATGCAGGGAAACAACGTCCTCTTTCCGATCGGTTGGGATGCCTTCGGGTTGCCGGCGGAGAACTATGCGATTAAGACCGGGATCCACCCTTCCATCACGACCAAGGAAAACATCGCCAATGCGAAGAAACAGGCCCAATCCTGGGGTCTTTCCTTCGACTGGGAGCGCGAGATCAACACGACCGATCCAGATTACTACAAGTGGACCCAATGGATCTTCCTTCAGCTCTACAAGAAGGGTTTGGCTTACAGGGCCGAGATTCCCGTCAATTGGTGTCCCAAAGACAAAATCAATCTGGCCGATGAAGAGGTGATTGCCGGCAGGTGTGAGCGCTGCGGTACTCCCGTGACGCGGCGAACGCAGAGCCAGTGGATGCTCAAAATCACGGCTTACGCCGATCGGCTGATCGATGATCTTGAGTCGGTGAATTACCGGGAGGATATCAAAGCTCAGCAGATCAATTGGATCGGCCGATCGGAAGGGGCAATCATTAAATTCGAAATCCTAAATCCTAAATCCGAAACAAATTCAAAACGTTTAGAAATTCGAAAGGAGGCGGTCGAAGATCGCTATCTCCGCAGAGCGGAGGCGAAATTCGAAATTCCCGTGTTTACAACACGGGCTGATACGCTCTACGGGGCGACATTTTTGGTTTTATCTCCAGAAATGGGGCGAAACTATTTGGAGAAACTCCCAAGCGAAAAGAGAAAAGAGGTCGAAGATTACATCCTGAAATCCCTATCCAAGTCGGAGCTTCAGCGGCAGGAGGAGCTAAAAGAAAAGACCGGAGTTTTTACCGGAGTTTATGCCCAACATCCCCTTACGGGAGAGAAATTGCCGGTTTGGGTGGCGGACTTCGTTCTTTCGGGATATGGGACCGGCGCGATCATGGCGGTGCCGGCTCACGATCAGAAAGACTTCGAGTTTGCCAGAAAGTATGATCTCCCGCGCAAAGAGGTGATCAAAAATGAGAAAGAATCAAAATTTCCCAATGAGGCTTTTGAAAGAGGGGGAACCTTGATTAATTCCGCCCAATTTGATGGTTTGCAGTCTAAAGATGCGATTGATAAAATTACCCAATTTTTGGTACAGAAAAAATCAGCTGAGAAGACCGTGGATTACAAACTTCGCGACTGGGTTTTCTCGCGCCAGCATTATTGGGGAGAACCAATTCCCATCGTCTATTGCCGCAATTGTTGGGAGGAAAAAAGCGAAAAACAGAAAAAAGAAGCCCGAGAGGGGTATGAGTTCAGTAAAATTGATGGCAAAGAGTACGCCGTAGTGCCAGTATCTGAAGCGGACTTGCCGGTTAAGCTCCCTTATGTTGAGAATTACAAACCTACCGAAACGGGGGCATCCCCGCTCGCCGGCATCAAAAAATGGGTCGAAACCCCCTGTCCTATCTGTAATTCGCAGTCGATAAGAGAGACTGATACGATGCCGAACTGGGCCGGCTCCTCCTGGTACTACCTGCGCTATCCGGATCCGAAGAACGATAAAAAGTTCGCCGATCCCGATAAACTGAAATACTGGATGCCGGTGGACTGGTATAACGGCGGAATGGAACACACGACTCTGCATTTGCTGTATTCCCGCTTCTGGTACAAGGTGTTGTCAGATTTGGGCTTGGTTCCAACCAGAGAGCCGTATGCCCGACGTACTTCCCACGGGGTAGTTTTGGGACCGGATGGGCAGAAGATGAGCAAATCGCGCGGAAACGTAGTTAACCCTGACGAAGTTGTGGCCGAATTTGGTGCCGATACCTTCCGGATGTACGAGGCCTTTATGGGGCCGTTTGATCAGACGATTGCGTGGGATCCGAAGGGGGTCTTGGGAGTAAGGAGATTTCTGGACAAGGTTTGGAAATCCCACCAAGAGATAATCGGAAATAAGCAACCCGCAACCAGCAACGAACTGCAGCGGCGGCTGCATCGGCTCATCAAGAAGGTGGAAGAGGATGCACTGAATCTCAAATTCAACACCGCGGTCGCGGAAATGATGAAATTCATCAACGAAGTATCGAGTAGCGAGTATCGAGTAGCGAGAGAAGACTGGAAACTGTTCTTGAAAGTTTTGGCGCCGTACGCCCCGCATTTGGCCGAAGAGCTCTGGCACGGCCTGGGCGAGGGCGAAAGCATTCACCGCCAGTCTTGGCCCCAATACGACCCCAAAATGATCGTCGAGGAAAAAGTGACAATCGTTGTTCAGGTGGACGGAAAAATGCGGGGGAAGTTGGAATTGCCGGCGGGGACGCGGGAGGTTTCCGTGACCGAATTAGCTGCTGATCTGGACTCCGTCAAACCCCATTTTTACGGGAAGAAAGTTGCAAAAACCATTTTTATCCCCGATAATCTCATTAACTTCGTTACGAATTAGCAAAGAGTTCGTAGCACGTGGTTCATAGTCCCAGATTTTTCCTGCCTTACTAGATATGTTTCGATTCGAAGAACTGGACGTCTATCAAAAGGCATTAGAGGTCGGCAAGCTAGTTTTTGAGGCTACGGAAAAGTGGCCCCGAGATTATGCATTTAACTTGACCGACCAGATTCGACGTTCCTCACTTTCAATTTCTTTGAACATAGCTGAAGGAAGCTCACGTTCTAAAGCGGATTTTAGACGTTTCCTTGATATTGCGCGAGGATCTTGTTATGAGTGTATTCCTATTTTGCAGATAGCACATCAGCGGAGTTTACTTTCTGACGAGCAGTTTGAAGAATTTCATTCACGTTTGACTGAGCTTTCTCGGATGCTGAGCGGCTTAAAGAAGAGCGTTCTATCTATGAACTAAGAACTATGAACTCAATGCTCGAAAAGCATCGGCAAACTTTAATTTTGCTTCTTTCGGTTTTAATCATCGCGGGTTCGGGTGTTTCTTTGGGTTTTGGGATCGCCGAATTGTCTAAGTCTTCCTCGCCGCTGCAGACTTCCGGTTTTGAGAAAGTTGCGCCGAGCGATTTGGGAACAGCGAAGCCCCAACCTTCGCCGATTAACATCAATGCCGCTCCGGCGATGGATTTGGAGTCCTTGCCTGGGATCGGATCAGTCATTGCTCAGAGGATTATTGACTATCGAAAGAAGAACGGTCCTTTTAAAACTATCGCCGAGATCCAAAACGTTTCCGGCATCGGTTCGGTGACTTACGCGAAGCTCAAGGACCAGGTTACGGTGGAATAATGGATTTTCTGGAAGGTTTGCGCGAAGCAATCGCCGAATTTGTCCGATCGGGGTTGCCCGAACCCCACTCTTCCTTGCTTTTGGGAATGATTTTGGGAATCAAGTCCGGCTTTCCGCCGGATTTTTATGAAGCTCTGCGCGTGACCGGTACTTTGCACGTGGTGGTGGTTTCGGGATTTAACATAACGGTCATTACGAATACGCTGGCCCGCGCATTGGTCTTTATCCCGCTTAGAGCCCGGGTTTTTGTCACTCTGGTATTCGTGACTGCTTTTGTCCTGCTAGTAGGGCCCAATCCTCCCGTGGTAAGGGCGGCTTTAATGGGTTCAATTGCACTGATTGGGACGATTTTAGGGCGGCAGAGTGACGCTCTACGCGCTTTTCTGCTAGCTGTTTTAGCCATGTTAATTTTCAAACCGTCTTGGGCCGGGGAGCTGAGTTTTCAACTGTCTTTCCTTGCCACCTTGGGACTAATCTTGGTCTTACCAATGTTTGATCGGATTGTGCCGGGGAAAGGATTCTTGCGAGCGGACTTTCTGACCACGATTTCGGCCCAAATTCTGGTATGGCCGCTCTTAGCTTACCGGTTTGGGGCGGTTTCGGTACTTTCCCCGGTCGTAAACGCCCTTATTTTGTGGACAGTTCCCATTATTACTTATATCGGCCTGGCTACAGCCACAATCGGATTGGTTATCAGGAGCATAGCTAACTTGATATTAGTTCCTGCGAGGGTATTTTTGGATTACTTTATCTGGATTGTGGGACGTTTTTCGGCGCTTAAATTTGGCTACTTTGAAATATCTCCGTTCTCTTTCTTAGCTTTGCTCCTGTATTTCGGGGTTTTAGGAGGAGGATTATGGTTTCTTTACCAGGGATCAATCGGAAAACAACTGAAAAACTGATTTTAGGAGTTCTTTTAGGAGTCTTTTTCCTAATCTTTTGGACGCTAGAACCGCGTTTCTCAGCCTATTTATCTGGAGGGGAAGGACTTTTGATCCGCTTCTACGACGTGGGGCAAGGAGATGCGATTTTGATTGAGAAAGGGACGACCCAAATCCTGATAGACGGGGGCCCGAACGATCGTATTTTGAGCTACCTGGGGCGGGATTTACTCCCGTGGGACCGGGAAATTGAGCTCCTGGTTCTCACTCATCCCCATGCCGACCATTTAACCGGCCTTATTCCCGTAATTGAGCGCTACAAAATTGATCGGATCCTCTATTATCCGAGCGTTTACGACACCGCCGGCTATCAAAAGTTCCAAGAGTTGGTTAAAAAAGAGGGCGCTGAGGTTCTTTTTGGAAAAGAGGATGCCCAAATTAGCGTTGGGGAATTCTTCTTTCAGATACTTTGGCCAACTGCTAACTTTCACAGTGTCAACCCAAACAATGAGTCGGTCGTAATGCTTTTGGATTATCAAGAATTTGAAACTTTACTCCTGGGAGATGCAGAGAAAGAGGTCCAGTCGCAACTGATTATCAAAGATGACGTCGAGGTGATAAAAGTCGGGCACCACGGTTCAGCAAATGGGAGCTACGAACCTCTTTTGCGCACAGTATCGCCAAACCTGGCGGTGGTCTCGGTCGGGGCGAGAAATCAATACGGCCACCCCCATCAGCAAACGCTTGATCTATTTGCTAAGTTCGGGATACCACTCCTGATAACCGATTTGAATGGAACGATCACGGTGCGGAGCGACGGGCATAATTTTTGGTATGATACTGAAAGATGAGAATAGAAATTGAAGACGCCGTCAAAAAGGCCGTCCAAGAACTTTATCGCTTAGAACTCGCTTCCCCTTTGGAGCACCCGAAACAGGAGAGTTTTGGCGATTTTGCTTCCCCCGCGGCGTTGGAAGTCGCCCGCCAAACCGGCAGTGATCCGTTGGAGATCGCTTCTCAGCTCAAACTCAAGCTTGAAGATGATTTAAAGGATTTGATTGAAGAGATTCAGGTCGAAAAACCGGGCTTCCTTAATTTTTGGCTTAAAGATCAACTCTTGCTGGAGGAATTGGGCCGAATTGCGAAGGGGGCCGACCGCTACGGCTCCTTGGATCTAGGGAAGGGTGAAACCATCATCATCGATTACTCCGCCCCCAACATCGCCAAGCGCTTTGGGATTGGCCACCTGCGCTCGACCGTAATCGGGCAGGCGCTCTACAACCTGTATAAGTTTTCCGGATACAAGGTGGTCGGAGACAACCATTTGGGAGATTGGGGAACACAATTTGGCGCAATTCTGCGCCAAGTAAAATCTAAGAATTTGAATGTTAAAAATTTAAACGTTGATAAATTAGAGGAACTTTATGTCGATTTTCACCGAGAGGCGGAACAAAATCCCAAGCGGATGGAAGAAGCGCGGGAGTGGTTCCTCAAGCTGGAGAGCGGGGATAAGGAGGCGCGGGAGATTTGGCAGGAAGTTATCGATGCGTCAAAGAAAGAATTTGACCGGATTTATGCTCTTCTCGGGGTGGGATTCGACTACGCCTACGGAGAGAGCTTCTACGAAGATAAGATGCCGGAAGTGATCGCCGAAGTCCGGAAAAAGGGATTGGTAAAGAAGAGCGACGGGGCCGAGATTATTGAGTTTCCGAACCTACCGCCGGCGATTCTGGTTAAGAGCGACGGGGCCACCACTTATTTTACCCGCGATTTGGCGACGATTAAGTTTCGGATTGAAGAGTGGAATCCGCAAACGATCATCTATGAAGTTGGATCGGACCAAAAGCTACACTTTCAGCAGGTCTTCGAAACCGCTCGAAAATTGGGTTGGGCGGACGGGCGGGAGTTTGTGCATGTGGCGCACGGGCTGATTCGCTTCGCCGAAGGCAAACTATCCACCCGCCGCGGACAGACGGTTAAATTGGAGGATGTTTTGGAAGAAGCAATCGCGCGGGCGAAGAAATTGACCACCGCCTCCGGCGGGGCCCCGCAGAATGCGGGGGCGGGCAGAAATGAGGACATCGCGCGAGCGGTTGGGGTGGGAGCGCTTAAATACTTCGATCTCTCGCACCAGCCTCAAACCGATATTATCTTCGAATGGGAAAAGCTCTTTTTAATGGAGGGGAACAGCGCACCGTATCTCCAGTATACATACGCTAGAGCCAAATCAGTTTTGGCGAAAGCTAAAACTGACAACCCATTAGCCATGAGTCATGAGCCATTAGCCAGCGAAGCAGAAGCCCCGCTTCTGCGCTGGCTCTACCGTTTCCCGGAAGTTGTTCAAGACGCGGGGCGGAACTACTCTCCCAACCTGCTTTGCAATTACCTTTTTGAGCTGGCCCAGCGCTTTAACAGCTTCTACGCCGCCGCGCCGATTCTCAAGGCCGAAGAAAATAAAGATTTGCGGCTTGCCTTAACTTCCGCGACCGCGCAGGTGCTAAAGAATGGTCTGACGCTTTTGGGGATTGAAACGCTGGAGCGGCTTTAAACCAATTCGTCTTCCTTGAACCAGAGTTTGATTTCTTCCTTGGCTTCCTCCACCGTCCCGGAGGCGTGGACGAGATTTTGGACGGCGCGTTTCTCTCGATTCGCCAGGATTGAGGAATCCACGGAGTAATCGCCGCGGATTGTTCCGGCCTCGGCCGTGGAAGGGATGGTTTTGCCAACGAGCCGGCGGACGTTTGCGACGGCGTGGTTCCCTTCCAGAACGAAAGCAATCACCGGTCCGCGGGAGAGAAACTCCATGTTCCACCGGCGGATTTGCGTTCCGATTTTCACCGGGTCATCCGTCCCCAGCTCCTTAATTGGATCCAGTCCATTTTCGGCGTAGTTTTCCAGAGTTTTCATTCCCATCGAGCGTAGGAAATCGGTTTTGTCAGGATAGTGATGTGAAACGAATTCTTCGGTGACGGTTAGGGTTTTGGACCCGACGATTCGGAGTCCGGACCGTTCAAAGCGGGCGAGAATCTCTCCGACGAGCCCTCGCTCGACGGAATCGGGCTTGAAGACAGTCATGGTGCGTTCAGCCATCGCTTAATCTTAGCGCAACTCGGCGGTGATAATCATCCGGTTCAGCGCCACTCCCGGGGGATCACAGGTTTGGAGAGTCAGGTGTGGAGTGGCAAAAGTTCGAGTGAGGGGTTTGGTATCAAATCCGGAAACGACTTGCTTATCGGTGACGTAGTAATCGAACCTTTGTCCTTTGTAGAAAACCACGATCCGGTCTCCTTTATCGAGCTTGCGGAGCAGGTTGAATACTCCGGAATAGGGGCCAAAGTTCCAAAAATCCAGCGAGGAATGGGCGAAGAGATAAGCGTTGCCGATCTGCCCGGGCTTGGCAGTTCCTTGGGCGTGTGCCACGCCGGTTTCCAGCGCTTTGAGGTAGGCGCGCTTGTCGGTGACCGAAACATTTGCGATCACAGGAGCGTTCACGCCGATTTTCTCGATCACGATCCCGAACTGCGTAGATTTGGGGGTAACTTTCAGGGGGGTGGGCTGGGCGAGAAGGGCGGCAAAAGGACTGACCGCGGGCGGCTCCTCTTCTTTGATTTCGTCCACGGTGAAAGTCTGCCCGCGGATTTTCCAATAGGCATACAGCGCTTCTTGCTGGATAATATCCCAAAAAGAGAGAAGGGAATAAAAGATCGCCCCTAGGATTAGGGCGTTGGAAAGCATTTTAATGGCAAAGACTTTCCAGTCGATGCGGCGGATTTCTTCGGCTAGATCGAACATTAGCTGGTCGGGGTGGGCGGATTTGAACCGCCGACCTCTCGCACCCGAAGCGAGCGCTCTACCGCTGAGCCACACCCCGACGAAGTAATGAGTCGGGGGGCATGGTCCTTGCGCTTAGCAAGGCCTTACACCCCGAGGAACGCAGTGACGAAGGGGTGCTAGGTTCACCTAATAGGTGAGCTGTCCACCCCGACGAACGTGGTGACACTGTATAATTGGACGCGATTTAAGACCAATCGCTAGCAGTTATCCTTACGGTATAATTGTAACAGCTCGCCCCCGTAGCTCAATTGGATAGAGCAAACCCTTCCTAAGGGAGAGATTGCAGGTTCGAGTCCTGCCGGGGGTACCAGTTGTTTCTTCATTGATCAACTACTCTAAGTGTTTGATTTACCTCGCATTCCAAAAAAAGTACTTATTTCTCACAGACGTTGGTCTGCCAATCGTTGACTGTTGCAAACCGGGGTCAGATAGTTTATATTTCGGATGAATGCTGGCACGTCTAAAGAAACTGTCGCTGGTTGCCAAGTTAATCTTCACATTACTTGCAGAACTGGTAGTTTTGGTGATTATTTATACGGCCACGTCTTCTGCAAATTTTGTTTTAGGCCCTTCAAATCTAGTTAACGGCAGTTGTACAGCTGATAACACTCCCACGCTTACGGTTAACCCCAGCGGCGTTGCGAGCTTTAAGTTCCAAGTTGATGACAGCGCCGGCTTTTCCTCTCTTCTAGTTGATTATCAGACATTGCAGAATTCCTTCACCGTTGGGCAAGCTTTGGGAGCGGGAACTTATTTAACAGGGAGCCCGGGGCAAACGCTCGCGGATGGTAACTACTATTGGAGGGCTAAGACAACGGAAACTCCCGATTGTGGTGTTTGTGACGGGCAGGTGACTAGGCTTACTTTAAGATACGATGGTGACCGTACAACCCAGGTTAAAGTGAAGCAAAGATCCGACGGCCATGTTGTGTTTGAGGATACCGTCACACCTGGTGAGCTTTTCTCATTTTCTGGAACATGGGTGCACGGCGTCCTTGGCCCATCAATTAATATTTATGTTCGCGATGCCGGGTGTAGTGGGGGCGGTGATGACGATGGCGATAACGGTAGTTGTACATGGCAACAGCAGACGTCAATTCACACTAGCTGTTCCGCCCCAATTGGCCCGGGGCTAGTAAGCGGTGATTTTACGGTCATTGCGGGAGAGAGCAGAAACGGCGGGTCTCTCTGCCCTCTAAATGGCGGGGACGGTGAGGAGGAGATTATTATTGCCAATTCCGGGAACGTGGCTTTCCGGGTTGATACCACCCCACCTACAAAGCCCTGTACGCCGGCAAGTACCTCCGGGCTTGGGGACAGCACCCCGACTTGGGCCTGGAACGCTTCAACCGACGCAAGTTGCGGTCTTAACAGCCCTGCCTACACCGTAGGTTGGTCTCAGGATCAAACGTTTGGATCCGGTGTTTCTTCTGCCACCACAAATACTAACTCCTTCACCCACCCCACCGAGCTTTCTAACGGTACTTGGTACTTCCGGGCCAAAGCAGTTGATGTTGTGGGCAACGAGTCAGACTACTGTACCGGTTCTACACAAATCTGCGTGGGTTGCGGTGGAACCAACCCTCCAACAGATGGTAACGGAGGAAACGGCGGGAATGGCAATCCTACCAATGGTAACGGGCAAGAAGAAGAGAAAACCTTCGATCTGGTAGTAAGAACGGTAAATGATAACGATGATAGCCCGATAGCAGGCTGCGGTTGTATGCTGTTCTCCGATCCGCGATTTAGTATTAGTGATGAGAACGGTGAGTGTTTCTTTGGAGATGTGGGGGTAGGGGATCATAGGATCGTCTGCACTTGTGGGGAGCAAACTCGCGAGACGATGACTACTATTACTGGGAATGAGCCGCTGACGCTTGCTTTTGTTCCATTCGGTGCCGAGGGTACAGGGAAGACGGATTCGACTCTTGTTTCTTCGTCATGCTCTGCTTGTCAAAGAGAATTTCTTAACTTACTGTCTCGAGGTTTGGGTGTGTTGTGGTTGATAGCAATTGGGGAGATTTTGCTGCTGCTGCTGCTCCTTTTGTTCTTGCTCTATCTTATTCTTTCTCGCAGGAGAAGGAGAAGGGACCACTCAAAACAAGAAGAGAATAAGAGCGGTATCCTCAGCCTCGATAGACAAACCTAGAGTTTGGGCCCCCCCTTTATTTATTGCAAACTTTCTTTAGCTAGACAAAGTGTCACCTAATACGCTATTGTATTTATGTAATTTGGAAAGGTGGTGAATTAATTTGCCAAAAGTTTCTCAGAAACAAATCAAGGGTGAAGAGCGGCTCGTCCAAAATTTTTGGGAGGATATCAACGTCGTCTCCCCGGCCGAGCGAATGTCTTACTTCGAGCACCTTCTTACCCCGACCGAGATTATGATGCTTGCCAAAAGGGCCGCAATTTTCAAGGACCTAATCAACAAGCGCTCTTACACCGAGATTTCGGGCGAGTACGGAGTGGGGGTGAACACGATCAGTCGGCTTTCCAACACTCTGCACCAGGCCTTGCCGGATTTCATTGTGATCCTGACCAAGCTCAGCACGAAGGAAGGTAAGAAGGGCTGGTTCTGATCACCGTAAGCTAATCCCGTAGAGGTTCGCGGGTGATTTAGAGGAGATCGAGGTGACAATAATCACTTGGGCGAGATCGGTGGAGGAGAGGGCTACTTTCTCTCCGAGCGTTCCCGAAAAGATCTCCCGCTGGTTGCTTCCGTCCAGATCCATTATCGAAACCGTATTTCCTGCCACGACGATAAAGTTTTGCGAATTTGCCAGCCAGAAGAGCTTGAGATTTTTATCCTCGGTTTCGAGGATTTTCAGGTTAGTTTCCTCACCGACCGGAAGCGGATCGGTGAAGTTCGCCACCCAGAATTGCCGTTTTCCTCCTTCGCTTTTCTCGTAGAGAAACTTGTTCTCATCGGGGGACCAAACGCTCGCCATGGTTAGGGCAAGGTCTTTGAATTCGTCCGGAATTCCCAGAGTTTTTACCGCTTCGGCGCGTTGTTCCATAATCAGGATTTGCCACCGGGCTCGCAGGACGGCGACGTTATCGACTTTTGTCGCGGTTGCTCCGGTCTGGGTAGGGAAGAGACTGCTTTTGCTTCCGGCAATAAGAAGAATTTGATCCTCGTTGGGGGAAAACTCAATCTTGGTGACTTTAGAGAAAAGAAAATCATCGGTTTCTTGAGCGATCTTTTGGGGTCGGGTGCGCAGGAAGCCCAGGAACGGGTTATTGAGTGGAAGGAGAAAAAGCGTATCCCCGCTCAAGAAAGCGGCTTTCGTTCCGGAGGCGGAAGGTGTGACCAGCTTAGCCCCATTTTGAGTGATCGCTTTGAGCGAGGGGGAGATCGGGGGGAGAATCACGGTGACGCCGGTAATCAGTTCTTCCTTAACCTCCACATCCTCCTCCCAGCTTAAGTACCCTTCTTTTTCGATTTTCAGGTGGTAGGTCTTGGGTTTGAGACTGCCGAGGGTGAAATCGGTCGCCCCGGCCAGTTCTTCGTCCAAGAATACTTTGGCCCCGTCGGGAACGGATTTGACCAGGATCATCCCGGTTTTCGCGAACCCGCCTTGGCCCAAATCCAACCGGAAGCCGGAAGCATAAAGTATAATTCCGGCGGTGATCGCGATCATGATCGCTAATATTCCGAAAATCGTCCAAGGGTTGTTGCGCATCAAACTATTATAGAACAGTCGTTAGTCATTAGGCAGTAGTCGGTAGGACGCGATAGAATAGACAGGTAAATGGCGTTTTTTACCCGCTTTCGCCAACTACTGTCTAATGGCTCCTGGCTACTGGCTTTGCTAGTCTTTTCGACAATCTTTGAGCGTCTCAACGTTTTTGTTCCATCCATGGATTTTTCTTTGAAGCTTTCCTTGCTTATCCTGCCGATTGCGGGTTTGGTGCTCTTGCTCAAGAAACGCTTAACCTTCAACCCCACTTTCCTGTTCCCGGCGCTGGCGGCGGCGGTTTTAACGGAGATTTTGTCGATCATCTTTTCTTTTGACCGTTTCCAGAGCTTGCAGGTTGTGGTTTTACACCTGCTGATGATCAGCCTGTTCTACCTGATTGTCTGGAGTGTACGGAGCGAGCGAGGACTGGATCGGCTGGTTTGGGCTTGGGGGGTTGGAACCGGCACGGTTTCCTTACTGGGAATCTGGCAATTCTTCCGCTATGCTTGGGGAGCGGATCCGACCCTTTTCTTTGAAAGCTGGTTTTCGGCCAAAACTCTTCCCGTGGATACATTTATCCAGTCGCTTTACGGGTTGTTGAGCTGGCAAACGCGGCATTCTTTGGGGATGGCCGACCATTTTTTGCGGCCGCCCTCCACTTTCATCGATGTTTCCACCGGCGCTTCGTTTGTCGGTATTTTCCTGATCTTAGGATTGGGTTGGTTTCTGAGTTGGAAGAGGGAGGATCGACGACGGGTGTTAATAGGGGCGCTGATGGTAATTGCCTCTCTTTACTTTATAATTACGGTTTCCCGGAGTGCAGCGCTGGGTTTGGTCGCGGGAGTGGGCGTCTTCTCCTACCTTTATTTTAAAGATCGAATTAACACTAAGATCCTCAAATCTCTTATTACCACCGGGGCGTTGGCGATTTTGGGGGCGGGGATCGTCTTCAGCATCACAACCCAGCGCTTGGGATCAACCTTGAATCGGCTAACCTACGCCCAAGATGCTTGGCAGATGTTTATTAAAAATCCTTTATTTGGTGTTGGGGTAGGCAACTTTGAGCCATACTGCATGAGCATCTTGAACCCCGGAAGCCCGGCTTGCTATTCGCATTCTATCTTTCTGACTTGGCTGGGGGAGATGGGCATTCTTGGTTTGGCGGTGAACCTCTTTCTCGCCGCCGTCCTAATCTACTTTCTTCACCGTCTTTTCGATAGACTGGGGCGCGAAAATGTTTGGAAATGGCGAATTGCGGGGCTACTCTCGGCCTACGTCGCTCTGCTCGCAGCGAACTTGTTCCACGCGCATTACGGCCTCGACTTTACTTGGGTTTTGCTTGGTTTGGCGGTCGCCGGATATTATTCCGCGAAAGCGGAATATTACAACCGAGCAGAGCGAGGGCAGTACTACCTCACAAAAAATTCGAAATCAGAAGTTCAAAATTCGAAGTTGGACATTCTGGGCGTCAAAATTGACGACGTTGCGATGGAAGAGGCCGTTGAGCGGGTCAAGGGATTCTTCAAATCCGGTCAAAAGGCTTATGTAGTCACGCCGAACTCTGAGATGATCATCGCCGCACGAAAGGATAAAGAATTTAATTGGGTACTGAATCAGGCTGATCTGGCGGTTCCCGACACTGCAGGACTGGTTTGGGCCTCCCGAATCTGGGGTACTCCTCTAAAAGAGCGGGTAGCGGGAACGGATCTTTTTGAGCGGCTTTGCGAGGAAGCGGCCCGCCGGGGTGGGCGGGTGTTTTTCTTGGAAGGGCCGGAGGGTTTGCGCTCCGGCGCCATCGCGGCGGAGAATCTTAAGAAGCGATATCCCAAGCTAACGGTGGCTGGGACCGCGGTTGCCGCCTACGCTGACGAGAAAGAGGCAACGGCGGCGATCAAAAGTGCTAGCCGCGGCCGCGAGATCGATTTTCTGTTTGTCGCCTACGGCCATGGGCGGCAGGAGCAGTGGATTGCGCGCAATTTGCCTAAAATTTCGGTCAAAGTGGCGGTGGGGATTGGCGGGGCGCTCGATTTTGCCGCCGGAGCGCAAAGGCGCGCGCCTACCCTTATTCGCCGCTTAGGATTTGAATGGCTTTACCGACTGGTCAAACAGCCGTGGCGAATAAAACGCCAGCTCACTCTTTTGCCCTTCATCTTTTTGACCTTCAAGGAATCGTTTAAGAGAATCTAGGATCCGTTATAGTATATCAGTATGCTATAAGGGTCCCTAAATCGCATACAGTTTCCGGTAATCTTCAAGCATTCTCTTAGCATGGAAACGGGTGCCACAGGATCGGAGGGACTCTTTGACCATTTTTAACCATCCTTGGGGAAGTCCCCCCTCGCGTTGGTAATAATTAGGGATAATCTGTTCTTCCAGCAAGCGGTAGACGTTTTCGGCATCGGGAGGATTCAGCTCCCAGCCGTTAGGTACGCCGTCAGACGGTCCGGCTTCGTAGCCTTCCGCCCACCATCCATCTGGACTGGAAGCGTTGAGGGCGCCATTAAAGACGGCCTTCATTCCGCTGGTGCCGCTGGCTTCCCAACCGACCACCGGCGTGTTCAGCCAGACGTCGGCGGCGGTGAGAAGATTTTTCGCCAGCGAGAGACCGTAATTGGGGAAGTAGATCAGGTGCCCCTCCAGACGCGGATCACGGCTAGCGTCAATAACTTTTTTCACATACCCTTGTCCCTGTGGATCTTCGGGGTGAGCTTTTCCGCTCATCAGCAGATACACGGGTTGATCGCGGTTGACGAGAATTTTGGCGAGCCGATCCAAATCCGAGACCAGTAAGGTGGGCTGTTTGTATTCGGTAAACCGGCGTGCCCAAACCAAAACCAGCGCTTTTGGATCAAAGCGGCGCTTGTCATAGGCCAGGTGGGCGATAGTTTCGGCGGCGCTTCTTTTGGCTTGGAACTTGGCTTCCCAGAGGGTTTTATCGGGAGTGTCTTCGTTGATTTCCTCCAACTCTTTAGCGCTCCAGCGGGGGCCGTAAACGGCGTTGGTGACGTAGGTTAAGGGAAGATCACCGATGAATTTCCAAAGTTCCCGGGAAACGTCAAAGTGCTTGCGGCTGACGGCGTTGATTGCGCGGGCGTGGCGCATCGCAAATACGGTTAGCGAGAAGATTTCCTCGCCGTTCCATTCGCGTTTTCCGAGCTCCCAAATCTCTTCGGTATTTACGTCTAATCCGTTGAAGAGCGCGTTTAACGCAAAGGAGATTTCTTCCCGGCTGAATTTGCTTTCGGCGCCGGCGACGGGAGTGTGGGTGGTGTAGATCGTTTCGGCTTTGACTTTCTCGCGGGCTTCAGCCAACGGCATCCCTTTCTCTAAGTTCTCCCGCAAGCGCTCCATTATATTGAAAGCGCCGTGATCGTCGTTGATCTGCCAGACTTCAATCGGCAGCGCGAGTTTGCGAGCGGCCCGGACGCTGCCGACCCCGAGAATCAGATCGTCGACCAGATGCGGTGCCCAGACCCGTTCGTAAAGCCGATCGGTGAATTTGCGGTCTTCAGGAGTGTTCTCGGGGATGTTGGCATCGAGAAGAAACAGGTGACTGGGTGATTGGCTGCTTGGCTGATTGGGGGGGACCACATCCTTGCGCCAAACCTTAAGCTTGACGGTGTGGTCAACGACGGGGATTTCGACCGTTTCTCCCGTATCGATTAAGCCGGCTTTAACCGGATCAATCTGCTCGTAGAAGTGCTGCTGCTTCCCTTCCGAGTCAACTTTTTGCTGGAAGAATCCCTCTTTGTATAAAATGCTGATGCCGCAGAGCGGAAACTGGCTTTCGGCGGCTTGGTAGAGCATGTCCGCCGCCAGGATTCCTAACCCGCCGGCGTAGGTCGGCAGGTCGTCGGAAAGGGCGAATTCGGAACTGATATAAGCGACCTTTGGTTCCATGGATTTAGAATAGCGAATAATACTAGCGATGACAATCGCGTCCAAGGAAATAAGAAAATACTAGGGAATTTTTTCCGCCCTCAGCGGAACAATAGGTAGCCCGCTTTAGGCGGGCGTCCTATTGACACTGGCTTATAATAACTGCTACGGTTCCTGCAGAGGAAGGGAGTTGATTCTTCGCTAGCACGTTTCAAAATAAAATAGATTTGCGGCGCTCGTTTCCCATCATTTGTTGGGAGGAACCTGTCGCTAATCAGAATCTGCCCAAGATCGTTCGTTTCTGCCCCCCAGGCCTCGAATGCGGAACTCCGCCCGTTCGAGGCCTTATCTTTATGCGATAATATTTTTGGCATGCTGGAGACCAAAACCACAACCTTTCTGGAGCCTTTGACCAAACTGATCCCGTTGAGCCATCCGGGCGCTTCCCTGCGGGTGATGATGGTTCTGCCGGAGGTTTTCCCCTACGCTTCGGTCGGGGGAGTTTCCCGAGTGGGAGCTTATCTGGCCCGGGAGCTGGTCAAGATGGAACACGATGTCCGCATCTTTATGCCCAAGTACGGGTTCATCGACGAGGAGAAGTACCCGCTGGAAATGGTCGTCGAGGGACTCAAGGTTTACACCGATACCGAGGGCGACGGGCCCAAAGAAATAGTTTGCAATGTCAAAACCCATATGAGCGAGGACGGCGTCCGGACCTATTTCCTGGAGAACATGGAGTACTACGAACAGCGCGCCAATGTTTACGGCTACTCCGACGATCCGATCCGTTTTACCCTTCTCTCGCGTGCTGTGTTTGAATTCTTACGTCATTTCGAATGGAAGCCGCAGATTATTCACGCCCACGATTGGCAAACCGGCGCCGTGCCCAATTTCCTCAGAACCACTTACAAAAAGAGTGCCGATTTATCGGGAATTGCGAGCATTTTCACGATCCACAACCTTTTCTACCAGGGGATGTTTGACCACCGCCAAGTTTCGGAGTTGGACTTTGATGACGGGAAATCCCGCATCGGCTCTCTTTTTTCCGATCAACTCAAAAAGAAGAACTTTATGAAGCGCGGCATTATTTATGCTGACGCGGTCAACACCGTTTCCGAGTCCTACGCCCGCGAGATCCTGACCCCCGAATATGGGGAAGGTTTGGATCGCCTGCTTTTAGAAGTGCGCTCGAAGCTGTTTGGAATTACCAACGGTTTGGACTACGAAGATTACGACCCCGAAACCGACCCGCTCGTCCCCAAACCGTACAATTTCCATACGATAGGTCGTAGAGTCATAAACAAGAGAGCTCTCCAAAAAGAGTTCGGTCTTCCTGAGGGAGAGCAGCATTTCGTAATCGGGATGGTCTCGCGGCTGACCGAGCAAAAGGGCCTCGACATTCTTTTGGAAGCTCTGCCTTCCTTTCTCTCCGAACTTGATGCCCAGTTCATTGTGGTGGGCGGCGGGGATGAAAAATACGTCGGCGGATTGCGTGCGCTGCAGAAGCGTTTTCCGAAACAGGTCGGATCGCACTTGATGCTCAACTTCACCCTGCCGAGATTGGTTTATGCGGGGGCGGACGTCCTGACGATTCCTTCCCGCTTCGAGCCGGCGGGTTTAACCCAGCTGGAGGCGATGCGCTACGGCTGCGCCCCGATTGTGCGCAAGACCGGAGGGCTCGCCGATAGCGTGACCGATTTGGATATCTCCGGCGAGACCGGAACGGGATTCGTCTTCGGCGAATATACTCCCTGGGCGCTCTATGGTTCATTGGTCCGTGCTTACGAAAACTTTCATCATCCCAAAGTTTGGGCGGGATTGGTCAAGCGGGCGATGCAGGCGGACTTTTCGTGGAAAGCGGCCGCCCGCCACTACGCCGATCTTTACCGCCGGGCGATCCAAATGAAGGAGAAAGAGGCGAAAGGGCCGGTTCGATTGGCGTCGCTTGAAGAATGATCTGGGCGCCTTTCCTCCATCTCTACCAACCCCCAACCCAGTTTCCGGCGGTGCTCCGAAAAATTGCCGAAGAATCGTACGAGCCGCTGGTCTCTTTCTTAGAACGAAATCCGCGGGCCAAGATTACCTTAAACATCAACGCTTCCTTAACTTCTCAGCTGAGCGAGCTCGGTTTTGAGGATGTGCTTTCCGGTATTCGGAGCTTAGCCGAAAAGGGGCAGGTCGAACTAGTCGGATCAGCGGCTTTCCACCCGCTTCTTTCCCGGATTCCTTTCTCCGAAATCAGCCGGCAGGTCCGGTTGAACGAGGAGATCAACCGGGAGTTTTTGGGTGAGGTCTATAAGCCCCGCGGTTTCTTTCCTCCCGAGATGGCCTACTCCAAGAAAGTCGGTGACGCCGTCGCGGAGCTGGGATATGAATGGATTCTGGTGGAGGATGCCTGTTCCTCGGTTCAGCCCTTGAGTTTTGACAAGGTTTACCGGTTGGATAAGCTAAATCTGGCAGTTTTCTTTCGTCATCGTAAACTTTCGATAGCAATTGCTTTCAACCAGGTCCAAAACGCGGATGAGTTTGAGGCGCTGGCGAAAAAGGAACTTAAGGAAGGCGATTTTATCCTGACCGCCTTGGACGGGGAGACTTTTGGTCACCATCACAAGGATGGTTTTGCGATCCTTGAGGGATTGTACGGCAAATTCGAGAGCGTGACGATTTCTGAGCTGGTTTCCCGATATCCAAAGGGAGAAGAGAACGATCCGATGGAGTCGACTTGGGCGGCGACCTCCCAAGATTGTAAAAAGGGAGCGATCTATCCGCGCTGGGATCATCCCGGCAGTCTTTTGCACCCCAAGCAGTGGGAACTCTACCGCTTGGCGCTGACGGTGGTAGGCGGTTACGTCCACCAGGTTCCGGCGAAAGCGCTGGACGGGAAGATCAAAGATCACCTCACGCCCGAACAGCGGAAGTGGATCAAGGCCCGCTTCTTGCTGGACCGCGCCCTGCACTCCGACCAGTTTTGGTGGGCATCACATAATCCGCACTGGCATCCGGCGATGGTCGAAAGGGGAGCGGATCTCCTGCTGAAAGCGATTTTGGGCACCCCCGAGGTTTCGGAGTCGGAGATCACTCGCGCCAAGGAGCTTTATCATGAAATTGTGACCGAGGGGGTCAAGCTTTACGGCACCGAGCCGGTTATCGGATAGAACCGTGTCAGGAGATGAAATTCGGAAAGCAGAAGAAATTGCGAAGAGAGATCTGCGCGCCTGTTACGAAAACGAAGGAATTATAGCCGGTCGACACCACTTCACAGACTACTGGGCTCGCGATGGCCTCTTTGCCGCCCTCGGTTCATTGGCAATCGGGGACGAGGAGATCGTGAGGAAAGAAATCGAATTGTTCTTTTCTCACCAGCGGGCGGATGGACTTATCCCTTATCGAATTATGCGGGGACCGGTTTCTATTGGGAAATATTTGGGTCGGACGACCCGCGTATATGAAAATCCCCGTCCCACTTACCGGTTAAGAGGTATTGGTGCCGAAGTTTTGGACGGCACGACACTCTCCTTATTAATTCTGGGAGAACTGGCGGAGAGGGGATGGAGAGAAGCCTCCAAGTTCGCTAAGCCGGTGGAAAAAGCGCTGGCCTATCTCGAAGGGAGGGAGAAAGATGGCCTCCTGCAGGACGGTTTAATGGCGGAATGGAACGATAGCACTTATAAGAGAGGGGCCCTTCTTTACTCGAACGCGATTTACTGGAGAGCTCTAGGGAGTTTAGCGAGTTTGGAAGGCATAGGGTTATTGAGCAGAGAAAATTTGCTCGCGAAGCAAAAGTTCTTGGCCCGGCGTATTAGAGATAAACTTTGGAACGGCCGTTTCTTTTCGGACTGGTACGATTGGAAGAGACAGGATTACTTTAATTCTTTTTGCAACCTTCTTTTAGTAGCTTGGGGTTTTACCACCGATGAGGAGGCGGAAAAGATTCTCTCAGAAGCGGAAAAATCTCAAATTTCATTTACGGTGGAGAACGTTGCTCCTTGGTATCCGTGGTGGAGGGTAGATGTTACCAACAGAATTATTGGGCTGCCGGATTATCATAATGCCCTTCTTTGGTGGCAGCCCGGCATCGCCTACGCCGTAGCTTTGGCGCATGAAGGAAGAAAATCCGAGGCCCGGCAGCAGATGCTGCTAATGAGCCGACAAGCCTTGAAGTATGGCGGTTTCTATGAATGCTACGAAAGAACGGGGCTACCGGTAAAGAGATTGGTTTACAAGGCTGAACGTCCTTTCGCTTGGGCAGCGGGAATGTTTCTGTGGGCAGTTGATTAGACCTTCGGTTAGTTGTTCGAAATCGGCTATACTTTAAGAGAATGATTTGGGCTAATTTTCTCCATTTTTACCAGCCGCCGACCCAGAAGAAAATTTGGGTGGATCGGATTACGGAAGAATCCTACCGGCGGGTGCTTAAAGGATTGCTCGACCACCCCGCGGCGCGGGTGACTCTGAATATCAACGGGGTTTTGCTCGACCTTTGGGAAGAGTTTGGCCACAAGGATGTGATCGAGATGGTCGGCCAACTTCTGGATCGAGGTCAGATCGAACTGACCGGTTCGGCGAAATTCCATCCCCTCTTGCCGACAATCCCCGAAGACGAGATCAAGCGGCAGATCGAACTGAACGCCGTTACCCTGAAGAAGTACTTCGGTGATTACCAACCAAAGGGATTTTTCCCGCCCGAGATGGCCTACGACTCGGTTGTGGCGAAAGTGGCGAAGGAGATGGGATTCTCATGGATTATTGCCGAAGAGCTTTCATATCCCGGTAAAGTAGCTTACGACCGTATCTACCAGGATCAGGAAACCGGAATAACGCTCTTCTTCCGGGAGCGGGAAACTTCCTACAAGATTCTCTCCGGCCAGTTGGGGACCGACCGCCTTTTCCTGGAGGCGCTTGGAGCACGGGTCTGGAAGAACGAATATCTGCTGACGGCGATGGACGGGGAGACTTTTGGCCATCACCGGCCGGGAATGGATCGGGCGCTGATGGAACTTCTCTCCCTTGAAGCCGTGCCGACCGTTCTGATCTCCGAACTTCCGGAGAAGTTCCCCCAGGTGGAGAAGGTATCGCCCCGTCCCTCGACTTGGGCTTTAATGGAAAAGGACCTGGAGAAAAAGGTGCCGTTCGCCCGCTGGGATGATCCTGATAATGAGATTCACAAGACGCAGTGGGAGCTGACCGAACTGGCAATTAAGACCGTTCGGAATTCGAAAGATCCGGGTAAATCCCGGGAAATGCTGGATCGGGCAATCCATTCCGACCAGTACTGGTGGGCTTCGGCGCGGCCGTGGTGGTCGTTGGAAATGATCGAGCGGGGGGCGTTTGAGCTTAAAGAAACGATTTCGATGGTGCCGGCCGCAGCGGACGAAATTAAGCAAAAGGCCAAGGATCTTTACTTCTCAATTATCACCACCGGCTTTGCTTGGCAACGCGAAGGGCGAGTCGAGGAGCTGGCGAAAGTCGAAGATGAAGAAATTCGAATGCATACCGACTCCGCTCTCCCCGGCTTGCCCAAAGAAGAGATCGAAAAAATGATCAAACACCTCGAAGATGAGATGGAAGAGGTGACCCGCAACCGCGAATTCGAGCGGGCGGCGTTGCTGCGGGATCGAATTAAAGAGCTTGATAATTACGTTAATCAGAAATAATGTCTCACTCTAGTCTATGCTGGGTTGGGGGATTGATAGTTGCCAAAAATTATAATTCTAAAGACTTAACCAACAATGTTTGAAAACATTTTCACGAAAGAAAAATTCGAACCGCAAAAGTTCTTTCGAAAAGGCCCGAGGGTATATGTAATTGGCGGCCGCTTGCAAAGAAATGGGGGATTGGAAGCGGTTTTCAAGTCCCCGTTTCACAGCGACCAAACCCTTACTAATCTTCATTTGCGACGCGAGGCGTTTTTTTTGCAGTCCGCACCGGCAGACCTTCAAAAATTCCTTCCCGCGATCTACGATTTCGGTCAAGACGGCGGCGGACGGTTCTGGTATTTGGTGGAATGGGTTAAGCCCGGCAAGCCGCAAACAAGCGGAAAGAGCGACTTTGTGATTGTGGATAACTTCTTTACCCAAGGTAACCTAATTTGGTGTTTAAACACGCTCGCTGCGCTTCGGCGTATATCTGGAGATATTCCGGCTGGATTTGCGAAAGAGATCGCTAAAACCGGTTATAGCCTGAAAGACTACCGGGGAATGATGGAACCGTTGGGCAGAAAGTTTTTTGACCGAAAAGTGCTCGCTGCGGTCAAAAAACTTTTGGACGCCGCCGAATCGATTTATGACCGTGCCAATCGGACTACGATTACTCACCATGAATTCTACGGCTCGCAGATTTTGAGCAGCGGAAAGACCTTCAAATTGGCCGACTGGGAAAACGTAGGTTGGGGAAATCCCCTGCGCGATTTTACTTCGCTGTGGATTCGGGCGTACGAGCACCCCGCTTGGCAAAAGAAGTTTTTGGAAGGTTTTAGAAAGGACTTGCGCATCAGTCCGGGGGAGTTTGAGGTTTTATTCGGGGTGGAGAAAATCCTCCAAAATTTCGGGAACCTCACGCTCTTCGGCCACTCTCGTTTATCGGAGGAGGTCTCCCGCAAGAAGAAAGCAGTGGAATTTTTACGCCGGTGCGTACTGGAAGTTGTGGGAGGATAGGTGTTCGCGGCAGGCTCACATTCCTTAACACAAAGACGGCCGCCGTTGGCGACCTAGCTTCCTTCGGAAGGAGGCGCTTCGCTAACGCTCAGGTGCCTATTGACTTTCCTGATTAATAGCCCTAAGATTTACTTGACTCTGCGCGCAAAGAGTCTTTTTTATTTTGATGGAAAAGGTTTTTGGTTTCTTAAGAGAATCTTGGACGGAACTGAAGAAGGTGGTCTGGCCGAGTCGCCGGAAAACCGTCCGATTGACGGTCGCGGTGTTGGTGATCACTTTCGGCGTCGCCGGCTTTACGGCAGTGTTAGACTACTTTTTTAGTCGGATGTTGAATTTGTTGGTCGAAAGATAAACAATGGACGGCCGAGCGAAACGACCTAGAATTTTAAAGAAATAAAATGTTGGAACTACACTGGTATGTTGTACATACTTACTCGGGGCACGAACAGAAGGTGGCGGATGCCCTGAAACAGAGGCTGGAGGCCTTCGGCCTCAAGGAACAAATTACCGAGATTCTCGTCCCGACCCAGGAGAAGATTGTGATTGATGCCGGCAAGAAAAAAACCATCCGCGAACGGCTTTTCCCGGGTTACGTGATGGTGCGGATGATCCTGACCGACGAGACCTGGGGAGTGGTGCGCAACACCACCGGTGTGACCGGGTTTGTCGGAGCGGGGGCCAAACCGACGCCTCTTCCGGCGCATGAAGTGGATGCAATCCTCAAGTTCACCAAGCTGGAAGCGCCCAAGTTTGAGCTCAAGTTCAAAGTGGACGAAACGGTCAAGGTAATCGATGGGCCGTTCACCGATTTTCTGGGTAAGGTCGATGAGATCGACGAAGAAAAAGGTAAAGTCAAGGTCTTGGTTTCGGTTTTCGGAAGAGAAACCCCAATTGAGTTAGACTTTTTGCAAGTTTCAAGGCTATGATGAAACGCAGCAAAAAGCTAGGTTTCCGAAGGAAGCCGCCTCTTCTCCAAGTTAGAAGACTCTAATGGCTAAGAAAGTTAAAGCGACGCTAAAACTAAACATTCCGGCCGGGGAAGCTACTCCCGCCCCGCCGATCGGTCCCGCGCTGGGTCAGCACGGCGTGGCGATTATGGATTTCTGCAAGGCCTACAACGAAAAGACATCCGGTTTGAAAGGACAGATTATTCCGGCGGTGGTGACGATCTATGGGGATCGCAGCTTTACCTTTGTGACCAAAACTCCGCCCACTGGGGCGTTAATCAAGAAAGCGGCAGGAGTGGAAAAGGGCTCCGGCGTGACCCCAAAAGAGAAAACCGGCAAGATCACGCGCCAACAGGCGCGAGAGATTGCGGAACAGAAAATGGTGGATCTGAATGCCAAGGATATCGAATCCGCCATCAAAATCATCGAAGGCCAGGCGCGAAGTATGGGGATTGACGTCGAATAATCATGGGCGGAAGAAAACCCAAAATCATTTCAGCTGAAGAAGTTGTGCCTGCCGGCAAGCAGGAAACTCCAAAGCCTCAAACCGGGGAAGGAAAGAAAGAACCCGACAATCGAGCATCAGAGAGATTGCTAGGTTCGCGCAGCGAGCCGTCGAAAAAGGTTAAGAAATCCGTTTCTAACCGTCAAAAAAAGGTTCGGGGCAAGAAATACCAAGAAGCCAAAAAGAAAGTTGAGTCTCGCGTTTACCCCGTTACGGAGGCAATTAAACTCGTGAAAGGAACTTCCACGACCGAATTCGACGCGGCGATTGACGTGCACATCAATCTTGGTCTCAAAAAAGATAAGGCCGAACAGCAGCTCCGCAGTTTTCTGGCGCTTCCCTACGGCACCGGAAAATCGGTGAAGGTGCTGATCTTCGCAGATGGTTCCGCAGCGAAAGAGGCCTTGGAAGCCGGGGCGGATCAGATCGGAGACGATGCCGTAATTGAGAGCATCGCCCAGGGCAAGCTTCCCGATGCGGACGCCGTGGTCGCCACGCCCGCCTTTATGCCCAAGCTGGCCCGGATTGCCCGCTTTTTGGGGCCCAAAGGCCTAATGCCAACACCAAAGGCCGGAACGGTGACGGAGAATCCGGCCGAGTTGGTCGGCCAGCTAAAGCAGGGAAGGGTGGAGATTAAGACCGAAGCCGCGCCGATTGTGCACCTCTCCATCGGAAAAGTTTCTACTCCCGATGAAAATCTCATTGCTAACCTCAAGGCGATCGTTTCGGAGATTAATCGCCTCAAACCGCCGAAAGTTCAGGGCAATTACATCTTGGCGGTTTTTCTGGCCCCGACGATGGGACCGAGCGTCAAGGTGGATCTTGCGAGTTTGACATAGATCGGGTATAGTATAAGTCATCCGAAGACAGTGGGGGTCCCGAGCGTAGTCGAGGGGCTTAATCATCCCGCCGAGGAATTGATAGTAGCGAGTTGCGAGTAGCAAGTAGCTAGTATTTTCTCGGCGCGAGCCGAGTTTTTGTTTAACTTGATACTCGCCACTAGTTACTGGCTACTAATTATTGCAATGGTTAACGAGGCCGTGCCTGCCGGTAGGCAGAAAAAAGTTCAACAAGTTGAAGAGCTAGCGAAAGAAGCCGCCGAGTCGGGAGCGGTGGTGTTCTCCGATTATTCCGGATTAACCGTGGCGGAGATGTCTGAACTCCGCAAGAAACTGGCGGTGCTCGGCGCCGATTTGCGGGTAGTGAAAAACACTCTTCTTGGTCTGGCTTTGGAAAAAGCCGGACTTCGCTCCGAGAAGCTAGCGAGTTCGGATCGTGTCCTTTCTTCCGAAGAACTGGAAGGGCCGACCGCAGCGCTTTTCTCCCATTCGGCCGATCCGATCGAGAGCATCAAAGTCCTGGTCTCTTATCTCAAGGAAAAGGCCAAGGGGGAGGTCAAGTTTGGATTTTTCTCCGCCAAAGGCGGGCCCGCCTCGGGCGGGGAGATGACCTTAATGGCTGCGGAGGGGTTTGCCGAACTGGCGATGCTTCCCGGTAAACTGGTATTGCAGACCCGGTTAGTATCACAACTCTCGGCCCCGATATACAAACTAGCGTATGTGTTGTCAGCCCAGCAACAGAAGTTGGTAATGATTTTCGATGCAATCGCGAAAACGAAGGGGGGTGTTGCTAATGGCTGAAGAAATTAAAGAAGAGAAAAAGGAAGTAAAGGAAGTTAAGCTTTCCAAGAAAGCCGGTGAGATTTTGAAAGCGGTGGAGGAGCTGTCGGTTTTGGAATTGAACGAGTTGGTTAAAGCTTTGGAAGATAAGTTTGGGGTTTCCTCGGCTCCGGTGGCAATGGCCGCTCCTGCGGCAGGTGCTGCTCCGGCCGGCGGGGAGGCCGCTCCGGCGGAAGAGAAGGCCGCATATGATGTCGTCTTGACGGATTCCGGGGCTAACAAAATTGCGGTGATCAAGGCTCTCCGAGAGCTTAACCAGAACTTGGGATTGGCGGAGGCCAAAGGGATCGCCGATAATCCAGGTAAACCGATCTTAGAGGGGGCAAAGAAAGAAGACGCAGAAGCCGCGAAGAAGAAGCTGGAAGAAGCGGGCGCGAAGGTTGAGCTTAAGTAAGAATCCTCGCTTTGCTCGGAATCTTGGAACGGATCAAACCGTTAACGTCTAAGGGCGTTGCTCGCCTTAGGCGAGATAATACCTTTCGCTAAAGATCAAGACCGTCTTTAAATAGTTTCCCTTCGTTTCAGGGCCGTGATCGGTTTCTTCTTCACGGCAATTGGGAATTTTAGGATTTCGGTTTCTTCCGCGATGGCTATTTCACTACCGTCGTAATATCCGCTCTGATCGATTCTTTCCCAATCGAACGAGGCAACGAGGATTTTGTATTGCCCCTTTGGTGCCACAAACTGATACCGGCCCTGTTCGTTCGTGACCCGCCGCTTGATAAGTCTTCCCGATTCGATTTCAATCAGGGAAAGCGCGACTGCTTCTACGGGATTTCCAACCTCGTCCTTGACAATTCCCCAGGTTCTTTCAGTTCTAACGGTCCCCCCCGTAATGAGCGAGAGGGTGACAACGTAGAAACCCGCGACTAATTGATTGTAGATGGTCGGGGCGGCGATGTAAGCGATGCCGGAGAGAACCAGACCGCCGATGAGAATCAACATGTTGGCAGCCGGTCCGTGTCTCCTAAAGATCCGTTGGACTAGCGCGCCCTCCGCGATTTCTTTCGGATCAAGTGGGATACTCGATTTTACGACGGGTTGATTCTCGACAATTTCGATTGCTCCCCCGCGGTAGATGTGGTCGTATTCGCCATCTTTTTCTCCCACGACCTTTTGGGAGGGAAAAGCGTACCCCGCCTTTAGGGCCTCCAATTTGTATTTCCCGGGGCGGGTAACGAAGGAGAACGCTCCGGATTTTCCGGTTATTTCCATATCGACAAAACTTCCGGCCTCGTTCAGCAGTCGGACCAATCCGCCTGTAAGAGGGTGCTTGGTGAAAGAATCGTAAAGGACTCCCCAGGGCTTCTTCTTACCCCGCTTAAATAGGAGCGGCCATAAGGGGATTCGGATGAGAGCATAAAGGTATCGGGTGGCGAGCAGTAACAAGTCTCCCGCAGTAAACAAGCCGGCTTGGAGCATAATTCCGAGCAGGGCGAGCGGCACCACGGCTTTCGATACCATATCGGCTACAGCCTTGACTGATTCCGGAAGGTTTTGAATTGCTGCGATGAGATCTCCGAAGACCTGCCCAATCTGCTCAATAATTTGAGATACTATCCCTCCGGGAGCGATTTCAAAGTAGAGTTCTTGGCTCTTCTGGCTGGTTTCTCCGGAGACGTTCGCCACAGCACTGCTTGTGTAGTTTCCCCCCTCAAGCGCATCGATGGTGATTTCCCACGATCCCGAAGTTGCGTCGGCGATACTACTAAATGTTTGGTCATACCCTTGGTCGGAGGTTAGATTAACGCTTACCGTGGCGCCGGGGTAGCTGAATCCGATGAGCTTGACCGAGTTTTCTGGCAACCCGTCCTCTTCTTTGGAGACCAAGGTGGGCGGTAGAACCTTGTTACTCAAGGAGGTTCCTGGGATTAGGATCTTGTTGGTTACTCCGGCCTCGTCTACGGCGTATATATAGAGGTTCCCCACGTCCGTACTTTCCGCTTCAAAGGTAAAGTTCACCAGTCCTTTGCCGTCCAGCTTAGCTACGGCTTGGATCTCTTCGGCTCCGTTTTCGACGATCACTTCCGACCAGGGAGCGGTTTTGACGTTAATAATGGAGATGGTCGTATCTCCTTGAATGTTGGAAAATAGAGTTCCAACCCCTTCCCCTCTGGTTTGGGCGAATGTTAATTCGGATAGGAACAAAAGGAACAAGAAGAACGAGAGGACGATGAGGGTTCGGGCAAGCTTGCGCATCTATGTTGACATATAGCATTTTTGCTATCATCAATGCTAGATGTCTGCCCCTGCCCAGGGTCCGATCACTCTTTATGCGCCGAGACCGGTCTCGGTGAGGATGTTTCCTCCGAGCGTTCGTCCCGGCTTTAGATCCAAACTTAAAACTCTCCTTTCCGTTTTAATTGTTTCCGTAGTCGTGATTGGGATTTACCCGTTTGCCGATGATGTCTGGGGAGTGATTACTCAAGGGGGAAGCTCGGTTACCTTAAATAATGTCTTAGACGAGAACTTTAACCTCTCCCTTGATGGGTACCTCGAAGGTTCCCAGCTGATCTCAACTACATCCGGTTCTAATCCTTTGTTAGTTGAGAGTTCCGATCTAGTCGAGAACCTTAACGCCGATCTTTTGGACGGTCAGCATGGAAGCTACTATCTAAATGAAAGCGACCTTAATTGGGACGATCTCGCTGGCAAGCCAAGTGTAATTTCCTCGCTGGATGGTGTCACGAACGATAGCGGAAACATCGATTTTTTGGCCGGGGCAAACGTGACGATTACCCCCGACAATGTTGCCAACACCATCACAATCGCCGGTTCGGAGGGCGTCGACGGTTGGTTAGATGATGGGGCAGTAGTGCGATTGGAAACGGCGACCGATAAAGTTGGAATTGGGACTATCAGTCCTGACGGGACTCTTCATGTCCAGACCGGCAGTGCCGGAGCCGTCACAGCCCACGCGTTCTATGACGATTTGGTGGTCGAGAATGCGGGAGATGCCGGTATCAGTATTTTAACTCCGAATGCCTCTTACGGTGGATTAATCTTTGGCTCCCCATCCTCCAACATTCGAGGATGGATCAAGTATTACGGTACCTCCAATACTCTTCAATTTGGCCAAAATGGCAGTGACCACATGTGGTTGACGGACTCGGAGCTGGAGTTTCAACAGGCTACGGGTATCTCTACCACTTCCGGCGATTTAACCCTTGACCCATCCGGCAACGTTTTCATCCCTAGTGATTTGAGTTTGGCCGGCACGGCTTCGATCGTCGGGCCGGTAGACTCCACCGCTTTTGAGATTGGAAATTCCGCTACCGAAGGCGGAAATGTCGAAATTTTTAGAGATGCCTCAGGCAACCGCCAAGTTTTCATCGATGCGGATGCCGCAGAAACCTCGGTTGGGACTACTTTGTACGGAAGATTGCAGGTTGGTTCCACCGCCGCAGTTATTCTTCAGGGCAATAACGGTACGATTGCAACTTCAACCGGGGATTTGACGCTCAATCCGGCTGGATCAGCCAACGTCCATTTGGACGCCAGCACAAAGCTAACGATCGGAACCAGCGATCGGCTGCAAATTTACCATGACACCAGCGGGCACATTATTAATTCTTTTAATGCGCTTGAAATCCAGAATACGGCGGCGTCTTCGGTAGTTTATTTGCGGACCTACAACAATGCATCGCAGTGGGTCGGGCTTAATTTGTACGGAGCGCTTCAAGCAGTTGTTGTTAATGAGGATAGCTTGGATGTTGACTTCCGGGTGGAGGGCAATAACGACGCCAATCTCCTTTTTACCGATGGCGGGAACGATCGAGTGGGGATTGGGACGGCAACTCCCGGTCAGAAGCTGGAGGTTAACGGCGGGGTACGGCTCAACACGGCGACCGCCCAGCCGACTTGCGACTCCTCCGCGCGCGGTACGCTCTGGTTTACCCAGGGGGGAGCGGGAGTTAAAGATGAATTGGAAGTTTGCGCGAAAGACGCCGGCGATGCCTACGCTTGGCGTACCATTTACTAACCATGAATAGTTTTGCTAACATAAATTAATGTCTGTCCCTGCCCAGGGTCCGATCACTCTTTATGCGCCGAAACGGAATTTGCCGATTGAAGTTCCGGCGCGAATCATTGGCAAAAAGCATTTCCACTTCCGCTCCAAACTCAAGGTTATCCTTCCCGTTCTACTCTTTTCGGGATTGATTGGCGGAATTTACCCGTTTGTGGATGATGTTCGGGCTGTGCTTACTCAAGGTGGTAGTGCCGTGACGCTTGACGCCGTTTTAGATGAAAACTTCAACCTTTCGCTGGCGGGGAACTTAGAAGGATCCCAGCTTATCTCGACCACTACCGATTCCGTTCCGTTGGTTGTTAACAGCACTGAGCTGGTTGACGATCTCAACGCCGATCTGTTGGACGGCCAGCACGGCAGCTATTATCTTGATTCGCTTGGTTCGCCATGGACGGACGCTGGCTCATTTCTTTATCCGACTGGGGGAGAGGTTTTGGGAGATCCTTCGGGAAGTTCGAGTAAAATCGCCGGTATTTATCTGGGGGACTCCTCACCCCTCAAATTTGGGACAAGCGGTGTTTCCTTCTCGCAATCCGCTTCAACGCTCTCCGTAACACAAGGGAACAATAAAATAAACTTCGATTCCAGTACATTGATTATCGACGGCGCAAACGACCGCGTGGGGATTGGGGTAGCCCCTGAGAGTATGTTCCACCTTCGTTACGAGGATAACGCGGGATCACAAACCTCCCTCAAGGCGGGTTTGTTTGAACTTAACCTTAATGCCAATGATGCTGACCCGTTTACCAGTTACTACACTGCCGTTCAAGGGCGTTCCCGGTACTACGGATCGGATACAGGGGGGTTCCCGGAAGATATTGGCCATGTGCGGGGTGTTTTCGGCTCGGCCTTCAATTACGGTACGGGTACGCTCTACGCTTCCGCGGGTGTGGAAGGATCGTCCTTTGTTGCTTCCTCGGGTGACATTACCGAAGCCAGCGGTGTCACCGGCGTAGCGGGTATCACCCCCGGCAGTTCCGGATCGATTGACAGGGCGATCGCCTTTTACACTCCCGGAATCCAAAACTCTTCGACGGGGACGATTAATGAAGCTTACGGCTTGTTGGTAGGAGGCCTGGATGGAGGTGGAGCAGTTAACAACAACTACGGAATATTCATCGAAAATCCGGCGTGTGCCGGCTGCACCAACATTTGGTCACTATATTCGGAAGCCGGCGACAACTATTTTGGTGGAAACGTGGAGGTCGGGGATGTCTTAACGATTAATGAATTAATCAAAACCACCAATACCGATGCCAACGCAATTAATATGTACAACAACGGCGTCAGCTTGGATTCCTATCTTAACTTGGCGATTAACCTTGACAACGACGACAACGACTCGGATGAGGCCTTCGTAATTGCGACTAACGGTGGATCGACCGAACTTTTAAGGGTTGAGGAGAACCAACTCGTTTCTACCCCCCCGATCTTCTCCACCGACGGGTTATTCGCCGGTACCGCTACGGGTACCCTTGGTTACCTTAGTGCGATGGAAGATTACGGTGCTGACGGTTTAGTCCGTTTGGTCGATACCAACACTGACGACGATTCCGGATACCAAGTTCTTCGCATTGGTGTAGGTACCGACTCTTCCGGTACAGACACTCGGTTTATCTCCTTTTATGCTGATGCCACCGATGAAGCCGACGGGACCGGGGTCGGCAACATCCATTTGAATGACGGGGATGTGGTTTATGATACCGGTGGGGCGGACTATGCGGAGCACGTGGCCGTTTCCCAGTCGGTTAGCCAGGGTGATTTGATTTCGCTCACTTCTTCCTTGGGTAAGAAAGCATCCTCCGGGGAAAGGGTGATTGGGGTAGTTTCCGATACGGCGGGATTTGTCGGTAATTCTGACTACGAAAGGGCGGATGAAGGAGGGGCAATAGTTGGTTTCTTAGGGCAAATTAAGACCAAAGTGGCTGGGGATATTAAGCCCGGCGACCAAATTGCCGCTTCGGAAATTCCCGGTGTTGGTACTAAAGCGACCGAAAAGGGTCCCATTGTTGGAATTGCCTTGCAGTCCCACAGCGGTTCGGAAGTTTCCAAGATTAAGGTCTTTGTGAACCCGGGTTGGTGGGATCCCGGAACCGTAATTGCGAGCGGAGGAGGCATTCCTGGAGATCTTAAAGTTGACAGTGTGGAAGCCACGAAAGGTGTTTTTGACAAACTAACTTCTGCGGTATCGGCGGTGATTGAGAGCCTGAGTGTAAAGGTTGCCGAAATTGCTTCCGCCGTCATTGAAAATCTTAAAGTTAAGTTCTTAACGATTGGAGAAAGTTCGACCCCGACCGGTATCACAATATACGATAGAGCAACCGGAGAGCCTTACTGCGTCTCTGTTGTTGACGGAGAGGTAGCAACCGAAGCCGGAATTTGTGAGTGACGGTTATCCTTATGCTTTTCACCGCTCCTCTGTTCCTTAATGCACGATGTACAGAACCAGTTTCCTAGGTATTTTTGGAGATTGGGACGGAACTTTCTATTTGAGCTTTTTTTAGAGTGGGCGGGAACATTGTGCCCGAATCGTGTGCCTTTCCCGCAATTGAAACAGATTTTTGCCATAGTATTTCGCAATTCGACGCGATCGGTTTACGATCGCTATCAATCTTGCTAACGCTCGATTGAACGCTTTCGCTATCAATCTTGCTAACGCTCGATTGTAACACACGGGAGAAATGGTAATCTGAATCAATGCAATTTTCTCCCGAAGAAATCCGCGACTTAATTAAGGCCTGGGCGGCAATCTCGCTGGCGATCGCAATCGCGATTTTAGGTTTCGATTCCCTCGCCACCTTGGGATTGCCGGTCCTGATCCGCGCTTTTGCGATTTATTCTCTTACGGTTGGTGTTTCTTTCATTGCGCACGAGATCTTCGGGCACAAATTCTTGGCCCAGCGCTATCACCTCTTTGCCGAATTCCGCGCCGATGATATGCTTCTGCTTTTAGCGGTTCTCCTCTCGTTTACCGGTTTTGTCTTTGCCGCTCCCGGGGCGGTCGTGATTGGGGGAGTAACCCGGATTAATACCTATGGGAAAATAGCTTCGGCCGGACCCTTGGTAAATATTCTGTTGGCGCTGTTTTTCGGATTTCTTGCCCGCGCCGGAATCTCTTTAGTCCTTCCGCTCTACGATACTCAAGGGATCGATTTAATCTCTTCCAGTTATCAGATTAACGCTTGGCTGGCGCTCTTCAATCTCCTTCCTTTGGGAATCTTGGACGGGGCAAAGGTACTGGCTTGGAACCGGAAGGTTTGGCTGGTTTTGATCTCAATGGCCGCTGCCCTCTTCTTCGGAGTTATTTGATCGCTTCCCCTTTATTTAATTGATTACGTTGTTCCTTAGTAACTTGGCGAAAATATCAAGGTTCTCGAGTTCTATTATAGTATATTATGTATACTATAATAATCAGTATTTGCCATTCTCTATCTGCTATTATTAAATTGCCTACCTGGTTCGTTTGGCCGGTGAGCGATTCCGCAAACCTGCTTTGCAGGGACCCTCAATCGCTTCGATCCACGGATCGGAACTGCGGGGACCCACCTTATCTTGCGTGGGATCAGCTCAGCTAAAAGCGCCGACGGCCGGGTGGGTTCCTTTTTTTCGTAGGAAAAACTAATAAGCGAAGCGAGCCGTTCATTCCCTCGGAATGCTAGAGCTCGCATCGCGAGCCGTCCTTTTTACCTATTTCTTCTTAAGCTGATCTTCGAGTTGGCGTTCGATCTCCTCCTGATTAAGAGGTTCAAGCATCTTCTTAATTTCGGGGTCGCGGGTCACGTCAACACCCATTTTTTTAAGGACTTCAGCCAGGATTTTGAGGATCTTGGTATTCTCCTGTTCGGTGATGATGTCAATCTGCAATCCCATTTCCTCCCGCAAACTGTTGATTCGCTCCTGCCGGTTTTGGGTAATCAGGACGAAGATTGCCAAGATAATCGCCTCCAGTGAGACCGTCGTAGTCAGGAAAATGTGCGGAAACGGGTCAAACGGCTTTAGACCGGGTATTACTCCCGAGTTGAGCGCGATCCAAGTGCCGAATAAAGAGAGGTTGAAAATCAGGAACTCTATCGTTCCGAAGATCGCGACCAGCCGATCTTCCAGTTTTTCGATCCAGGAGCGCCGAGCGCGGACCTTGGCCTGAATGCTTTCAATGGCGGTTTGAATTGTCAGGCGCCGGCCATGCTGATTGGGCATTTCAAGGGCATTCTAGCAATCTTGGAGATTTAGCGTTGGGGGATTGATTAATGCTGCGCATTAACAAATAGTCGCCTCGCTACGCTCGGGGGACTATTGGACGCGATCGTAAGATCGCTAGCAATAGATAGGTCGCCTAAGGCGACCGTCCTATTGGCAGTCCTTACCGGACGCTAAATATACTTTAAATCACTTACTACCCAGATACCCCCGTGATAGTGATTTTTCAATGCAGCAAGTAAATCGTTCAGTAAAACTCTCCGCGCGAGTTTGTACTGGGGTTTAGGATCACGCAATGTTACGCTTTCCTCTTCTACCTCTTCGATAAGCGAGGCATGTCCCCACGATCCTTCCCTGTGGTAAAGAAGTGGAGAATTGAAACACACTAGCAAATCATTTCCTTTTCCAATATTTTCTAACAAGAATTTCTTAAATTGTTTGGTTGACAAAAATCTCTTTGCCGAAAAGTATTTTTCATGCAGGGGAAAACCGTGGCGTTTAAAAAAGGCCGTAAGAGAGTATTTTTTAAGATCTATCCGCGTTCCCCATCCTGATTTTGGTTTCAGGCCTCTATGGGACTTTGGCAGAAGGTACCGATCCTTGGGTGGCAGAACGACTCCTAAATCATAAGCAATATCTGTTTGTCCAAAAATGGGCATTTTCCTTCGGCGCAAAATCATCTGCACGCACGCCGGAACGCAACAGTACGGTTTTTGGGATATGTGGGTGTATTTCATCGGCCCGAAGTACTTGTTAAAGGGTAGGATGGCAGTTCTTAACGGGTGCAATTGGACGGGTTGCTTCGCAAACCTAGCAATTCCCGATGGCGCCTGAATTGTAACATTTTGGAGAACGGCTAACGAACCGTTTTGCGTGCCTGTTTGGAGTAATACCTGAAGCGGGGTTAGTTTCGGGGAATTGCGGAAAAAGAGGGGCAAGTGGACCTAGGCCCTCCCGATCCCGTAATCACGGTCTCACCCTCCGGAGAAATGAGACAGGATCTGATGGTCTTGTTTTTGAGTCTTCAGTTTCTCTATATTGTAGTTGAACCTGGAAATTCTTGGTCTGCGGTCCGACTCGGGCTGTTTTTTGCGTAAACAAATGCGAAAGCCGCTGAAGAAAATAATTAAAAATCTCTGGAAAAACAGGAACCGAATTTCGACGGTGGCCCTTTCCTTGGTCCTCACGGTCTTTTCCGCCTTTTATTTTCCCAATCCGGCTTACGCTTTAACTTGGAGCCAATCCAACACCGACGGGTTCGGGGACGTTAGCAATTCCGTCGTGTATTCCCTGGCTACCTACGGGGGAAACCTCTACGCCGGGACCTACAACTTCGGCGGCGCGGAGGTCTGGG
>MEUW01000002.1:0-1533 GCA_001772805.1 candidate division WWE3 bacterium RBG_19FT_COMBO_53_11
AGAAATTCGCCGTTATTCCGAAGTTGGCAGGTTTGGTCGCCGCCATTAAGACTCCGACAGGTAAGTTGGGAGAGGCGGGGATGTTGGCGAAAGAGATTAAGGGAGTGGCGAAAGCCGAACCCACTGTTCAAGAGTCCGTCCAAGTCCTTCGGGATGCCATCAAGAGGGGTCAGGAACTATTCAAATCCCAGGAGGTAGCGAGAACTCTGGAGCGAGATGCGAGATACGCTAAAGGGTTGGCGATGGCAGAGGGTAAGACAGGGGCGGACTACTTCAAAACCCTACTCGGCAGTCTGAAAGGAAAACTTCCCCAGAGTGTGCGGGAAGTAGTTAAAGACCTAATTCCTGAGGAATACCAGAGGAGCATCATCAACGAGATTAGGGACACTAACGTTCTCTCCCAATCCCAGAGAACGCACGCCTACGTGGGATTCTCAAAGCTGATGGGATATGGTGAGAAGAACCCAACCAAATACGAGTTGGATTTGCTAACAAGAATCCTCCCCGAAGATGCGGTTGAGGAACTGCTCGGAAATCGGACTGCCCTGTCTACGATTGGGAAGGTCGCTCCAGAGATACTAAACCTCCCTCGGGCGATTATGTCCTCTCTGGACTTCTCGATGCCCTTCCGACAGGCACTCCCAGCCCTAACCCGACACCCAGCCATGGCATTTAAGGCATTTTATCCTATGATTAAATCTGCTTTTAACGACAAGTTCTTCAGGGAGGTCAATGCCGAGATTCTGAAGAGACCTACATTTGAACTAATGAGCAAGGCAGAGTTGGCTCTGACTAAACTCGGTGCTGGAGTAAAGCTGGTAGAGAGAGAGGAGCCCTACATGGGCGGGTGGGCAAATACCCTTCCAATTATTAGACAGTCCAACCAAGCTGCGATTACCTTCCTTAACAAAATCCGAGCGGACAATTTCGATGCACTGCTCAGGGCGGGAGAGAAGATGGGTCAGGACATAAATGATGTTAAGTGGCTTAAGGAAATCGGGGCACTCGTAAATGCTTCCACGGGGAGGGGGAATCTTCCAGGCATGCTTAATAAGGCGAGCTCGCTCCTGAACACGCTGTTTTTCTCCCCCAAACTTGTTTTCTCCCGACTTTATTTCTTCGACCCGAGGAACTACCTAACGGCTACTCCCCTCGTGAGGAAAGAAGCCCTCCAGACCCTGCTATCTATGGGTGCGTTCTACGGCTCCGTGGCGGGATTGGCTGTGGCGGCGGGAGCGAAGGTGTCAACGGAACCGAGTTCCGACTTCGGAAAGATTAAGGTCGGAGATACTAGAGTGGACATCACGGGAGGTTTTCAGCAATACATTCGGGCGGCTTATCAATTATGGACTGGGAAGTATGTCAGCTCAGCTACGGGGGTAGAAACAACACTGGGGGAGGATTTTAGGGGGATTGGGCGAGGGGACATTCTAAAACGGCTCCTCCAGACCAAGGAAGCCCCTATCTTCTCATTTGCTTCAGGACTGTTTGAAGGAAAGAATATCTTTGGGGACAAATTTGATATTCCCGCCG
>MEUW01000002.1:1638-4016 GCA_001772805.1 candidate division WWE3 bacterium RBG_19FT_COMBO_53_11
TTGGAGTTCAGACCTATCAGCCGACTCCTAAGGAAGCCGTAGCTTCTTATCGCTCCTTCCAAACAAAATTCCGCCAGCTCATGAATGAGGGCAAAGCTGAGGAAGCCAGCCGTCTTGCGGAGCGTAATCGTGACCTGATGACGATTGGTGGGAGCTTGGAGCCACTCATCGCCGCAATTAGCCAGGCGGAGAGACTGAAGAAGCAGAATCCTGGTTCGGCTGCCCAGTTTGATGCCGTGATAGCGGAATATGAGAAGCGGGCTCAGGAAATCCTTGACCAACTTCGAGCCCCTGGCGGAACCCTCCGTCCCCAGACCCCTTGACATCATACCATCGTTGCAGTTAATCCTGAGGCGTAAGTTGTAACCCAGTCGAAAGGGGGTGAGCAACATCGAGAACGTAACCCAGACACCTGGTGACGTTACACCTGAGGGTAAGATAGAAACTCCCGAAGGAAACAAACCAGAAGAAACAAAAGGAACGCCACAAGCAGATAGTCCAGAAGAAATCGCCGCAAAGCTGACGGAGAAGGATAAAGAAATTTCCGACCTCCGCAAGGCAGTAGCGGGCTTTCAACCAGTATTGGAGGATAAATCCATCAAACTGGACAGAGCTGAGAAAGAAAGGGAAACCTTGAAAGAACAGCTTGAGGAATCACGGAAGTCCGACTACGAATCTCCGAACGAGGGGATTCTGACCGCCCAGCTTAGGCAGAAGCGAACGGAGCTGATGGAATCTAAGGCACAGCGTAAGGCAGCCGAGATTGTCCGAAAGTACAATCTCCCTGGTACACTGGCGGAGAAAATTGCCGCTAAGCCATTCGCCTACATTGACGTGCCGAAGGATGCCACGGAAGACACCATCGAATTGGATGTCGCCGAACAGCTACCTTCTTACTTGGACACCCTTGTCAAAGAAATTGGGACGGTTAATCCCGCCCCTGAACTAAAGGAACCTGTGGTTAGTGCTCCACCCGCACCTGGCGGAGGAACACCATCAGGCGGGAGTTTAGTCTACGCCGATGAGATTGACCCTAGGACTCCTGGCGGATACGCCAAGTTCAAAGAACTGAAGGACAAAATCGAGTCAGGACAGGTTCGAGTCCTTCCTTCAAGAAAATCCCGATAGACGGGAGAGTTGTAAATCTTTGAAAGGGGGTGAAATACAAGAAATAGAATATGCCATTAGGAACTGACCATTTAACTATCGCCACTTCTGCGGAGTTTATCCCTGAAGTTTGGAGCGGTAAGGTTATTTATGCAGCCGAGAGCCGTCTCGTGGCGATGCCACTTGTGACGGAGTACTCTGGTTTTTCGGGCGGAGATGAGGGATTTGGTGACGTTCTTCACGTCCCATCTATCTCAGACTTCGTGGCTAACGATAAGGATGCCAACACCGAGGTGACTCTTCAAGACCCAGGTGACGCCGATGACTCCCTAACCATCAACAAGCACAAGGAAACTTCATACATGATTGAAGACCGACTGCGAAAGGTGGCTTTGGGAACCTATTTGGACTTCTACTCGAAGAAAGCGGGATATGCGATTGCGAAAGCGATTGACACTGACATCCTGGCGGAGTATGCGAACGCTGCTACTATCGTTGGGGATTCTTCCACCGCTATTACTCGAGAAAACATCGTCAGAGCTATCTTTAACCTGAACGATGCTGATGTCCCGATGGAAGACCGAGCGTTCGTTATCGCTGCTGATGGATTTTCCGACATTCTAAACATTGATGAGTTCACTCTGTACACCAACACTGGTGAAACTCCTGCTCCGATTGTTACTGGAGCAAGGGGAGAGGTTCTTGGACTTCCCATCTTCATGTCTACGAATGTTCCCGTAGCGGCTGGTACACCAAACGCTGTTCACAACTTGGTTCTTCACAAGGAAGCGATTGGGTATGCTATGCCTCAGCCACCCCGACCTCAGAGCGATTACATGCTTGAGTTCTTGGGTTGGCTCTACGTTGTGGACGCAATCTATGGAGTCAAGACTTTCAGAGCCGACTTCATGGTTGACTTCGTCTCGCTGGAAATCGTCTAACGACCTGAACGCATTATGACGGGAGACGGTATCTCTCCTACTCAATACCAAAAATATGGAAGGTAATATTAGAAGGATTAAATTGAGTTTCGAAATCTTCGAAGACCGAAGGTGGGTCAAGAAATTCAAGTCTATCAACCCCATGAAAGGTCACAGGGGTGTTCCTCTTGGGGAAACAGCGATTGTGAAGATAGTTAAGGAAGAAGGTGGGAAGCATGGCTAAGAAATACTGGATTGCGGGTGCGATAAAGAAAAAGGGTGCCTTGCGGCGTTCCCTGAAGGCAAAGAAGGGGAAGAATATTCCTCTAGCTAAGGTCAGAAAAGCTGCCA
>MEUW01000002.1:4038-4361 GCA_001772805.1 candidate division WWE3 bacterium RBG_19FT_COMBO_53_11
ACGGGCTCGTTTGGCAGTAACCTTGGGGAAAATGAGAAGGGCGAGGAAATACTAATGGCTATCAGAGGAAGATTAAGTCCAAGGTTCCCACTTTTCCCTGCGGAGAATATGGGTTGGGGAAGACCAGGGTTGTTTAGTCCTCTGAGGAGATTCTCCGAGAAACTGAACAAGGGACTGAGGATGCCCAAATTTCGGATAAATCCGAAGTCGGGCGGATTAGATGAGTGGAAACCTGGGAAGAGGAGGAGATTATTCGGATGAGCTACAAACTAACTTACAAACAAAGTCCGAACTACACTCCTGGTGAGAAGGGCAAGAGGAGT
>MEUW01000002.1:4564-4878 GCA_001772805.1 candidate division WWE3 bacterium RBG_19FT_COMBO_53_11
CCAATCCGCAGGTGATTACAAAACGATTGCCGAGTTGGTACGGGAAATCAGGAAGCGGAGAGGGAACTTGCCCATCTACCCACACAAGAAGTTCGGGAATACCACCTGCCCAGGCACCTACGACCTAAAGAAGATTGAGAAGCTCGCTAAAACACCCAAAATTACGCCAAAAGAACCTACTCAGAGCTCCCCCGAGGCGATTTCTGAGCCAGTTGTGCTGAATGATACGAGTTATCAAATTACGAAGGAAGGTGATGTTGAGGTGGAAAGCAAGAAAGTATGGGAATCGAAAACAATGTGGGCAGCCATAACGG
>MEUW01000002.1:4910-5535 GCA_001772805.1 candidate division WWE3 bacterium RBG_19FT_COMBO_53_11
GTCTCCGTGATGGGCTTGGTATTTGGAGCCCTGAGAATGGTGTCCAGTTCGGAGGTTAAGCTCAAATGACGATAGATGCGGTGCAGTTGGTAATCCAAGCAGGAGGAATTGGAGTAGCGATTTATGCTCTCTCTGTTCTACGAGAGTTCTCCAAGCTGATTAGCAACCATCTGGAGCACGAGATTGCTTCACAAAAGGGATTAACAAAGGCGTTGACCGAGCTAAAAGATGCGATAATTAAGAAGTAGGATGTCAGTGCTAACTTTGTTCGCTCCCAATCCAGAAGATGGAATCGAGACCTTTGACCAGGTCAAGTTCTTTGAAGCCAACGATGCCGAAGGAGGCGGGGCTGCTCTGCTGACTACGGTGGACATTGACCTTACCACCGCCGATGTCGCTGATGCTGGGTTCACCTCCTTCATTCACGAAACGGGAGACCTGAACAAGTTTTACTCTGCCGCTTACTTCAATTCCATCTCTTCCCTTCAGTCCGACTACGGAAGCTGGATGCAAGGGGGAAGAAGCCGACTTTACCGCAAGTTCCAGAGCTTGATGGGTGATACGACCAATGCGGTTTTTACCCATGAAGCCATCACCCAGTTCGAGGAGGATGGGATTGAAGCCC
>MEUW01000003.1:0-135 GCA_001772805.1 candidate division WWE3 bacterium RBG_19FT_COMBO_53_11
GGAAGGGGCTGGGAAGGTTAACGGCTTTTTTCATCGCCCTGATTTTCTTTTTTCTCTTTCTTAAAGATGGACGAGAGGAATTGCCTAATTTTTCCCCAGGAAGAAACAATAATATAACCGCCCCCGGCTAGACCG
>MEUW01000003.1:372-500 GCA_001772805.1 candidate division WWE3 bacterium RBG_19FT_COMBO_53_11
TGGCACCGGAATCCTCCCAATTAAACCGGCGGGCGTTAGCAAGGCCCTTTTTAACCAGCTTTTCGCGCAAACTCCCTGAACTCAAAACTTCCTCCAGCGCCTCGGCAAGCTGGGAAATGTTTTTGGGA
>MEUW01000003.1:665-928 GCA_001772805.1 candidate division WWE3 bacterium RBG_19FT_COMBO_53_11
TCTTCCGGGACGTAGCCGGTGAAAATCACGTCCTCCTCCAGCCCCAGATCCCCCACGGTCCGGAAGATCTCTTCGTAGAGCCAACCTTTTTTACCCGCCAGAACCAGGTTAAAATCGCGGCGGTTTGGCAGGCTGGCGTAGGCCTTCAGCACCGCTGGAACGTTCTTTCGCGGCTCGAGGGTGCCGAGATACAGGATAAACGGTTTGGTGATGCCGTACCTTTTCTTAACCTCCTCTTTTTCCTGCGCGCTCCGGGGGTAAAA
>MEUW01000003.1:999-4557 GCA_001772805.1 candidate division WWE3 bacterium RBG_19FT_COMBO_53_11
CGTTCTTGGTGAATTCGCAATTGACCACGACGTGATCCGCCTTGGCGACCGAAGGAGGAACAAACTTTTTCAAAAAATCGACATTCCTCCGGTCCACGTATTGAGGAACTTTTTCAAAAGTGAGGTCGTGCACCACCACCACGCTTTTTCCTTTTAGATGGGGATAAGCGACGAAATTAGGAAAAAAATAGAGATCATGGCTTCCAAAAAAAGTTTCCAGCGGAATGGGAATTCCCCATTTGTAGAGTTTGTAAAAACCCTTGTAGGGAAAAAAGCGCTGGTAGCGGTAAGAAAAATTTCTCCCTTCCCCAAACATGCGCAGGGGCTTTTTGGGGAACAGCCGCCAGAGCAAAAGATCGTAGTAGTTTGTTTGGTCCTGCTTTAGGACTGCTTCAATAAGACCTTTCGTGTAATAAGTTATTCCGGCACTCTGCTCCAAAAGCGTCTGGGCGTCAACGGCAATGCGCATCACCGTAAAGTATATCCTTAATCGCAATCGAGAATGACGAGCTAAAGCGAGACGCAACCGAGCGGGTAGATTTCAAATAGGCAACCTACAAAATCCAAGTTCTTAGGAGTGTCCAAATTCCCAAAACAGTAATTAGTACAGCCAATGCAACTCTCATCTTCTCGGTGTCCAATTTTTTAGTGAGCAGCGCGCCAAACGGCGCTGCCGTTGCCGCCCCTAAAATTAGCGCCAAAGCCAAATCCCAGCTTGGCAACCCAGTGGTCAAAAAATAGACCGCAAAAGAGGCCGAACAAATCGGAACCTCGGCCAAAGTGGTGATCCCCACCGAATTCTTATGATCGTGGCCAACAATCACCTGCCCGCCGGTAGTTAAAGGCCCGAATCCGCCGCCGCTAATCGCTTTGTTAAAACCGCTCAGGAGAGCGAGGCCAAAAATCTTGTGCCTGGAGAAGGCAAACCTAACTCTCAGGATAAGGAGAATACCAATAACCAGGACCAACAGCCCGATGTATGTTTCGATAAATTCTTTCGAAACACTCACCGCCAAAAGAGCTCCAATCACCGTCGCCAAAACTCCCAAAACGGAAAAAGCTAAGAAAATCTTGCTATCCCTGGTTCCGGGGCGGAAATCCGAATTTTTGAATTGGTGGTGAAAAACTCCGGCGATGAATCCGCCCATCGCCTGAGAAATAAGAATGGAGGGGATAGATATAAGAGGGTTAAATCCTAAAATCAGAAGAACGGGACTCAAGATGGTCCCGTAGCCCATTCCCAAAGAAGAATCCAGGAGTTCGGCAAAGAAAGCCAGCCCGGCGATTGGTAAAAGGCCCCCTAAATTGAGCATCGGAAATAATTTTACACATTACAAACAGTTTCGCTATACCATTTACCAGATCACCCTGTTTTACTGGTAACGCTAGGCGTGTTATTCTACTTTCAGCACTTCGCTTTAGCGAATTACAACCGAGCGCTAGCGAGGAAAGTACCATAAAACCCACAGGTAAGGAGGAGAGATGAAAGAACGGACAGTGTTGATGATTCGTCTTAGCGAGACGTGGATTAGATCGGATCCCGACATGATCCGCGACATGGCTAAGCATCTTTATTCCTTCTACACTTTATTCCAGCTCGCCGATCCGGCCACCAGACTCGGCTGGGGACTGGGAAGAGATCCTGACGGAGCGGTCTATCTGGCCGTGTTTGAGTTGGATCTCACCAGTAAAGAAGGCGACCCCCCGGTTCCGGACCAGGATTTTGAAACCGACCTGGAATTACAGATGGAGGACGAGATCACCGTAGATGACTTCGATGGGGACGGTCCCGATGGTGACGGCGACGATCCCGAACTTCTCGACTAGGAGGTGACCAGTGGCTAAGAAACTCGTCCCACCCGCAAATGGCCCTTCCCCAACTCGGATGCTCGAACAACTCCTTAAGGAGCGGTTGATCGGACAAGATCGCGCCATCAACGAAATCGTCCGGTCGTTCGAGATATACTACGCGGGAATCAAGAATCCCGAGCACCCAATTGCGACCCTCGCTTTCTTCGGCCCTACCGGCACGGGAAAGACCCTGGCCGCCAAAGTCCTCGCGAGCTGCTTCAAGAAACACTGGGTCTGGCGTTGCTCGCGCTATCAGGAGTGCCAGATCGAATACACCGAAGCCGACCGCCGCGCCGGGATCCAGGTACCCACCTTCTGCCCAAGGCACAAAGGCAACCTGCGGATCAAAAAGATGGAGGTTCCTAACCTCTGGAGAATCAACTGCGGTACCATGAGCGGGTCGCAGGGACACGCGGTCGCTAATCTGCTGGGATCACCGACCGGCTACGTTGGTCATGATTCCACTCCTCCGCGGCTCGTCGGGGGGAAAGCTCCGCGCGTCGTCCTCTTTGACGAGGCCGAAAAAGCCCTCCTTACCGAGAGCTGGAACGGCGGGGGAAGCGATTTCGCGAACGTCCTGCTTGAGATCCTGGATGAAGGAAAAATCGTCAACAACCTCGGTGAGGTCGTGGACTTCACCAACTCCATCATCATTCTCACCGGCAATCTTGGAGCGAAGGAAATCCTGAAGGAATTCTCCAACAAGCTGGGGTTTAGTACACCCGATCAACCCCCCCGCAAGGACTTTTCCAAGATGACGGATGAGGAGATCGCGCGGATCAACCAGAACATCTATACCACCGTCAAGGAAAAGGCGGAACGGGAGCTGGCACCGGAGTTCCTCAACCGGCTGGATCGTTTGATCGTCTTTCACTTTCTTACCCGCCGCGATTACGCTCAGATCCTGGACATCGAAATCGCGAAGGTGGTAAAGATCGTTGAGAGAGCCGTGAAGGCTGGAAGGGTTCCGCCCTTCGTTTTCACCTTCTCAACCAAGGCGATTGATTTTCTCGTAAACGAATCGATGAGCGATCGCCTTTCCGGAGGCCGCTCTCTGGTTCGAAAGCTGGCGAAGTTAACGGTAGCGGAACTTGCGAAGCTGATCAACGCCCGGATAATCAAAGAAGGTGATCATCTGGAAGCGAGAATAGCAAAAGGAACCGATGACGACGGCAAACCGGAAGAAAAGATCATCTTTTACCGGCTTCCGCCGTCGGAGGACAAGCTTCTGCTGAAACCTCCCGAACCGGCTCCTCCGCCAAAGGCGGATCCGCCACAGGCGGAAAAGGGTCCGGAGGGCGGAGATGCCTAAATACGATCCGCCCTGGCCGACCAAGAAGGAAAGCCCCTTTCCCCAGAATCACCATCTGATCCCGCAATCCCGGGGAGGGAAACACCTTACCAAGAACCTACTGGAGGGGATCCCTTCAGATCTGCATTTTTGCTGGCACCGGCTCTTCGGCAACCTCACGCCGATGGAGATTCTAACGGTACTGGTCCGGCATCTGCTGAAGCCCGGGGAGTACGAGCGATACCAGAACCTGTACACCGGGGAGAAGGACCCCAAGCCCCCGGAGGCGAAGCCCGACGAGATCATTCTCAAGCTCGCCCGGTCCGTCTTCCCTCCGGACTGGGTTCCCTCCGACCGGCTGATAGATGAGCTGATGGCGAGGAGAAGAGGGAGAAAGAGATAGTTTGTTCACCGGC
>MEUW01000003.1:4566-13196 GCA_001772805.1 candidate division WWE3 bacterium RBG_19FT_COMBO_53_11
CAACGACAACGGGTGCTTTTTTGTTTTTCAAGTATTGACTTATAGGAGAAGTGCGAATAAACTTGGGGTAGTAAAAAGCACTTTCGCGAAAGCGAAATTGCAACCTATCGTAAGATAGGACAGCACGCCAAAATCCATATTGGTTGAAGGAGGAAAGAGATGCAACCCTCGCAGAGCGAGACGATTGGATTGATGTCACGTTTGGACTGGGGTAGCCCGGGTTTTCGCCAGGGACTGATCGAGCTGGCTTTTCAGCACTTCGAGAAGGAAGGTGTTCGCTTCGTCATTTTGGCCGGAGGTCTGGTTTCATACCCTCACCTCAAACGCCAGACCGGCAACATCGAAATGCTTTTGAACCTCTGGGAAGAGGAGTTCGGCGGCGACTTCGCCGAGGACGAAGAAGTGGAAGGCGCCGAGGATGCCGAAGGCGAAACGGTGGACGCCAAGGATGCCGACGACGACCACGGCGAGGACAACCAAAAGCCGTCCCGCAAAGAGCGGATCGCTCAAGCCCGCCAGATCCTGTTCGACCGCTGGGCGGAAGAGATCGCCGAGACGCTTCCCAAGCTGCACAACAGCAGCGGGCACTTGGTGCGGATCTACATCGTCACTTCTCCGGCTCCCAACTATGATGGTTGGATCGGCCGGGAGATCGCGCGCCGGCTTACGGCCTATCGGCCCGACATCCGCTACTGGGGAGAAGAGTCTGTTCAGCTTCCTCTCAAGTACCAGAACAAGATCGTCTGGGTTCTGGGACCGGAGAAGGCTAGCTGGCGAAGCAAGTACTTCTCCACCGCGGTGGACCGGCTGATCGAGGACGAGGAAAAGCAAACGTCCCAGGCCCTTCCGGACCTCTGGGTCGTCGGCTGCACGGCTTCGAGCCTGCAGCGGCCCAAGGGCGAGAAGAAACGCCCCTACATCTCGGTTCCGGCTCTGCATCGGCTGAAGGGAATCAACACCGCCGAGAACCAGGTCGGGATCCGGGTAGTGGAGTTCTTCCCGCAAGGGCACTTCCTAGCCCGCAACTACAACTTCAAGGATTACACCGCGCAGGAACGGCGGTGGATTCCCGATCCCGAAGGCACTCCGATGCAGAAAAGCATCGTCGCCGAGCTGAAGAGCAAGGGCGCGATGACGATCGGGATGCTCGAGGATGCTCTGCAGGTGTCGCGCCAGGAGATCTCCGAAGCGCTCGAGGCGCTCAACCAGAGCGGCTACAAGCCGGACATCTACTTGGACGAGGACTCCCAGCTCTACGACTTCAACAGCACCTGGCTCCAAACCGAGCTGAAGTACCCGATGGTCGCCGAAGATACGTGTCGAGAAGACACCCTTCTCAACTTCGGCTGCCTGCACGCGGGAAGCGTTTTCACCGAATACGAGTTCTTCGTGAACGAAGTTCCGAAGATCATGCTTCGCCAAGGATCCAAGGTTTTGGTGGGATGCGGCGACCTGATCGAAGGACTCGAACACGACCTGGACAAGCGCGGCGAAACCATGGCGGGGATGAACTACACCAACATGGAAAGGCTCGCCGCCTGGATGATCGGGCAAGTGATCCTGAAGGTCTTTGAGACCCGGTTCGACGAAGCCCTTCGGAATTTCAAGGAGAAGGCTCCCGGCCGCAAGCAGCTCCGAAGCCTGGTGGAAGAGTGCTTGGTCACCTTTCTCTACCGAGAAGGGAACCACGACGCCTGGGTTCTCAAGCGCGGGGTCATCCCCTTGGCGGTCTTCGGACCGAGCCTCGTTTCCGACCTTGCCAACGGGATCGCCAAGATCCTTAAGGAACGGCGGCTCAAGCTGCCCGGCTTGCATGGCATCGCCGAAGCGAAGGTTCGCTACGGCGAGGTGCACCAACTTCCCTCGGGAATGGGAGTAACCCTCCTGCACCCCTTTATGGCCCGGGCCTTGACTTCCTCGCTGCGCGCCCAGCAAACGCTGGAGCTCGCCAAGACGCCGGTAGTGATCAGCGCCAACTTCCACGTGGCCATCAACGTGGACCAGTGGGATTCGGACTTCGGCCAGCGCGTCGCCCAGCAAGTTGGGTCGATCGTTTGGAAGACGGAGTTCGAACACGGCAAGCTCAAGACCCTGGATGTCGGCGTCGGCCACGTCCGCATCCTCTCCCACGAGGGAAGGATCTTGATGACCGAGTCTGCCTTCTTCAGCGAAGGAACGCGAAGAGAAGAGCACAGAAACGAGGAACTGCTCCTGAAATTCATGGACAGCCTCGGAAACGGAAGTTAGTTTGTATAGGCCCTTTGCTTACCCAAGCAGAGGGCCTTTTTTATTTAACCGACTCAACCAACCCCAGGGGTTGACACCTATGGGACAATGAAAGCGATGGCGACACCTCGACGTTTCTTTCCCGCCGAAACTTTTTATCACGTCTACAACCGCGGAAACTGGAAAGAGAGGATCTTCTTCGAACCGCGCGACTACCAACGATTTAAGGAAAGGGCTAAAAAATACAAAACGGAGTATTCAATCGAAATCCTCGCTTACTGCTTAATGCCCAATCATTTCCACTTTCTGCTTAAGCAAAAATCGGAACAAACTCTGCCGCTTTTTATGCTCAAACTCTGTACCAGCTATGCCAAATACATAAATATCAAATACCAAAAGGTCGGGCGTCTCTTCCAAGACCGATTCCAGGCCAAACCAATCGAGGGTGAAAGATATCTACTTTGGCTTTCCAAGTACATTCATTTGAACCCGAAAGAGATTTTGGGCAAGAAAAATGACCTCGCTGATTATCCTTGGTCCAGCTACCCCGAATATTTAACAGAAAAGTTCGATCTGGTAAGCGGACAGGATCCTATCCTCTACCCTTTCTCACAGACGGGACCGTCAAACCAGAAGTATCAGGATTTTGTCGAAGCCGGTTTATCGCAAAAGGAGTCCGAAGCCATCACCGACCTAACCTTAGAAAGCCTATAAACGTCAACCCCTGGGGTTGGAGGTGTGGAGTTACTTGACGGTAACGGACTTTGCCAAGTTTCGAGGTTTGTCAGGGTCAAGTCCCCTTTCGACCGCGAGATAGTAGGCCAAAAGCTGGGCGGGAACCACATTTACAATCGGGGATGCGGGACCAACATCCGGCACTTTCAGCCAAATGTCAAAAACCTCGTTATCCTCTGGAGAAACTCCGATGATGAAACCGCCCCGGCTCTTCAGTTCTTTGGCGTTGGAAAGGATCGAAGATTCGGTTTTGTCCCTCGCGGCAAAAATCAAACAAGGAGTCCCCTCCTCAATCAGCGCGATCACCCCATGCTTTAACTCCCCTCCGGCAAAACCTTCGGCGTGAATGTAGCTAACTTCTTTGATTTTTAGCGCCGCCTCTAGGGCCGTGGGGTAGTTGACTCCCCTGCCGATCGCGTAGAGGTGGTCGACGTCCTTCAACCGCTTTGCCAGCTCCCGGATTTTCGCCACGTTCTTATCATCCAATATTTCTTTAACCCCCCTGGCCGCTTTCGCTACTCCCTGCCGCCCTTCCTCTAGTTTGCCGCCGATACCGGCCGCCAGCATTAGAAAGAGCGCCAGCTTGGCCGTGTAGGACTTGGTTGCCAAAACCGCCTTTTCGGGACCGCAATTCAAAAGCAGGGTGTCATCAGCCAGCCGCGTCAGTGATGAACCGCGCACATTTGTGAGGGCGACTATCTTGGCGTGATGCTTTTTCGCCGCCCGGGCGGCCTCCATTGTATCCATCGTCTCTCCAGATTGCGAAGCGCAGATCAGCAAGGATTTCGGGGTTAAGAAGCTCTCCAAAAAGTAAAACTCGCTTCCGACCGCGAAGTTGACGTGCCGGTGAGCCAGATCGGCAAAGAGATAGGTTGCCGCCAACCCGGAATGAGCCGCCGTTCCGCAAGCCGTGAAATAGGTACCAAAAGACTTCTTGATCAAGCTAATCACTTCCTTGAGATCTTTCTCGGGATATTCCGCCAAGCGGGCGAGAACCTGCGGCTGTTCACTGATTTCCTTGATTAAGTAGTGGGGATGCTCCCCCAGTTCGGCCTCTTCGGCCGCCCACTCAATCTTCTCTATCTGGGGTAACTTCTCTTGACCCGTTGCCGCATCGATCAACTTCAGCTCTCCTTCGGAGAGAATCGCTCCTTCTCCGTCGTTCAGAAAGATAACCCGATCGGTGTAAGGCAAAAACGCGGGAATGTCCGAAGCTAAGAAATACTCTCTCGGAGACCCCGAGCGCGAGTCGAGGGGCCCCACTCCCACCACCATCGGCGACCCGTTGCGAAATCCAATTATTGCCCTTATCTGCGGGGAATAGACGACGATCGCATTCAATCCTTCCAATTGATTAAAGACTCGCCGAACAACTTCGACAAAGCCGGCTAGATCTGCTACTCCTTCCATTCCTTCCTCAACCAGATGGGAAACGACTTCGGTATCGGTTTCCGAACGGAAAGTATGGCCCCGCTCTTCCAACCCGCGGCGTAATTCCTCCCAATTCTCAATAATCCCGTTATGGACGACCGCGATCTTTCCGGTGCAATCCAAATGGGGATGGGCATTGGCATCCGTCACTCCTCCGTGAGTCGCCCAACGGGTATGTCCCAAACCGGCAAAAGCCGGGGCCACCTCTCCGTCAGCAAAAGAAACACCGGAGATCCGGCCGGATTTTTTGACCAAATTCGGCCCCTCGCCAAAGGCGACTCCCCAAGAATCATAACCGCGGTACTCCAAGCGTTTAAGCGCCTCCACCAAAAACTGGGCCGGGTTTCGCTTTTCAGTTGTCGAAACGAAAGCAATGACGCCGCAAATGGCTCTACCCTTCCTTTCTTTCAATCACTTCCATCAACGCCTTCGCCAACTTTTCGGGATCGTGCCGTAAAAGACTCCGCTTGAGCTTGTCGCCCGGCTCGGGACGAAAAGTCCGATCGGAAAGAAAATCTCCCGTCACCAGCACGTACCGGTCCTCCCGCAGATCATTCTCGATTGGGAAAGAATTTTCGGAAGTCGCGTAGTACTGGAGAACCTCCAAAGGGGGCTTCTTTGTACTTATTAGCACGTGGGTGAAGGGAGTCTGGAGATGTTCCTCCAAAACCGCAAGGTAGCGAGAAGCCGTAAAGCCGTGCGTTTGCCCGTATTTGCTCATCAGATTGAGAATAAAAACCTTTAAAGCTCTCGATTCGCGAACGGCCTCGGCAATCCCCCCAACCAAGAGGGTTGGCAGAAGACTGGTGTAAAGATCGCCCGGCCCGATCACGATTACATCCGCTTCTTTGATCGCTTCAATTGCTTTCGGGTTAGCTTGGGGTTGCGGCAAAAGGTACACCCGTCGAATTGCTAGACGTCCATCATGGTGGGGTTCATCGATCTGGTGCTCTCCTACCACCGTAATTCCCTCATCGTATTCGGCTACCAGATTAGTTTCTTCTAGCGTGACCGGCAAAACCCGCCCCTTAATCCGGAGAATCCGGGAGGCCTCTTCAATTGCTTTCTCCTGGGAACCTAAGGTGTTGGTGAGCGCGATCAGAAAAAGGTTCCCGAAGGTGGTCCCCTCTACTCCTACGCCTTCGGAGAACCGGTAGTTAAAGAGATCTCGCAAAAATCCCTCATCACCGCCTTCCGGAGAAAGGGCCAGGAGCGCCTTGCGGACATCTGAAACCGGCAACATCCCAAACTCATCCCGCTCTTTGCGGGCCGAACCGCCGGAATCCGCCATCGTCACAATCGCGGTAATATCAACGGGGTATTTTTTAAGGCCGGATAAAACGGTGTAAGTACCCGTTCCACCGCCCAAAACAACGACCTTTTTGGCCATCAATTAAATAAACGTTACGGATAAAAGGATATCACAGGAAAAAATTCTAAGCACTAAGCACGAAATCCTAAACAAATCCCAATGTTCAAATTCCTAAACGTTTGGAGCATTGAAATTTAAAATTTCGAACTTGTTTCGAATTTAGAAATTAGGATTTAGGATTTACGAGAAGAGGGTCCAGAAGAAAAGAAGAATTACCAATGCTCCTACGAGGAGATATTCCAAAACCAAATCCAGAGTAAGGTGGCGGCGGAAGTAATGGTAGATCAACCCCCAAGCATCATAAGCGATTACGGCCGCGATCACCACGTAGAGCTGGAAAATCGGAGAATCATCAAATTGCAAGAATGCCCAAAGAGAGGAGGAAAAAATAATTGCCAAAGCCAGAAAATGCGCCGCCCATCCCCATTTCGCCTCTGGCGAATTTAGCGATTTCCCAATCGCGTCCTTTTTCATTTTAGATAATTCCTCCGGTCCGCATCGTCCAAACTACCACCATCAGCAATCCCAAAATTACCATATGTGCCACGTTCTCTGCCGTTCTTTTGAGCTCTTGATGGTTGAGCCCATCCTTAAGCATATAAACTTCATCCAAGGCGAAGAGGCCTAAAAGCAAGAAACCAAATCCCAGAGGGATTGTCTTAGGCGAAGCAGTCGGGTTGAAGGTGCGCACAACCTGTTCCACCGGAGTTAACGTCGCCTGAGATTCCTGATCGGCAGAGGGTTCTCCCCCAGCTTCAGTTGGGCCAATCACCGCCAATGGTTGCGCTTCAGGCGCAGGCGCCGGGGCCTTTGCCCCCGCGGTATCCCCCGTCGGGTTGTTGGCGGTTCCACCGGTTGGGGTAGAAGCGGTCGTCGCTCCCAAAGCCGAACCAAACATCTGAACCACAAGAGTGGTTTGCTCTCCCGAAAGATTCCCGATCACCGCGACCACTCCAAAATCTTTGTAATTCGTATTGACAATATTGGATCGGTGGGAAGAAGAAGCCATCCAAGCCGTAACCACTTCTTCCGAAGTGTCAAAATCTTTCGCCAAATTCTCTCCAGCGTACTTGTAGTTGTATCCGGCGGCGAGGATAAATTGCCACGGTGTGGTGGAACCATCCGGAGCGTAGTGCGCCCAGTAGTCCTTCGAGAACATATCCTGAGCTTTCTCGTAAGCGGCTTGCTCAAGCTTGGTGTTCCGCTTTAATGCGGGCAATCCCTGCTCCGCCCGTTCCGAGTTAACCAGCTGATAAAGCTCCGTAGTCGCAATATTGGTCGCAAATCCGAGAATCCGCGGCGAAGCGCGGTAAATAGAGAGCTGGAAGAATAGGAGTATCAAGACGTAGACAAAAAGAGCGGAATTCTTCAAAAACCGGGCGCGGGCGCGGGGCTCCGGGTAAGGCAACACAAAGCAAGCGTTCTTGACGCAAAACTGGATTAAATTGTGGCCAACTTTTCTGATCATCTCACCTATCATTTTATCCTATAAGTATCGAGAGCGCAAGGGAGGGCTCTTGATTTATCTTAACAAAATTAGGTTGAATGAATCCTAATTTTGATCAGGAAGCGGCGCAAAATCAACGCTCCCAAAAGGATCCCTAAGAGATCAAAACCGAGGTCATAAATTTTTCCCGCTCTCGAAGGCGTCAAAAGTTGGTGAATCTCATCCGTTACCCCGTAGAAAAGGGTAAAAACCGCCGCGGAGAGATAGGGCATTCTCGCAGTAATAGCCAAACTTCCCTGCAAAGCGCGCCAAATCAATCCGAAGAGGATCGCGTACTCAACTACGTGCGCCGGTTTTCTAGTCCAAAAATCCACCGCTCCCTCCCCCACGGAGAGATTCGGCACCGAGGAAAGATAAAAGATTAGACCCATCCAAACCAAAACCGGCAGCCACAAAAAAATGATTCTTTTCACCTTTTGCACCTAATTCACCATATCAGATAAACTAGCTTGATGCTGGCCAATCTTTTACTTCTGATCGCTGCCGCCCTCGTTTTAGCCCGATCTTCGGTTTTCTTGATCGATAAACTCACCTCCATCGCCGTAAAACTAAGGGTTTCGGAGTATCTGGTCGGCTTTGTAATTATGGCGGTGGCGACCTCGATTCCGGAATTGATTGTAGGGATTATCGCCGCCCTCGAAAACGACCCCAATCTATCCTTAGGAAACGTGATCGGTTCCAACATTGCCAACATGTCCCTTATTTTGGGGCTGGCGGCGCTGATCGCCGGCGGGATCAGGGTTCAGATCCAGGTTCGTAACCGGGAAATGATTTTTACCGACTTGATCGGGGCTGCTCCCCTGATTATGCTGATCGACCAGCGGCTAACCCGCACGGAAGGTTTCGTCTTGCTAGCGTTCTTCTTTCTCTACATGTACAACCTGATCTTCCAAAGCCGCGAATATCACAAAGTCACCCGCGACCACCGGACCGAGAGACCGCTTTGGGGAGAGTTGGCCCTTTTTGGGATAGGTTTGGCAGTCCTCGTCGGCAGCGCCCAAGTGATGGTTTTGACCAGCGAGAGGCTTGCCATTCTTCTCGGCGTCCCGATGATTCTTTTTGGAATTTTCGCGGTGGCGCTAAGCACGTCTCTGCCGGAACTAACCACCTCCATCTCCGCGGCCCTTCGCCGCCAAAGCGGGTTCGTAATGGGAAATATTCTGGGGAGCACAGTCGCTAACTCCACCTTGGTTCTGGGAGTAACGGCCATTATTCAACCGTTTACGGTGAGCGAACCCCTAATCTTTTGGTCCGGCGCCACGGTCTTGGTATTAACTCTGCTGGTTTTAACCTTCTTTGTCTGGACGGGATACCGAATCACGAGGAAAGAATCGATCATCCTGATCTTGGGCTACATCG
>MEUW01000004.1:0-1943 GCA_001772805.1 candidate division WWE3 bacterium RBG_19FT_COMBO_53_11
AAGGACAAATCCGGACCGATTCTGGCCGGAACACTGTTCTTGGGAAAAAGTAAAGCTCGCCTCGTTTAGGGGTTGGGAGGAAATGCTTTTAATCACCACCCGCCAACTGATTGAATGTTGGCCATTGGAAACCCGCAATGGATTTTGATAGGAGCAGCCGGCGGCAGAATCGCAAGCCTTAACCTCGATCTGCACAAATCGCTGGAAAGCGGCGCTCCCTCCTTGCTGCCAAGGATAAGGATTGTCGCTTAGAACGATCGAAAAAAGCGTGATGATGCCGATTCCTAAAACAACAAAGAACCCCAGAGCTCCCGCGAGAGTGTAACCCACAATCTTCATCACTCCGCCAAGCTTCTCAACCACAATTTCACCCACAAACTGGACCACCGCCCCGATGATTGCGCCGGCGGCAGTCCCAGCAAACGGTAGAGCCGAACCTAAGATCCCCCCAATCAGTCGGCCAAGACCTAATTTTTTAATGAGCCAACCCGCCCCCTTCTTGACCCAATAGGTAGCTTTAAGCTGCTTCAGCTTCCCTGGAATGCCGCCAAGCGTTCCCAGAAGCTTTTTAACTCCGAGCTTTTCAGCGATATTGTCAATCCCTTCTTTAAGATATTTGCCATACCAATATTTGGATTTAGAGATGGTCTTCTTCCATCCAAAATCTCTGACCACCCCCCAAACTCCATCCTTCTTCCAAGTTTTTAGAACATGCAGAGTCTGTTGATGCAAATCTCGGGACTTCCAAAAACGCCAAGCCCGCGCTTCCGGGGTAGCGGCAAAATCCCGGTCGGTCCTTATCGCCTTCTCAAAGTTGGCGGTCAGCTCTTTCTGGTCATCTCCCCGATACTTTACCCACTCCGTTTGCCCGTCAGTAGCATCTTTCCATTTCTCATCCAGCTGCTTCTGGGTTATCCGCCCCTCAGCGACGTCCCTCTTCTCCCTCTTCAATGCTTCAGTCACTTTCGCATCCGCTTTCCTAGCTTCGGCTGCAAAAGTCCCAATTGGCACGCCCTTACCTATTACCAGATTAGGATTGTACCGTTGGAGAGACTCCGCCATCATCAAACCTACTCCCGGGTTTTGCCGCACCGCTTTGGAAGTAATATCTCTCAAAACCTCAACCTTCCCTTTCCTCTTATTCCAACGATCGATCGCTACCCGAGTCGAGTAGGGAATGACGGCGTTTCCCCCCTCATCGACCAATACGTTGTTTAAGAGATGGTCCCAAACGGCCTCGTCCAGCGCTTCCAAGAAGGCGTCTCCCATCGCCTCCGTATCCCCAAGCTTAGTGTCAAAAGGTGCTTTAACTACTTTCCACGTGGTCTGGACCGGATCTCTCGCCAGATCAAGGAGATTAACGTCTAGGGGCCGGGCCGCACCAGGAGTGTAACCGGGCGGCCTAGGACCGACAATCTTAAATGCGGCCTCGAGATCGCCCTGCATGAAAGAAGCAACTTGTTTGGGAGCGTTGAAAGAATCCAAAGTTTGGTCAATAACCTGATCGAAGCTCGCTAATATTTGCTGCGAAGCGGCATCTTCAAAACCCCTGCCTCCCCCCGACTTGGGTCGGCTACGCCTTAGGTTGGGTAGGAAAAATCTGGAAACGCTCTGGGAGATGGCCATCAAATAAATAATATCAGGAATAGGAAGTAGGAACAGAGAATAGTTGATTGCTTCCTTTTGCTACAATGGAACCGGATGAAAAAGATGAAAATAATCTTGGGCATTTTGCTAGCCCTTACTCTTTTTGGCTTCAAAACCATTCCCACCTATGCGGCGGACCTCTGGCCGTTCGACAACATGTGGGAAAACGCCAAATGCATCACCGACGTTAAATGCACCGTTCGGGCCTCCGCCATGTCCGCTCAGGACTTCGTAATTTACAACACTCTGGGCAAGGATTACGAAGCCATTTCCGTGATGGACTTGCAGAAAATGGC
>MEUW01000004.1:1953-4658 GCA_001772805.1 candidate division WWE3 bacterium RBG_19FT_COMBO_53_11
CGGGTGGCGGGTCTAGCATACGCCGGACCCTCAATTCATATCGGTGATTATGTCCGCACCGAACTGGCCGATAATCTGCTCAACTCCCAAGCCCGCGCCCAGACCATCGGAAGAGATGCGCTCTCTCCCATCCAGCCATATTGGGAAGGAATGCGTAATTTAGCCTACGCCCTGTTCGTGGTTGTAATGATTGCGATCGGGTTCATGATTATGCTTCAAAAGGAGATCTCTCCGCGCGTGGTCGTCACCGTCACCAACGCTCTCCCCCGAATCGTGCTGGGGGCGGTCCTGATTACTTTCTCTTTCCCAATCATCGCCCTCATTATAGATGTGGGAGTAGTCTTTGCTGGCGAGCTGGTTGCCAGAATGGTCGAGTTTACATTCCAGCATGAAATTGGAGCCGGAATGGCCGAGTATATCTCAAAAATCCCCCAGGTTCTTATCGCCTACACCATCGGGGGGCCTTTAGGAACTCTCATTTCCGGAAACCAAGAGGAGTTCGTTGGACTAACATTTGCGGTAATTTTTGCCCTCGGATTTTTAATCATCTTTGGATTGACTCTAATCAGAGTGCTCGCGGCCTACGCCGAGATCTTGGTTCGAACGATTTTCTCGCCCATTATGTTTCTAATCGGATCTCTGCCGGGACAGGAAGGAGCAGTCACTGATTTCTTCAAGAAAATCGTCTCCAAAGCCTTGGTTTTCCCGGTAACCGCCTTCTTCGTTCTTTTGGGAGCGGCGATAACCGTCGAAAGCATTGTCGGATTCAGTGAAACCAATATTCTTGATCGGGTCAGTGGAGAATCGCCCCTTTTCACCGGGGACATGCTGGGACCGCTCTTGGGTCTGGTGATGCTTGCAGTTGCTTTTAAAGCCCCCTCTTTTATCGAAGAGGCCTTTGGAATGGGAAAGCCCCCCAGAAAGAAATAAGCCCCAGACTTTTTGAGCCCGGGGCTTAACGTACTGTACTACACTACTTCACCAACCGTCGCAGAAGAGGAAGCAGCGGGATCAAGGTCAAGATCATGATCACCACCGCCAACCCCGCCACGCCGTACTCCATGAAGGTGATGAAGATTCCCTGCTGATACTTGTCCGCCGCCCCGGCGACCCAGAACATCATCCGGATCGCAAAGACGTCGATTCCCAGCAGGAACAGGATTCCCCAGATGACAAAGAGCTTGGAGAATACCCATTTGACCACCTTCCAGAGCAGGGAAGGGATCTGAGCGATCGCTTCACCAACCGCAACCGCGATCCTCTTTCCCACGCCCGGACCCTTCTCCTTCTGAGGAGCAGGTGCGGGAGCGGGAGCCGGTGAAGGTTTGCCCACCGGAACTGGCACCACCTTCCAACCAGCCACCGTCTTTGCGAGGACAAAGATGCACTCCTCGCAGAGCTCTTGGTTCTGGATGGCGGCGACCAAGCGCGGCCGCTGGAGGTGCTCTTCAGCGGAAGCGGGCGTCCAACGCACCGTCCTGCCACCGCAGTTCTTGCACTTCCCGCGGGTTGAAGAATAGTGCTTCAGCAAGCCCTCCGAGACATTTCCGGCCAAGATCTGGTCGGCGAAGGTCTCCGCCAGAGAAGCGGCTGAGCGCACTGCGGGCTTCCGCTTCTTCGTAAGGAGCAGAAGAACGGCCAAGATCACGACCATCAAGACAATAATCGCCAAGATGGCCACAAAGAACGCCTGATCTGACATCAATGCCTCCTTCCCCCTTAGGGGATAGATTTGGTTGGACGATCACCTGAGGCGACCGACCACCACTCATATTCGGTTGGATAGGCTCCATGAGCCCTAGCAACCTCATGTTATTCGATTGTATAGCTATAGGATACCATAGAAACAGAAGAAAAACAACCCCTATTTCTCGATAGGCACGGGAATTTGATAACCTTTAGAGTAGTAGCAAGTTTTTAGTAGTAAGTAGCGAGTTAGGAGGCAATTGGGACCTAATCCCTAACTACTAGCTACTAATTACTAACTACTAACTACCCAATGCCCGAAGAACCGCTCACAACCAAACAGCACGCCGTCCCCCAGCAGGTTTTTGGGGTTCAATTTAAGCTGGTCGGGGATTTGACCGTCCGCCAGTTCGGGATTCTGGCGATCTGCGGATTCTTTGCTTTTGCCTTCTTCTCTTCGAACCTCTTTATTGTTCTGCGAATTCTGATCTCCGGGATTTTTCTCCTCGCCGGTATCGGTTTCGCCTTCGTCCCCGTTCAAGACCAACCGCTCGACCAGTGGATCTCGGCGTTCTTCCGCGCGGTCTATGCCCCCACCCGCCGGATGTGGGTGAAGAGCACCGCCCCCGCCGAATTTTTGGTTTTGGAGATGCCTAAATTTACCCGATCAACCGGACCGGAAGTCAGCCCCGAAGAATCCCGCCGGCGGCTGGAAACTTACCTCGGCGCAATTCACGAACAAAAAGAGCTCAACCCTTTGGATCTGGCCGAAGCGCAATACCTGGAATCCATCCGGGGGCTCGCCCAAAGGATGGTTGTTCCTCTCGCTCCGGCGGTGGTCCCTGCTCCAGTGCTGATGGCTCCGTCGACGCCGACGCTGACGCTGGAAGAAGTGATGGCTGCTCCGACTGTTGCCCCAGCCGCCCCGAGCGGAGTCGAGGGGCCGCCCCCACCTCCGCCGGCCTCGCGGCTGAGGTTTGAGGAAGCCACCCGGATTGTCGAACGCGCATCCTTGGCTT
>MEUW01000004.1:4685-5025 GCA_001772805.1 candidate division WWE3 bacterium RBG_19FT_COMBO_53_11
GGTTGCCAGCTACTTTGCCGCCCGCCGCAATACCCGGGTCGGCCGGCGCTTAACGCCGCTGGCGATCGCCGGGGAGATGGTTTATGCTCCCGCCCGCGAACAGGTGATCGCCCCCGAACTGCCGTCAGCGCCGACCTTGGCCGCGCCGATCTTTACTCCGACTGTTCCAACAGTCGCTCTCCCGATCTCGATGGCGCCGGTGGAAGTCCCCAAACCGTTGCCGATTCCGGTGGCCCCACCTCCGCCGCCCATCCCGATGCCCGAACCGATTTCACCGCCTCCCCCGGCTCCGGAACCGGCCCCATCCCCGGTGGTAGTTCCGCCGCCGACTGTTCCAACA
>MEUW01000004.1:5038-14267 GCA_001772805.1 candidate division WWE3 bacterium RBG_19FT_COMBO_53_11
AGTTACCCAACCGCCCTTCCCTTGCCCAAACCCTCGGCGGCGCCGGCGATCGCCCCACCCAAAGCCGGGGCCAACGTCATCGCCGGAACGGTGTTTGATCCCCAGGGCGGAGTCCTCAATCAGACCCTGATCGTGGTCGAGAATGAGAAGGGCAACGTCGTCCGCGCGATCAAAACCAATGAACTGGGTAAGTTTGTGACCAGCCCGCTCCCAAGCGGCCGCTACGCCATTAAAGTCCCAAAGACGCCTTTTTCCTTTGCTACAATGAAAATTGAGTTAACAGGAAAGGAAATGGAGGAGCTGGAGATAAGGAGTAAATAGTAGTTAGTAGTGAGTAGTTAGGAAAATGGCCAAAGCCAAACCGCCCAAAACCCAATCCACGACCCAAGAGCACCTGGATATTCTGGATATTCAAGGGGATCTGATCCTACTAAAGAACGGCAACGCCTCCCTCGTCCTGGAAACCAATTCCGTCAACTTTGATCTGCTTTCCGAACGTGAGCAGGATTCGATGATCGGGGCCTACGCCTCGATGCTCAACTCGCTCTCTTTCCCGGCCCAAATCGTCGTCCGCTCCCGCAAGCTGGACCTCTCCAACTATCTGAAATGGATCGATGAGCAGGCCGCGGTCACCACCCAAGCCAACCCTTATCTCCGCGAAAAGATCTCCTCCTATAAGGAATTCATTGTTTCCCTTGTCCAAAAAGGAGAAGTCTTGGACAAGCGCTTCTACATCGTGATTCCGCACTTTGAAGCAATTTCGGTCCCGCGCCCCTCCTTCCTGGACTTTCTCCTCGGGAAAAAGCCCCAAGGTCCGAAGATCAATCGAGCCGCGATTCTGGAGAGAGCAAAAACCGATCTTGAACCCAAGCGCGATCACCTGCTCAAGCAAATGGAACGGCTGGGAATCAAAGCCCGCCAGCTGACGACTCCCGAGCTGATCGGCATGTTCTACGAAATCTATAATCCCGAACAAGCCCGCTACCAACACATCGCCGGCGGAGCAGGCAACTACACTTCGGTAATGGTTGAACCGGCGGTGGGAGGAGAACAATAATGGCCGAACAACCCTTAGTCTATTCACCCCCGCCCGTTGCCGTCCCGGCCGGCCAACCGGCGACCCTTCCCCAGTTGGCACAAACGATCGCCGCCGGGGCCGTTTCGGTTCAAGACATCATTGCGCCGCCCTCCATCGATGTGGACTTTAACCATCTCAAGATCGGGGAAACTTTCGTCCGCACCATTTTCGTCTCCGGCTATCCGCGCTTCGTCGGGGCCAACTGGCTTTCGCCCTTGATCAACTTCAACCACACCCTGACCCTGTCGATGTTCTATTATCCGGTTGAGTCGCGGGGAGTCCTCGATGACCTCCGCCGCAAGCTCGCCGAGATGGAGGCCACGGTCAAAGAGAACGAAAAGTCCGGAAGAGTCGCCGACCCGACCGTGGAAGCCGCGCTCGAAGACGCCCGCAACCTCCAAGAGCAGCTGGTCAAAGGGACCGAGCGTTTCTTCCAATTCTCCTTCTATATCACCGTCAGCGCCGAATCGATTGAGGAACTCGATTCTGTCACCAAAAAAGTGGAATCCACCCTTGGTTCGCTGCTACTGCTCTCCAAGCACGCCACCCTGCGGATGGAGGAAGCATTCCAGTCCACGATTCCGACCTGCATGGACAAGCTGAAAATCATGCGCAACATGGACACCACCTCGATTGCAACCACTTTCCCGCTTACTTCTTCAGAGCTGACCGCCAACGAGGGGATTCTCTACGGGATCAACGAGCACAACGGTTCACTGATCATTTTCGACCGCTTCTCACTGGAGAACGCCAACACCGTCGTCTTCGCCAAATCCGGCGCCGGCAAATCCTACATGGTCAAGCTGGAAGCGATCCGCTCTCTGATGTTCGGGACCGAGGTCATGGTGATCGACCCGGAGAAGGAGTACGAGCAGCTCTCCAAAAGCATCGGCGGCGACTACATCACTTTCTCACCAACCTCGCCGTCTAGAATCAATCCCTTTGACATGTCCGGAACTTATGAGGAAGGGGAGAATGAGCTGGCGCTGAAGATCCTCTCCCTGCACACGCTCTTCAAGATCATCATGGGTCAGCTCTCGCCCTCCGAAGATGCACTTATGGACCGGGCTCTGCTGGAGACCTACGCCAAAAGGGGAATCACCCAGGATCCGGCAACCCACCAGAATCCCGCCCCGGTGATGGCGGATTTGTATGTGGTCTTGCAAAGCACTCCGGAAGGCAAGCCTCTGGCCGACCGGATCGAACAGTACGTCACCGGATCCTTAAAAGGGATCTTTGACCAGCCCTCGACCGTCGACATCCGCAATACCTTCACTGTCTTCTCGACACGGGATTTGGAAGAGAAAGTCCGGCCAATCGCGATGTACATCATTTTGGACTTTATCTGGAGCCGGATACGTCGCGAGATCAAAAAGCGGATCCTGATCGTCGACGAGGCCTGGTACCTGATGCAGCACCCCGACTCGGCGGTCTTTATGTACTCCATCGCCAAGCGCGCCCGCAAATACTACCTCGGTCTGACCACGATCACCCAGGATGTTGCGGACTTCCTCCGCTCCGACTACGGTAAGGCGATCGTAACCAACTCCTCGCTGCAGATTCTTCTCAAGCAGCACCCCGCGGCGATCGACGAGATCACCAAGGTTTTCTATCTCTCCGAAGGGGAGAAGCGCATTCTTCTGGCCGCGAACATCGGGGAGGGGCTCTTCTTCGCCGGGCCGAACCACGTCGCGATGCAGGTGGTCGCCTCGCCTGAAGAGCACCCCTTGGCGACCTCTTCGCCGAAGGAGATCATGGCAATTCGAGAGAAGCTCGAACAGGAAGCGGGCGAAAAAGGCCTCCCGACCGAAGTCCCTCCGGCCGTTCCCCGCTCCCCCGTCGTTTAAGCGATGGCCTTTGAACAAGTTGGTCAATCTCTGGATCATTTCACCCGCCGTAGTCCGATTCGTTCCGCCGCCCTGGCTTTAAAGGTGGAGCAGGAATTCCAAAAACACCTGCCGGACTGGGCGAAAATGATTTCCTTCCGCGAGGGACGCCTGCTGATCGGAACCCCGTCGCCGGCCCACTCCCAGGAGATCTTTTTACAGTCAAGAGAGTTGAAGAGAAAAATTAACGAGGGGTTGGGAGGAAAGGTGGTCGAGGAGATTAAGTATCGAGTAGTTAGTAGCGAGTAGCGAGACAGATCAGTTTTTCTAACTACTTGCTACTATTCACTAACTACTCCTGGAGGCGGACCGGCATAATCACATGCCGGTAGTTCTTATCTTTGGGTGAAGTCAACAGAACCGGATCCAGACTGGAGTTCATCGAGAGCGTAACCTCCTCATCCAGCAGGGCGCTTAAGGCGTCGCTGACGTAGCGGGAATTGAAGGCGATCGTCCCTTTCTTTCCTTCTCCGCTGATCGGAATTTCCAACCGCGCTTCCCCCTGCTGGGCCTCCTGCGAAGAGACCTCCAAAATCTTCTTTTGAGGATCGAAATTGAAAACGATGATGGTCATTCCGGCATCCGAAAAGACCGAGGTGAGCTGAACGGCTTTAACGACGTCCTCCTTAGCAAAGCTAATTCTAGTCTCAAAATTGGCGGGGATGATCTGCTCATATTCGGGAAACTCCCCCTCCAGAAGCTGGGAGATCACCAAGAAATCCGGAGCGTTGAAAAATAACTGTCCTTCTTCTGCCATTCCAATCTCCACCTCCCCTTCCACCAAGCGGGAAACCTCGCCCAAGGAGCGGGCCGGCGCAATCGCCATAATCCCTTCGCCGGCGGCGGGAACCTTCTTCTCACCCAGCCGAAAACCGTCCACGCCCGCCAACGTCAACGTTCCTCCTCCCAACTTCAGCAGAATTCCGGTCAGAATCGGCCGGGATTCATCCTGGGCCGCCGCAAAGGAAACCTGCATCACCGCCTCTTTAAAATCTTTCGCCGGAATCTTGAAGAGCACCTTGCCGGGCGAAGCCAGGCTCGGAAACTCGGTGGCGGGCATCCCATTGATCTTTGAAGAAAATCCCTCCGCCGAAACGGTCAGAATATCTTTCTGCGATTTGAGCGTAATCTTCCCGGGCGGGAGATTTGTGATGATGGAAACCAGGAGACGGGCGGGAACCGTGGTCGCACCTTCCTCCGAAACTTGGGCGCCAACCTTGGTCTTGATCCCGGTCTCAAGATCGGTTGCCGCCAGGCGCAGAACCCCTTTTTCCGCCGTCAAAAGGACATTCTCCAAGATTGGTAAAGCCGACTTGGCCGAAGCCACCCGCGCCACGGCGGTCAGGCGAGGGAGCAAATTTTCCTGCAAAACGGTAGCCTCCATTATTTAGAGTTGTCTTTACTTTCAGCGGGTTTTTCTCCCGGAACAACGACCACGTGCCGCTCGCGGCCTTCGCCGCGGCTCTCGGTCCAGATTCCTTTCTCCTCCTGTAAAGTCAGGTGAACGATCCGTCTTTCTGCGGACGGCATCGCCGGAAAAGATACTTCTTTGAGCAGGAAGCGGGCTTTATCAGCCGCCTCCAGCGCCCGGCGCCGCAACTCTTCTTCCCGCTGTTGGCGGTAGCCGCCGGCTTCCAGGGAGAACGGCTTGAACTCTCCAATCTGGCGCATCAGCATCACGCCCAGAACCGCTTGAAGCGCATTCAGAGTCTGGCCGTGGAAACCGATCAAGAAAGAGCTATCCTCCTCCTCTTGAGGGACCAAATCAACCAAGAGCCGATCCTCTTGCTCCGATACCTCGACGCGAACGGGGATTCCCATCTTTTCCAAGAGAAACTCGCTTTTTTCCGTTAAAAATTTCTTTGCTTCCATGCTGAATTGATTCCAATCTAACACACCCCACAGCTAGTAGACAGTAGGCAGTAGGCAGTAGGCAGAAATCGGCGGTGAGGAAACCCGCGTCGGGGGTTATCAAGCGGCCTTGGAACTCGGGCGCGAACGCATAACCAGCCACTGCTGGGGAATCTGCAGAAGGGTAGAAACAAACCAGTAAAGCATCAGTCCGGCGGGGAACTGCAAACCCAAAAACAGAGTCAAGACCGGAAAAAGGAAGAGGTTCTGGCGCTGAAGAGCCGAAGCGAAATCTTCCTGTTTGTCTTTGGCTTCATGCGCGACCTTGTGTTCTTGGGAAACCGCCGGCAGCATCATCTTGGAGAGCACAAACTGGGAAACTGCGGCGAGGATCGGGAGGACAAAATACGGATCGCGGACGGAGAGATCCCAAAACAGGAAAAGGTGGTTGAGTCCCCCGTTCTGGAGATTGGAAATAAAAACACGGTACAGAGCGATCAAAATCACCAGCTGCAAAATCTGCGGCAGACAACCCGACAGAGGATTAACTCCTTTTTGCTTGAAAAGCTCCATCTGGGCCGTCGCCAGCTTCTGACGGTCGCCTTTATATTTATCTTTCAACCGGTCCAGCTCGGGCTTAATATCCCGCTGGACCTTCATTGACCGCAGGGACGGCAGCGTAAGAGGAAAGAGCAAGAGCCGTAGGGCAACCGTGAGAGCGATAATCGCCAGACCCAGATTGCTTCCCAACAGATGGTAGAAGAACAGAAGGGCGGTCGTTAAAGGAGTAATCAAAAGCGCATCCCAAATATTCATGATCTGATCATCTTATCATCTCGAACCTTTTCAAGGTTAGGAACGGGATCAAAACCGCCCTTCGCGAAAGGATGGCAACGCAAAATGCGTTTGAATCCCAAACCCAAACCGCGCCCGGCGCCGTATTGCTCAACGGCCTGGTAGGTGTACTGGGAACAGGTCGGCTGAAACCGGCAGGCCCCACCCAAAACCGCTCGTCCAAAAGCCCCATGGTCGGGGGAGATTGTTTTTTGATAGAACCGAATCAACTTAAGCAAAATCGCTTTCATGGCCTACTTATAATATCTTAGCGCGCCGCAGCGTCTCTTCAACCGCCTGGCGCAAAACTTTTGAATCGGCCTGCAGGGCAACTTCCCGCAACCAGAAAGCTCCCCAGGATCCACTCCTGATCTTAGGCAGGACCTCCTCCACCTGAGCCCGGACGATCCGCTTCAAACGATTGCGCTGCGTCGCCAGCCGGCTAACGCGGGAAGAAACCACAAAGCCGAACCGGGCCGGCCCTTTTTGATTGGAGATCAGAAAGAAATTGAAAAACGGGGTTCCATAGCGCCGACCCTCTCTCCTTAACCGATGAAAATCGAATTCAGCCGAGAGGCGATTCTCGCGAGAAAGCATTAGGAGGGAACGATTGCTTTGCGCCCCTTGAGCCGGCGGCGCTTAAGCACCGCTCGTCCGCCCGCAGTTTTTATCCGGCGGCGCCAGCCATGGGTCTTAATCCGCTTGTTTTTGTTGGGCTGGTAAGTCCTTTTTGGCATGGGTAAATTTAATACTCTTAAAGTTATAAGATCTCCGCCCGCTTTACTTTCGTCTGGACATCAATCTTGAGAACTTTTTTCCACTATAGCATACCCCAAATTTTGGCGGAACCCCATTGACACACCATCCCCGCATTTTCTATTCATTAACTTGCGTGCCTTTTTCTGCCTCTCTTCGTCTTCTCGTCTTCTGCCAACCTGTCGACCGTCCAAAGCCCAAATGAATCACAAGGAAGTTTGGAAAAATGTGCTTACTTTTCTCGAGAAAGACCTTTCTAAAGGGGAGATTGCCACTTTCTTCGGATCGGCCGAGATCACGGATCTTCAGGAAGATAGTGCTCGGATCGTTTGCCCCAGCCGACTCGCTCTAGAAAAGCTCCGGACGCACTACGCTCCCAATCTCGCCGAGGCTTTTCGGACAGTCGGGGGGAGGGATTACCAACTCTCTTTTGAGGTTAAACCACTCGAAAACAATCTTCCTCAAGAACCGGGAACATTTTTCCACCACACTCCTTCGAATGGCTTGTCCGGTTCCTATAACTTTGACAGTTTTGTGGTCGGTCTCTCCAATCAACTCGCCGTGAGCGTCGCCCAAGCGGTCGTGGAACAGCCGGGGGCGCTCCATAATCCTCTCTTTATTTACTCGGGAGTAGGTCTAGGGAAAACCCACCTCCTCCACGCGGTGGGAAATTCCGTTCAGGAAAAATCTCCCAACGCCCGGATCATCTACGCTTCGGCCGAACGGTTTACGACCGAATTTATTCGCTCGATCCAAAGCCAGCAGACCGCCGCGAGCTTCCGCCGCAAGTTCCGAGGGGTGGATCTTCTTCTGATTGACGATGTTCAGTTCTTCGCTTCCCGGACCGCCTCCCAGGAAGAATTCTTCAATACTTTCAACGAACTTTTCCTCGCCGGCAAGCAGGTCGTCCTCGCCGCCGATCGCCACCCGGCGGAATTCAAAAATGTTGAGCAGCGCTTGATCTCCCGCTTTGCGGGCGGGATGATCACCGACATTCGAGAGCCGGATCTGGATATGCGCCTGCAGATCCTGCACCGGAAGGCTGCCGCGCAACAGACCGAAGTTTCAGAGGATGTATTGTTGGCCTTAGCTCAACAACTTGAAGGAAGCATTCGGCAGCTGGAGGGGACGCTTCACCAGCTTCTGGCGATTTCGCAGGCCCAAAAAGCTCCGCCGACGGAGGAACTGTTGAAAGCGGTTCTCCGAACCGCACCGCCGGCGAAAACCTTCATCGCGCCGCAGGATATTATCGGTTCGGTCTGCCGAGCCTACCAGATCACCTCCGAGCAACTCTGTTCTTCCAAAAGATCCCGAGAAATTGTTTTTCCACGACAAATCGCCGCTTATCTAATTCGCCAAATCAATCAAGCTTCTCTGAACCAAATTGGTGAGCTTCTAGGAGGAAAAGATCACTCCACCATTCTGTATGGGTTGGAGAAAATTGAAAAAAATCTTATCGGTGACCAAATTCTCAAGAATCAGGTAGAATCGATCCGTGGGGAAATTTTGGGGAAGAATCGTTAAAAAGATTAGGCCGCTCGGAAATCTCTCCCATTTTCCCAAAACACTCCCGGGTTTCCCACAATTTTTCCACAAGAGAAAACTTCAAAATATCTGGAAGAAATTAGACTTTTCCACAGGCAAGCTGCCACCTATACTAATACTATTATTCTCTTTTATTATTTTCCTTTTTCCAAATAATCTCGCCAAGCATCTTATTTTGCCTCAGAGCTATATCCTGGGAGTCCTAGTAGATTATCTTTCGCCGGCGCTGTACTTAACCGAAATTCTAATTGCGCTGCTGCTGGTTTTGAGTTTGGGTCAACTCCTCAAGCGAAAGCTCAACCGCCCGCAGAAAATGCTCCTGCTGTTCTCGGGATTTTTTTTGGCCACTCTTCTGCCCTCGGTTTGGCGGGGTTCTTTTGATCTGATTGGGATTTGGCGCTGGATTGAGATTGCCCTATGGCTGGGATTCGGCTTTTGGGTCTCGGTCTTTGTTTCGGATAAATGGAAACGTCTTCTCTTTCTTCTTCTCGCCGCGGCCGTCTTTTGGGTTTCATTCTTAGCACTCGGCCAGTTCCTTACCCAACACTCTCTCTTCGGCTACTGGTTCTTGGGCGAACCGGAATTAAATCCTTCTCTGGGGGGAGTAACCCTGGGTTCTTGGGGAGGAAAAGAAGTTCTGCGCGCCTACGGAACTTTTCCGCATCCTAATGTTTTGGGTGGAGTTTTAAGCATCGTTCTCGTTTGGTTGTGGCTTAAGCGGTATTGGGTTTCTTTCGGAGTAGGCTTGGGAGCGTTGATTACCTCGCTCTCCAAAACCGCCTGGGCCTCATTTTTGGGAGGCACTCTGGGGAGCTTCCTAGTTCGATCGGGGTTAAACCCCTTCTTTATTCTCTGGAGCGATTTCTCCGTCAGCCGGCGGCTGGAGCTTCTGGGGAGCGCGGGAAAGATGCTGGTTTCTTCTCCTCTTGCGGGAGTGGGCTTGGGCCAGTTCACCCGATCCTTACCCAATTTCGGTCTGCCCTCCGGTCTCTCCTTGTTTGTTCAACCGGTTCACAACATCTTTGCTTTGATTGCCGCGGAGAGCGGAATTCTGGCGCTGCTGGCTTTCCTAGCGCTTTTGTTTTTCGCTCTTCGGCAGACGATCCGGGACCGGCGCTGGTGGTTGACGGTGAGCTTAACCCAACTAATCTTTCTGGGTTTGTTTGATCACTACCTCTACACCCTTCCGCAGGGTTTATTCCTTTTCTCCTTGATTATCGGTCTTTCCTTTAGTTATTCTGATAACTGATGGAAAACTTTCCTGCCACCGCCTCCGGCG
>MEUW01000004.1:14275-20416 GCA_001772805.1 candidate division WWE3 bacterium RBG_19FT_COMBO_53_11
CAAACCCCACCTCCTCCCGGTCCTGCTCCGGTAATTCCCGCAGTGGTCGCGCCGCCGCCAATTCCACCTTTCTCTCCGGTAGCGACCCCACTTCCTCCAACATTGCCTCCGGTACCTAAGCCGAGTGTTCCTTCTCCCTCTCCGTTTCCGCTGGCCGGTGGACCTCGACCAATGATGCCCCCACCTCCACCTCCACCTCCGCCGACCTCGCCGCTTCCTCCGGCCGAGGAGCCGTCGGCCGGGAATTTATTGGAGCGGATCCGGGGTCTAATCCGGCCCTTGGCAATTCTGGGAGTCGTCGCCCTCTTGGGAGTGATTATTTTTGGCTTTGCCGGGATGGATCTCTCCCGCCTACCGCTGATCGGAGGTTTGTTCCAACGCGGGGGAGAAGTGACTCTCACTTACTGGGGTCTCTGGGAGAATCCCGACGTGATCAACCCTTTGATCAACTCATTCATTTCTGAGTATGAAGGGGAAAACCCGCGCGTGAATTTGACGATCAACTACGAGAAGCGTTCCTTCGGGACGCTTGAGCAATATAAGGAAACGCTGCTGACGCGCCTTCAGCAGGGAAGCGGACCGGATATTCTCCGCCTGCACAACTCCTGGATGAGTGATTTTTCCGCCGAGATTTCCCCGCTTCCGTCCGAAGTGCTCTCGGAGCAGGACTATGCTCTTCGCTTTTATCCGGTATCTTTGTCTTCGGCGAAAGTGGAAACGGAGATCTATGCGATTCCAATGGAGTATGACGGTCTGGTCCTTTTCTACAATAAGGCTCTTCTTAAGGATGTAGATGTTTCTGCCAAAATCAAAACCTGGGAGGATTTTCGCCGGGAAGCAGTCAAGCTGACAACCTGGGAGGATAATGATCGCAATAAAGGCAAGATTTTAAAGTCCGGGGCGGCTTTCGGTACCGCCAACAACATCTCCCACTCCTCCGATATTCTCTCTTTGCTTTTCGCCCAGAGCGGGGTCGATCCGTTGACGGAACTCAACACTCAGGCGGCTGCCGATGCGCTGACCTTCTACACCAACTTTTCCAAGGTCGATCGCGTCTGGGATGAAACCCTGCCATTTTCGATCAATGCTTTTGCTAACGGTCAAGTGGCGATGATCATCGCCCCGTCCTGGCGGGCGCTCGATATTGCCGCCCTGAATCCGGAATTGGAATTCGCCTCCTCCTCCGTTCCCCAGCTGCCGGCGGCTGCCGAGGGCGGAGTGCATTGGGGTACTTTCTGGATGGAGGGCGTCAGCGCCGATACGGAGAGGGCCGACATTGCCTGGAAATTTCTGGAGTTCATGACCCGCGAAGACCAACAGAGGACCATCTACGCCGCTGAGGCCCAGACTCGGCCCTTTGGCGAGCCCTACGCCCTGCGCTCACTGGCCGAGAGTTTAGCCGAGCACGAGATTCTCGGCCCGCTCCTAAAAAGCGCCCCGCTGGCGGTTTCTTCCAAGACGGCGGATCTCTCCGGCAATCAGTCTTACGTCAACGTTCTCAAAAAAGCGATCTCGGATGCTCTGGGCCAAGTGAAAGCCGTGGATGCGCTTAAGACCGCCCAAACCACCATCGACCAGCTCGAAGGAAAAGCCCCGACCGAGGGGCAATAGCTCCCGTGATTGTTGATCTCCGTCCGAAACCCAAGCGCCATTTTGATCAATTCGGGGCGACCGAAGAAACGCTCGCCGCTCGCGCCAATTTTTTGGCCGAAAGGGGCTTCCTAACCGATTCCAAAATCCTGTTTCTGGGAGATTATGATCTAACCTCCTTGGCTTGTCTGTCGCGAGCAAAAAACACTGAACTCTGGGTTTTGGATGTGGATAATGAGGTGCTAAGGATCATAAAGGATCAAACCAAGGGGAAGGTCCTGACGGTTCAGCATAACCTTGCCAACCCTTTGCCGAAGAAGCTTCTAGCTTGTTTCGATTTAGTTTTTACCGACCCTCCCTACACGCCGGAGGGAATGGCGCTTTTTCTCTCCCGGGCAATTCAGGCGCTGACCGCGGGAGAAAGGGCGCGGGTTTCTTTCGCTTATGGTTCGCTTGATCCGGTGCGGGTCCTTGCGCTGCAGGGAAAGATTCTAGAACACGGGATGATCATCGAGGAACTTCGTCCAAGGTTCAACGAGTATCTGGCCGCGAAAACGATTGGTGATGTCTCGGACCTCTACGTTCTCCGCTCGACCGCCAAAGCTCATCCTTTGATCCGTGGAGAACATCAAGGTAAGATTTACACTTTTGAGTAAAACGAAAAAGTGCTAACCCTGTCTCCTTAGGGTGTCCACCAACGAGTGATATAATTTCGGCGAAGAGTAAGGAGGAGAACGAATGCGCACAGGACTCGCTTGGCCGTATAACCTCGCCAGGTACGAGGCCCAATGCCCCGAGGGGCACACCGTGGAGCTTTTCACCGGTTACAACGTTTTTGCCCCAAGCACCTGGCAGCAGGTGGGAAACTGCGGAACCTGCAAGCGCGCCGTCCAGCGGACGGTTGGGATGAGGGGGATGGAATTTGTCTCCGGTCCGATCCACTGGTATGGGGAGTCGACCCAAGCGGAGCAGGAATGGCAGCACGATGTTCTCAGCGCCCACGAGTGCCCACGCTGCCGGCAGCTTGGGGCGCGAGAGGTGGCTCGGGCGATCAGGCAGATAATTGCTGCGAAGAGAAAAAGCGGCGGAGCTACTACTTGCGCTTTTGCGATTCTCTCCGCCCTGGCGACCATGACTGGAGAAGATGGGGACGACTAGCGGGGTAGTTTTCTCTTAGGACCTTGCGGCTCAAGCCGGAGGTCCTTTTTTGTTTTACTGTCTTCACTGGTGTTACTGTTTATTCGTGGAGAAAGTTTTTAATTCGTCCGCCGTCGAGGCCAAAATCTACGAGAAGTGGGAGCGTTCCGGCGCCTTCCAGCCTAAGAAACCTAAGTCACCTAAGCAACCTTTCTGTATTATCATGCCCCCGCCCAATGCCAATGAAGATCTGCACATCGGCCATGCCCGCTTTGTGGCGGTGGAAGATATCCTTACCCGCTACCACCGAATGAAAGGAGAGCCGACTCTCTGGCTGCCGGGCGCCGATCACGCCGGAATCGAAACCCAGTATGTTTTTGAGAAGAAACTCAAGGATGAAGGTAAGAGCCGTTTTGATTTCGATCGGGAAACGCTCTACCAAATGATCTGGGACTACTCAATGGAGAAAAAATCCCGGATGGAATCCCAGCTCCGGGCGCTCGGCGCCTCCTGCGATTGGACCCGCAACAAGTTTACGCTTGATCCCGCCATCATCAAGATCGTTTATCGGACTTTCAAAAAGCTCTTTGAGGATGAATTGGTCTATCGGGGGAATCGGTTGGTTAACTACTGTACTCACTGCGGGACGGCCTATTCCAATTTGGAAGTGGACCACGTGGAACGGACGGATCCGTTGTACTTCATGAAGTATGGTCCTTTCACGCTGGCGACGGTGCGGCCGGAAACCAAATTCGGCGACACGGCGGTGGCGGTCAATCCCAAGGATAAGCGTTATGTCGAGTGGGTTGGTAAGGAGATTGAGGTGAAGGGTCTGCTGGGCAAGTTCAAAATCAAAGTGATTGCCGACGGGGCGGTGGACCCGGAGTTTGGGACGGGGGTGGTCAAAGTTACCCCGGCCCACGACTCGGTGGACTGGGAGATGGGCCGCCGCCACAACTTAGAGGTTAAGCAGGTGATTGGCCTGGACGGCCGCTTGAACGAAAAGGCCGGCCGGTATCAGGGACTGACCGTTAAGGAGGCTCGGCGGATGGTGGCCGAGGATCTTCAAAAAGCAGGGTTGTTGGAGAAGGTGGATGAAAACTACAGACACTCAGTCGCAGTCTGCTACCGCTGCAAGTCGGTGATTGAACCTCTGCCGATGGAGCAGTGGTTCCTGAAAGTGGTGCCGTTGGTGAAGAAGGCCCTGGTCGCAATGGGCAAGGGCGAAGTGAAGTTCACTGCCAAACGTTTCGACAAAATCGCCCGCCATTGGTATGCCAATCTCTACGACTGGAACATCAGCCGGCAGATTGTGTGGGGGATTCGGATCCCGGCTTGGAAGTGCGGTAAATGCGGGGAGTGGACGATCACGGCCGGAGAAACACCTGACCGGTGTAGCAAGTGTAAGAGTAAAGAGATTACTCAGGACTCGGATACCTTTGACACTTGGTTCTCGTCCGGCCAGTGGCCGTTTGCGACGCTGCAAACCTCGCAAAAAGGCGATTTTGAATTTTTCTACCCGACTTCATTGATGGAAACCGCCTACGACATCATCCCGTTCTGGGTGATTCGGATGATTATGCTGGGACTTTACGAAACCGGAAAGGTCCCGTTCCGTGAAGTGTTGATTCACGGATTGGTGCGGGACAAGGAAGGTCAGAAAATTAGTAAATCGAAAGGAAATGTAATCGATCCCCTGGTGATGGTTGAGCGCTACGGGGCGGACGCCCTGCGGATGGGAGTTGTTTGGGGAGCAAAAGTTGAAAGCGATATTGCTCTCTCTGAGGAAAATATTCGCGGCCAGCGCAATTTTGCGAATAAGATCTGGAATGTTGCCAGATTTGTATTAATGGAGACCAATCTAAAATCTAAAATCTTAAATCTAAAATCTAAAAACAAGGATGACCAATGGATCCTCAAAGAAATTAAAACCACGATTGAGAAAGTTACAAAAGCGCTTGACACGTATCGCCCGAATGAAGCGGTCGAGGAGCTCTATGAGTTTGTTTGGCACAGATTTGCGGATATCTACCTCGAAAAAACCAAGTCCCGCCGGGCGGAGGCTCAGCCGACGCTGGAGTTGGTCCTCAAGGAATCGCTGAAGCTCCTCCATCCTTTTATGCCGTTTGTGACGGAAGCAATTTGGGAGGAGTTAGGGGAAAAAGAGATGTTGATTACCTCCCCTTGGCCTAAGGCTTAATTTAATGCTGAACGGATTCACGAGCCCCGAAATAATCCTGTTTTTGATTTTTGCCTTCTTAGCCGAGATCATGGGGACGCTCGCCGGATTCGGTTCTTCGACGATTTTGGTTCCGCTTACCGCGCTTTTTATTGACGTCAAAACCGCGATTGCCGTGGTTGGGCTTTTCCATTTTTTCGGCCAGGTGGTGGATCTATTTCTATGGGGACGCTACATCAATTGGCGGATCACCGCCCTGTTCGCCGGCTTGGGAGTGGTTTTCTCTTTTCTGGGAGCGGCGCTGATCACGGTGCTTCCTTCCCAAACCGTGCTTTTAATTTTGGGAGTGTTCCTGGTAGTCTATGCGGCGGCTTCGCTGTGGGGAAAAAAGCTGACTTTACCCAAGAGCAATCTTTCGATTCTTTCGATGGGCGGATTGGTTGGTTTCTTTGCGGGATTAACCGGCACGGCCGGAGCGATGCGGACCGCCTTCCTCTCGACCTTGGGGCTGGCCAAAGCGAATTTTCTCGGAACTTCCAACGCCATTGCGTTCTTCGTCGATTTTACGCGGGTGGCGGTCTATGCCGGCAGCGGAATTCTAAAATTTGACCCCCTTTTCTGGGCCGCGGTTTTAGGAGTATCAATTTTAGGAAGTTTGATCGGGCGCAAGCTGGTTTTACGGATTAAGGAAAAAACTTTTTACAGGATCATCTACGCCGCCCTGCTTCTCGCCGGCTTGAAATTTATCATCGGTTAATGGGGGGTTATTTCTCGAGAGTACTAAAGTAAATTCACTATAGTATACTATAAGAGACTATTTTTCTTCCAATTTTCCTTCCTTAGGAGATTCTTTAGAGGGTTCTTGAGGAGTTGCTTTAGTCTTGTCCGCGCCCTCACCTTCCACACTCTCCTCACCTTCAGGCTTCTCTTCGGTCGCTTCCACTCCCGCGATCGCCTCCGCTTCGGCCGCCGGTACTTCCTCAACCTCTTCCTCCTGCGGGAAGTCAATCTTTACCACCAGCTCATCCGTCTCATGGCCGACAATGGTGACTTTGGACATATCAATCGGGAGGTCCTTGAGGGCGATGCCGGTCCCGACCTCAGTTAACTTCGAGATATCCACAGTGATCTTTTGCGGCAGGTCCTGCGGCAAGCACTCCACCTCCACCTCGTTCAAAATCGTTAGAAGGACACCCTCGCCGGCTCTCACCGGAATGGACTCGCCCACGACTTCG
>MEUW01000004.1:20448-26986 GCA_001772805.1 candidate division WWE3 bacterium RBG_19FT_COMBO_53_11
CGCGACGCGGCGCAGATCGGCGTGGAGGAGTTTGCCGAGCGGATCGCGTTGGACATCCGTAATCAGGATTTTCTCTTTCTTCCCGCCCAGATCCAAATCCAAAAGCGTGGATTCTCCGGCTTCTTCGTAAACCCGGCGGAAAGTGTTTAAGTCCAATTCAATGGGGGTGGCGCCCTCTTCACCGCCGAAAAGAATCGCGGGCAGAACCCCGCCGCGGCGAAGGGAACGGACTTTCTTCCCTAAAACTTTTCTTTTCTCGGCTTTGAGTTCCATCTGCTCTTAGAAGATTAACACGGTCAGTTTAATAAAAAAAGCTCCGACTTTGAGTCGAAGCTTTAGCTTAAGTTCTTTTCTACGGCTGTGAGGATCTGTCCGAAGACCTCATCCTCGCTTTTCTCACCGTCAATGCGTGCGTGCGTCAGCCTCTTCTTGAGAAGTTCCATTGCCGGCTGGGTTAGCTGCTCAAATTCCCGGATGCGAGTCCCGTCAGCCATTCCCTCGTACTTCCACTTCTCTTCATCCTGCTGCTCTTGCGGGAGAGGATTTCCGCATTCTGGGCAGGGCTTTCCCCTCTGTTCGAGAGTAGCCCCGTACCGGCAAAGCTTGTTATTGCAGGTAAGACGTGTGCGGCTGCGCTCTGTGGCTGTCTCAGGAGAGACCACAACCTCCAAAACTAGGAGACGGTCTCTTCCGTAACAGTCTTCAAGGAGCGGCAAAACTGCCTGCGCTTCCGGCGGCGTGCGGGGTGATCCAGAAAAGACAAGCCCCTTCCCTTGCCCCGAGTAGTAACGAATGCGCTCTGAAACTATCTCGGTAACCCATGAAGGCGTATTGAGCACCTTATTAAAATAGCGCTTATTCTCCCTTTGTATGATCGGGTCATCAGCGAAGGCCGGATCGGTGACCCGTCGGAAGATCTCCCCGCCGGTATCGAAGTGCACAAAGTTGGGAAACCGCTCGGCGAGCCGGAAGGCTTGCGTGCCCTTGCCGGCGCCCGGAAGGCCCATCAGCAGAATTACGCCTGGTTTCATTATCTCTCCTTAATCTCCACCTCGAGTTTTAGGTCTTTTTCGAGACTTCCTTCAAAGATAAGGTTATCTCCGTCCATTTGCAAGTCCTCCTCGCCGTCGGTTTGGGCTGTGCCGCCGATCTCGTAATCCAACGGTTTCTCAAAGGTGAAGCGGAAGCGGTCGCCGTAGGCCCCGGCCTGTTTCTGCACGAGCAGCCGGTAGAAGGAAAGGTTTCCGAGGTTCAAGCTTTCGGGAAGATCATAGGTCAGCGTCAGGGTTTTGGCGGTGCCCGAATCAATCTTCACCCGGTATTCGAAGCTGGTCTTGCCGTGCTCTTCCCGCCGGCGAATTTTCGCGGTGACATCCTCGTCTTCCAGTTCGGCTTTCACGAGTTGAGAACTAGTTGGAACGAGGACGCGGAAGAGATCCTCGTAGGTTCCGGCCGGCCAGGATTCCAGCCCGTTATTGTGCCAGGTTATGCTTAACTCCCCCCGCAGGTTTCCTTCCCGGTCGGAATTGAAAACCTGGTAGGCAAACTCCCGTGTGACCCAGACCGTTCCCTTGGTGCCGGCATTGTGGGTGAGAGCGAGAAGATAATCTCCGGCGGAATCTTCGATCAAGCCGCCGAACCCGCTCTCGGCCACGGCCTGATTCGCCGCGGAGCTTCCCAGGTAGAGAAGGAGATTGTGGCTCTGTAGTTCGTCCCAGGCCAACCGGCCCACCTCCGTATATTTGCCCTGCTCAATCGAAAAAAGCTTTGCGGTGATCGCTTCTCCGAGCGCTTCGAGGAATCTCTTTTTCTTGGTTGAGCCTGGGAAGAAATCCTTTTCCACCTCGGCGGTGGTGACTTCGAAAAAGTTCTCGGCGGTAACGGTTTCCTCAAAATCGGGGAGCTCCAGCGGGCCGGTGATTTCCAGCAATCCTTGGGCGAAGCGCAGGTCGATCCCGACCGCCCCGTCGGTCTGGACGCCGGTGGCGCGTTCAAAGATCTCCATAAATCCTTTGGCGTCCTGGGAGAAATCCGGGTCCAGACTGATGTTTCTCGCCCAAACGCCGGCTTTGGTGTAGTACTGGCTGAAATCGTAGGCATCGTAGAACTCCAGCGCTTTGATCCTGCCGTTCTCCAGCGTTAGATTCGCGAGCGCCCCGACGAATCCTCCTCCCGGCCAGAGTTCGGCCGAGTTTTGGAAGAAGAGCAAGTAGCTTCGTTCCCCTTTGTATCCCAAGATTTCCGATAGGTCGCGGGCAATCGCTTCACCGAAGCGGGCGGCGCGGAGACCTTCCTCAAGGAGCGGTTCGAGCGCCGTGCGGAGCGGTTGCCAAAGCCGGGAATCTTCTTGTTGAATCTCCAACCAAGCGAGCGCAAAGCGGTCCTGGGTGGAGGAGAAAGCCGCAGCCAATTCCCGGAAATCTTCTTCGCTCTGGGGAGTAATCGCTTCCCCGCGCCGGCTCTTCACTAGGTTTTCAAGGGCGGTGGTGAACGTTTCGGATTGGCCGGCGAGCTCGGCGGCGGCTTGAACCGCCTCGGCCAGCGGCCGCGCCGGCGCAATGATTCGGCCGAACCTCGCCAAACTTCCGGCCGCCGACTCAACCGCTTTAGAAGCTTGAGTGAATTCTCCTTGCGCCAAAAGCGTTTTCGCCCGCTGGAGCTGGAGCGCGCCCCAGCCCGCATTTGCCCCGAGATAGATTACCGGGGAGAAAATGATCAAGGTTGAAACCAGAGCGATCACCAAACGGCGCGGGGGTTTTCGGAAAGCAACTTTCAGCCGAGGGAGTTTGAGCAGAGGAGCACGGAATTTCGGCAGCCGCCCGCCAATCGTTCGGGGAGCGGCGGGGGCGGTTTTGAGAATCGCCACGATTCCCTCGTGGAAGGGAGTTTTGATCTGGAAATCCGGTAGGGGCTTGCCGGGGACTTTTTCCTTTTCGGCCGCCGCCGCCAAGCCGCGGTGAAAGACGATTTCGTGCCGTCCACCGCCGAGCTCATACAAGAGCTTTGCCGCCGCCTCCGAGGTAATCGGCACGGAAGGCGCCAGCGCATAGCTCTCGCTGCTCTTGGCTTGATTGAGCGCCTGCACCAGACCGGCGACGGCGTCGTCCGCGTACAGGTAGTAGTCGCGGTCCTCGCCCCCGCCATAGAGAGTGAGCAGGTTTCCTTGGGAGAATTCGCTGATCAGGTGTCCGAGCGCGCCCGAATCCTGAACGGGGATCCCTGGCCCGAAGAGGCGTCCCAGGTTGAGGATGACCGCTTCCACCTCTCCCTTCTTGAGGGATTCTTCGGTGAGCGTTTGAGCGAAGCGGAAGGCCTCGTCGTAGAGGCGGTCTTCGAGTCGCCAGCCGACCAAAAAGAGCCGGCTTCGGTCCCGGTGGGCTTTGTTTAACAAGAGTCGGGTTCCTTCGGCGGTTCGGGCGGGATCGTGAGCGAGCTGGAAAATGATGTCGTAGCGCGCGCGGGGCGGATCGCCCTCAGGGAGAACGGCGGCCTGATGGCCGCCCTGCGCCAAGGCCGCTTTGAGTTTTTTCGTAAGATTTCCTTCCCCGTAAGCCAGCAGAATGTGCATGTTTGTCTCCCCTTAAGCCCATTTTAACCGATATCACACCCGAAAGGTGGAAGGTGATCCTTGAGCAAAGCGAAAGGTTATATTTTTAACGCCGATAGGGATTCTATCGGCTTAATAAAGAAGATCCTTGAGCCGTAGGCGAAAGGTCTTATAATCGTCTTACATGCGCTTCTTCCTTTTTACCGACGGTGCTTCCCGCGGCAATCCCGGTCCGGCCGGGGCGGGGGTGATCCTCAAAGATGAAAAAGGCCAGGTTCTGATGGAGGGTTCCCAGTTTCTGGGGCGGATGACCAACAATGAAGCCGAGTACCGGGCACTCCTTTTTGGACTGACAAAAGCCGCGGCTGAAGTTCAGGGAAAAACCCTGGTCGTGCTGATGGATTCGGAGCTGGTGATATCTCAACTTCGCGGGATATATCGGATGAAGGCCGCCCACCTCCGCGAGCTCTTGGTGGAGGTGAAGATCAAAGAGCAGGAATTCGGCGAGGTGATTTATAAGCTGATCCCGCGGGAAAAAAATTTCCATGCCGACGCGTTGGCGAACGAGGCGCTGGACAAAGCCCGATGAACGCTCTTGAGGAATCCATTCTTAAAACCCTCTGCTATCGTGATCTCTTTGACTATCCGCTCACGGGCGGGGAGATTGCCGAGTTCTTGATCGAAGGAGATGCCCATCCTTCCCAAGTCGAGCGGGTTTTGGCCCAGCTGGAGGCGGAAGGAAAGATCGGGCAGTCGCAGGGTTTTTATTACCTTTCCGGGCGAGAGAAGATCGCCGCCGTCCGCCGTCAGCGGGAGCTAATTAGCGAGCGCAAGTATGCCCGGGCGCTGAAGCTGGCGCAGATTCTCCACCGCTTTCCTTGGATTCGGGCGGTCTTTATCACCGGGGCCCTCGCCGCCGGCAATGCCGAGAAGGAAGCCGACCTCGATTTTCTGGTTATCACCCGCCGAAACCGGGTTTGGCTGACCCGGCTGGGGGCATATCTGCTTTTTTCGGTGCTGGGTTGGAAACGGCCGCGGGAGGTAGTGGAAGCGCCCGATCAGGTTTGCCTTAATATGTTCCTGGCCGAAGACGAATTGGCGGTGCCGGACGAGGAACAGAACCTCTTCACCGCCCATGAGGTGGCGTTATCCCGTCCGCTTTGGGCGAAGGATTTTCTTCACCAGCGTTTTCTGGGAGAGAATCCTTGGGTAAAAAATTTCCTCCCTAATGTGGAATTGCCGGAGGTCAAAATTCCCGCCCTCAAGCCGTCCAGTCGGCAAGTCGCCGTCATCCAAGGAGTGGTAAAGCCGATCTTTAACCTCGCCGATTGGGTTTCCCACCGTCTCCAGCTTCTTTATATGCGGGGCCGGCGGACCCGCGAAGTGGTCGAACGGAACCGGATTCTCTTCCATCCGATTGATCTCTCCCGGGAGATCCTCGCCGCCTACCGGGTAAAACTCTACGCCCAGCTCCACCGCAACCCCAGTTACTCTGATGCGAACGCGTCTTAAGCGCGATTTTTTTGCCCGCCCTGCCGAAGCCGTCGCGCCTAATTTGTTGGGCAAATTTATCGTTCGGAAATTTCCGGACGGGACGGTTAAAGAAGGAATGATTAATGAAGTCGAAGCGTACGTGGGTAGGAAAGATCTTGCCTCCCACGCCGCCGGCGGAAAGCGAACCAAGCGCAATGAGGTGATGTTTGGGCCGCCCGGCCATGCTTATGTTTATTTCACCTACGGGATGCATTGGCTGCTGAATGTGGTTTGCTCTTCCGTGGATGATCCTCAAGCAGTGCTGATCCGGGGTCTTGATACCGTCTCGGGTCCGGCTAGATTGACTAAGCAGTTTCAAATCGATGGTCGACTCAACGGGGAAGACCTAGTCGAAAGCAAAGTTCTTTGGCTCGAAGACCGTTCCTCATCGGGCCGTCCGGTCGTCAGGACGTCGGATATCAAAATCACCCCCAGAATCGGCGTGGACTACGCTGGAGAATGGAAGAATAAACCTCTTAGGTTTGTAATCAGCAGATAGGGTAAAAGGGCGGGACAAAAGTTGGGCAGCTTGAGTTTTTTAATTTTTTGGGTATACTATCCCATAGACTTTAACAACCCTCTCTGAGGAGGTGAGACTATGCTCTGGCTTGCTTTTTGGGCGGTGGTGATCGCCGCAGGCGCCGGTTTGGTGGTCAAGTTTGTACTGGACCGCCGTGGATCGGACGCGGAGATCACCTGGGTGGAGTATGCCGTCGGCATGGTGATTATTGCCGCGGTCATTACTCCCATTGTCTTTACGGTCGGTTGGAGTATGGCTAAGGCCAACAAGCTGACCTTTAACGAGTACTGGAACGGTTGGGAGCTTGAGGCTACTCGGCAGGACGTTGCCTGCACCAAAGACGGTTCCTGCCTGTACGAGTACAGCTGCGAGCCCTATATCGTTATTCGTTCCAGTACGAGCTGCGACGACGATGGTTGTACGACCACCTTCTACCCGGAGACGGAGTATCACAGCTGTCCGTACGTAACCGTCGAGACCAGCTACTACGTCAAGACTACGCTGGGCGACTACACGATCGCCGAGTACCGCTTTCCGGATAACCCGAACGGCAACCGCTGGACCGCTACTAGCGATTTTGAACCGTCTATTCCGCAGCACGTTATTGACCGGGCCGGGGTTGGCATTCCGCCGTTTTGGGTGGCCGCCAAAGCCCGCATCGATGAGGGGCGTCCGGGGCCGGTTACCAAACGGATGGAGTACGACAACTTCCTCCTGGCCAGCGATAAAACCATCCTTCGCCAGTACTCCGGCGAGATTGACCGCTATCTTGAGGCGGGCCTTTTGCCGCCGGTTCAAAACAAGGTGCACACTTGGTACCTGGCTGACAAGGTCTACTTCGTCGGCTATACGCCGGACGATTCCGAGGCCTGGCAGGATGCGGCGGGTTACTTAAATGCTGCGCTGGGCACCGAGCTGCAGGGCGACTTGCACCTCGT
>MEUW01000004.1:27040-30557 GCA_001772805.1 candidate division WWE3 bacterium RBG_19FT_COMBO_53_11
TTCGGCCGCGATACCCTAAGCAAGAACGGGATCATCGTGGTGATCGGGACCCAGGATGGCGAGACCGTCGAGTGGGCGCGCTCCATCACCGGCATGCCTTTGGGCAATGAGCCGATGATTGTGGCGATCCGCAACGTCAAGGGAATTCCGCTTACTCCGGCTGCCGTAGTTGGCGCCGTTGAGGGTGAGTTCTACACGAAGGTTAAGGATGACGGGACCACCAAGTTGGCCGTCCGCGGCCTGCATAGCGGCGGCGCTTTAGAGAAGATCCTGTGGGGTTTGGACGATGCGGCGGCGAAGTTTGCCCGCGTCTCAATGACCGCCAACGACGTCGAGGATGTTGGCTTGGGCTTCTCCTATCTCTACAGTGAGATTGAACCTACCGGGTGGGAGAAATTCTGGATCTTCTTCCTCACCTTTTTAGGGGCTGTCGGTGTTTGGTGGGCCGCAGCTTCAATCGGCGGGCGTACTTGGCAAAGCCGCCGTCACCGGGACTACTAGCGTTAAACCCTACCCCTCTATCAAGGAGAAAAAACGCATGAAGATTTCGGGAGCTTTGCTCGGGGCAGGCATTGTGCTTGCCGTCATCGTGGTTTTGGGCTTGGCGGTTTTTGGCTACGCCAACGGCATCTGGAATGAAGGCATCCCTATGGAGCGGACGCTTTCGGCCCAGTACCTGGCGAACCAGAACTACCTGTCCCAGTACATTAGTGGGTTCTACGAACAGTCCAGCGTGGCGATCGTCAAGACCGACGCCATCGACAGGATTATGATGGACGCTGTCAAAGGTCGGTATGAAGATGGAGGCTACAACGTAGACTCTGCCTTCTTCGCCGTGATGGTCGAGGCCTACCCCGACCTGGGTCAGAATATGGAGATCTACGACAAGATCGTGGACTACATCCAGGCCAACCGGGCCGGCTACGGCGCGATGCAGGAGAAACTTCTCGACCAGCTGCGGGTTTACGACACCTGGCGCGAGACAGGCCTGATCCGGCGCTACATTGTCCGGCTGGTCGGTTTTCCCTCGGAGAACCTGGAAGCCCGCATCGGCGAGATGGTCTACCGGGGCGAAGCGGCCCGCGATCGGATGTATACGATCGTGCTGACCGCCGACGCCCTCAAGGCCTACGAGTCGGGGACGATGGACCCGCTGCAGATGCCTGACAAGTAAGTGATATTTTCCCCTGGGATTGGCTCACGCCTCCCAGGGGTTATTTTTTTGAGGATCGCGCGGACGCTGCGAGTCGGCATCGATTACGCCCGAGAGTGGAAGGATTAGCCTTTGAAACCCCTTCTGACTGGATGACCTATTATAGTATACTAATATAGTATAACAAATAAGTAACCCATTATTTTGCTCCATTACTTTGTTTTTCCTAATAGCTAATCCTCATGATAAACTTGCGCTAGCAAAAAGAAGAAAGGAGAGAACAGTGTCCAAGATTCGTTTGGAGTTCAATCGCGAAGAGTCTTACGTGTTGCTGGTTGCAACGGAATGCATCCGCCAGCTCTTTTGCGAGGAGGACGGGGGAATTCCCCTGGTCACCGCGCTTCGATCGGCTGCCGGGAACCGCGAGTACACCGATTTGGGCGTGACCTTTTCGTCCTTTGATGATCTCCGGTCTCTGACGGTCCGGGTGTCCGCCGGCGATCGCTGGCCTAAAGAGGGCCGAGTGTTTCTGAAGGCCGACGAACCCAACCTCGACGATCTGCACTTTGACTTCCGGCTCGAGGGCAATCCGGCCAACCCGAAGGTCCACTTCACTCGACTCTCAAGCGGGAGCGGTAATTAAGCCGTCGAGTGAATTGCAACCTCGCGAAGCGAGGACAGCACCTCACCCGCTTGGCGGGTGGAGGAGGAAAATGAGTGCAACCTTTCCGATTTGGGTTACTTTCATCGTGGGTTTGGGCGGGGCCCTTGCCGGTTGGATTTACGCCAGCCTGAAGCGCGAGGTCCAGATCAATCGGGCCACGAGGGGGATGACGAAGACGGTCAAGAAGTACCAGAAGGAGCAGGATCTCTTGGCCGAAGTAGTCAACGCCCTTTTGGCGGTGGTGGCGGCCTACAAGCTGCGGTCTGCGGCCAAATGCGCTGAAGAGGCCTTAGCCGCCCGGACCGAGCTGAACCTAGCCGTGAAGGCGCTTCCTGCCAAGTACCGCAAGCTTCTGGGCTATTCCAAGGAAGAACTTGCCTACCTTGACGGAAAAGCCGAGGCCGGCGGGGACGAAGACTACTTTCCTGATTAGCTTTCCAACAGCCCGTTTGGGACTTATCCCAGGCGGGTTTTTTCTTTTCCGCCCGCTTTTTGTTGAACCCGTTTAATTCTCGTGTTACCCTTTAGGCAATTCACTTTTCAAGAAGGGAGGGAGTTGTGCAAACTATCTTGAAGTTCCGGGTCGATGAAGGTCTGGCGCTCGCCGCCGCGATGGAGGTGATGCGTCAAGTTTACAAGCCTACCTACACTCCCGTTCTCGTCGAGATTCCGATGACTTACATGGACGAGTCGGGCTGCTGGATGATCACCATCTTTAAGGGCGGGGGGAGCCCGACGGGAAGGAACTGGACGGTTGAGGTTCGATTGGATTCCAAGGGAGGCCCGATGAAAGGTTGGGTGCGGGCCTTTCCTCCCGAATTCCTGATGAACCGAGAACGGGGTTTTTTGCAGGCCGGGCTGTCTGTCCAGCTTATGGGTCAGCTATCCACGTGGAGTCTCAAGGTCGAAACGCCGTACAACGTTCCGATCGCTGAGCTTCACTGGGAGGAGCTGCCTGAGAATCTTCGCAAGGATATCCCGCGCTGGATTTAGTTGATCTTTACCCGCTTGGGGTTTCCCTCGAGCGGGTTTTTTCTTGCCTTTTAGGTGAGGCTGCCATATAGTTGAGGCAACATTAAGAAGTAAGGAGGTTGAGCATGACGCTCAAGATTGTTCTTGTCTTTGGGCTGGCCATTCTCTTTGAGACGGTGATGGCCTACCGGGTGCGCGTGATGGCTCAAAATCGCCCCAAGCGCCTGCACCTCTTGCCTCTCGTCATCGTGGAGTGCAGCCTGTGGGCCACCGTCATTCGGACCCTCATCCTGGACGTGGCTGTGATCCCTTGGTACGCCGCGGGAGCCGTGGTCGGAGTGATGATCGCCTCCTACATTGGAGTTGGCGGCGAGAGCAAGAAGAAGGAGCAGGCCAATGAGTGACTTCGAGATGATGATGGATGACATCATCGACGAGGCCGGATGGGGAAACCCGCTGGCTATCTTCTCCGCCGTCCTGATGCTTCCGCTGGTCCTGGCCCGCTTGATCATCCGAGCCACGCGATAGGTCTTTGGTCGAGCTCCGGTTAGGTCTTCCATACCCGCTTGGGGTTTCACCTCGAGCGGGCCTTTTCTTTTTTTCGGCTCCAAACTATGAACTATTAACTGCGACACCTATTGACAAACTAAGGGGGTCGCACTTATACTGGCCTAGGCCCCTGCCCAAAGCCCTGCCTGCGAGGGCTATTTTATTTCCAGAATGCCTAA
>MEUW01000005.1:0-5227 GCA_001772805.1 candidate division WWE3 bacterium RBG_19FT_COMBO_53_11
ATGATGGGCTTGGCGTAAGCCATATATTCAAAAATTTTCAAAGGGGACGTCCACCTCGAAATGTCAACGTTCCATTCCGCCGTCACATCGCGGGGCGCGATAAAAACCTTTTTCTGGTAGGGAGCAAGTACGATGTCAAATTTCCGGTAGTAGGCGCCTAAACTGCCGTGAGGGACAAAACCATGAAAATAGACATTCTTTTGGCGAATCATCTTTTTCCAATACTCTAAATCGCTTTCATCGCCCCCAATGACGTGAAAATCAACTTCCTCCAGTAATGGAGCTAACTCTGATATAAGCTCCATCCCTTTACCCTGATACAGAGCCCCCACATAACCAACTTGCAGAGCTCCTCGCCTTCCCGGCCATTTAACAACTTCATGATACTGGCGATTTTCTTTTTCAGGAATGTCGGCACTGTCGGGAGCAACCAACACTTTATCTTCTTCTAAAAACGGAAATAGATTGAGATACTCCTTTTTCAATGCGTGGGATATTGTTACAAGACGCTTAAAATATGGGGATTTGAATACCTCTTCCAGCATCTGGACCGATTCAGTAGCAGGTGGTTGGTGGGCCTCGTATACGCTGCAAAAACGCCTGCGCGTTGCGGCATAGACACCATCAGGGAACCTCCCGTAAACCAAGGCGGGCGTATCATCTAGGTTAGATAAAAATTTCCAACATCGCCGCCCGTACGGGGATTTGAATATCTCGTTTTTTGGAACACGCCGGCCAGCAAGACCTCGTAGTAATCTCCGTCCAAACGACACTAGCCTTAATATTTTATTCGCCGGATCAAGGAAAGTCTTAATTTTAAAATTGGGCCGGACTCCGTAGTATTGGAAAATATCCCAACCCATTATTCTGGATCTAGTCCGGGCAAGCATGGTTACCTGATGGCCGTTTGCGGAAAACGCTTGACACATCTTCATCACGTTAACGCCGCTAGCACTGCGCGAGGGGATAATGGAATTGGAAATATAAATTATTTTCATGCTATTTTTGCCGCTGAGGTATATCCTCAAGATCCGGATGATTCAAATATGGCTTTACCCAATCTTCTCCCCATCGGCTACGGTCTGCATTAAGTTTTTCTCGTATCTTTTGCCACTTCTTATGCCGCCACCATACCCGAACTGGAATTTGACCAATATTTAGGTAGCGGGCAATAAACAGCCGATGGTTGCCGCCGCCAGTCCAAATTATTTCACCTCCCCGCCCGATATGCACATACATAAAATCGATTTTCGGGCGACCTTTAGAAGGCAACAAAATACCTTCTTTTCTAACGGAGTCGTAAAGCTTGTCAACTTTATCGTTATACTTGTCTATTAACTCCTGCATATTGTTAACTCCCCGTACAACACCTGTATTTCTCATTCTTTTTAAGAGGTAGCCTTGAAACAAAGACGTTTTTTCCCAAGGAACACCGTCTTTAAAGTGGGCAACTATCGACTGGTAAAGTGGTCGGGACACAAATTTGTTTGATCGCCCAAGTGTTTGGGTATCAAGATCCCAATCACCATCCAGTATTTCCCCCGCCCCGTGCTTCTTCCTTTTAATTGGGTCTCCTAACAACCAGAGGTTAATTTCTTTGGGCCCGCGCTTTTTAAAAGAACGCGGTCTTTCCTCTCTGGTCATCATTGCCTCGCTGATGGGGTGTTGCTTTGTTCCCTTTCTTAACGCCATAAAATAATGCGAGATAGCCCTCTCGGTCGGATTCCTTAAAAGGCCGATCAGCTTGGCGTTTGGCAAGTCTTCATTAATTCTCTCTGCGGCTTTGGAAGAAAACAAGTATCCGGGAGTTTTTTCTCCAGCCACGTCCCCAGGTACAAGGGCACTCCTTAAGGGAAGGTGCGAACGGTACCAAAGCGATCCTTTTTGGTAGTTAGAGTCATTACTGAAATAATGCAATTCCGTATGAGGAGCATGGATTTGGGGATGCTGTTCTAAAAGGCGGAGGAGGGATGTAGTCCCTCCTTTTTGAGTGCTGATGATCAGAAAATCGGGCAAAGCACGTCTTTTCGCGGTTGCCAACCTATAAGGCAGTGTTAAATAGTAGAGTAGTTTTTCTTTGATTTTTAATTTTCTTGCATAATCTTTTACTGTCATAGAAAAATTAAAAATTGCCTAATTATTTTTTCCCTAAAGAATTTCTCTTGAAAACTTTATTGTGCCCACCCCTAAAATCCAAATCTCTTTGTCATTTTCCATACTTTTCCATCCTGGCCAATCTACTTCTTTTTTTAAAAAACCTGCCCACCTCGTTCTTTGCCCGCAATATTACTCGCTGCGAAATAGTTTGCGGTGGTGGTCTAAACCCGATCTTTGTGTAATCCATCATTTCTAACAAATCCCCAAGCAATCTCTCAATTTGATAGATTTGCTGATCGGTTAGCTCTCTTTTCCAGGCATCTGTTCTTGTTACATCGGGCGCTTTCCCGACCAGCTTGTGCTGCTCCTTTGTATAATCGGGAAGTTTAAATCCTTTGCCTAATACCATGGAAGACTCAAACTCTATTCTCGAAAAATCACAAATTGCTTGTAAGTTTTTTTGAGGGTTAAGCACTAAATCCTCATATTTAACTCTAAGACACTTATCAGGGAAGGCGGATTCGAGCGCGAGAATCGCAAGGAGCCGGTCGGCCCACAATTTCGCAACGTCTCTGGCAGTATTAGGCCCCCAATCAAGGGGGATAATCGACGCGGCAACACCTCGAGGATCTCTAACAATAGAAATAAACCTTGCGTTCGGAAATATATCAAGCATCATCAATGGACGTATAATATTCCTTGGGGTATGATCCACCCACACCTTCCAATCAGATCTGTTTACTGTACTAGCATAGGAATCAACTAGATTAAATAGCAGGTTTCTGTAATCGGACTTGGTGAGAATCAAGGGCAATGAATCAACCGGTAATGGGATTTCCCACAATTTAAATTCAAAATTCTTTGTTAACGCACTAATAAACTCTCTTCTATTTATTCCAACTGACCAATCCACGCTGAGCCGCCTAGGTATCTCTTGTTTAAAAAGCGACTCTGGTGTGGTAATACAATGATCCCCAGAACCAAGCATAGATCCAAGCATCGTCGTGCCGCTCCTGGGACAACCCCCGATAAAAATTGGTCTTCTATTTACTTCGGTATTTTTCATAGAAGAGCTCTAAACAACCATCCTTTCTTTCGTAAAACTGCCATTTTTATATTTGTAAATTCTCCGGTCTGCTTCATTCTCAAAGATCTCGATGTTCATAATCTTCATCCCAAGCAATCTATTCTCATCGAGGAATTTTTCTTCTTGTCTTCGCCTTATATAATTTAACGGCATTACTCTAAAGTGGTTTACCCCTACATCAGTATTCAGCAGAACCTTAAACCCTGCTTTTTTAAGGTCCCAGAAAAATATTGGGTGTTCGGCAAATTTAAGTTCGGGTCTCCACATAACCCTGTTTCTGATCGAGGTTTTGGCGAGGAAAAACTGCGGGGCAAGATCGGCCTCAAAGATTTTGCCGCTCTTAGTAAGATCATATTTAATAACTTGAAGTTTTTTGCGTGTGGAATCGTATTCGAATTTTCCGCAGTATATTCGCCGGTATAAAAAGGAGAGGTGCAACCCGGCGTCGTACAACCATCCAAGGATATTTTCTAATAGCATATAAAACATGCTCAAATTCCTTTTTTGCCCGTATTCAAAACACGCACCGCATACCATATCAACCTCATATTCCTCTAAATTCTGCCGCATAAGTGGCAAATTGGTACGGTGGTCAAAGACAAAGTCGTCATCACACACAGCAAAGTACATGGTTTTAATCCTCCGCCAAGCCCGGTTTCTCCCTTCGCTTACTCCGATGTCGTACGGAAGAAGAATATATTCTATGTTCTTGTCGGGCCAGAGTTCCATAATCGATCGCTTATTTCTTTCTGGATCTTGACTGTCGTCGGCAATGACGACCTTAACATCGGGGTAATAAGAGAAGATAGACTTAAGCAATCTTCGCAGGTTCGTCGGGCGCTCAAAAGTCTTTATTAAGATTGTGATATCTTCCATTTTGGCTTTCGCACGTTTAACAGCTACATTACTCATTGGTGTCGTATTTCCACAGGGAAATCAAGTCCCTCCCTACAAGTTTACCCAACCTTTCAACCTCGGGTTTGAATTTCTTCATCAACTCCATTTTCAAGCTGAGATCCATGGAAGGAATCTTCCGCTCTTTGCCAAAGAATTTACCACCAATAAACCTATTCAACGCGGATAACGGAAAGTAACTCATTTTGGTAAATAAAAGAGATCGCCACAATATAAGGAGCCTGGGAAATGCTACTTTTTTGGTGACATATACCGGCTTAAATTCTGGAACAAAGTTTTGATCAACCCCCAGAAACTCTAGAATCTCTCGATACACCTTAGCGTTGTCTTTTTTAAATTCTTCATAAATGATTATCTTAATTTGCCTTCTGTTAAATACATCCAAATATCGTTTCACCTGTTCGGCAAATCTTGCCCATTCAAAATAAAATAAACTAGATGGCTGGGCGAGTAACGAAAATTTATCCAACTGTTTTCCTTTTGTTCTCTCTTCTTCTAGCGAAAGCGCTTTCTCAAAGTTCCTGACGGTCTCGTCACCAGATCGGAGGGCTTGCAGATAGTTAGAAAATATCCAATTAACCGGATTTCTTAACATGATGATGATCTTTGCATCGGGGTTAAATTTTTGAATCTCCTGCGCGGCAACTTTTGAATATAAGTACTGAGGGGAAGACTCACCGGCGATCTTCTCATTTTTCCAGTCCTTGAAAAAGCTAAGGTATTCTTTTTCTGTCCGGCATGGGTAGAAGTTGTACTTTTTAAAGAATCTTTTATTTGTTCTGTAGAAATCATCAAACTCCTGATGGATATCTTTGCAAAAGAACCGAAGTTCTTTTGGCTTCGACATGAAAACATCAGGGTGCTGATCCAAAAAAATATGTAAGGCGGTAGTTCCTGATTTGGCAGCCCCGACGATGAATAGATTAGGCTTTCTCGGCGGCAACTCCTCAATTCTAATTTTTTTTATCAGATCTGGGTTTACGACAGTAACCATAAAAGGCTTCATCTGTTTTATTTGATATCTACGAATTCTGACGTACGATTTTTACGTAATCTCCCTTCCAATTGCCTGAAACTGAACACTGTTTTTCATTAGGTAGTCGTAGGTTCCTCTGGCTACGATTCTGC
>MEUW01000005.1:5295-8121 GCA_001772805.1 candidate division WWE3 bacterium RBG_19FT_COMBO_53_11
GTCTTTAGCTTTGAGAGTCTCTCTATTGACTCGAGAACTGCCCGCTCGGTCACTGTATCAAGAGAGCTCGTAGCTTCATCGAACACCAAAACCTCTGGATCGTTATACAAAGCTCGGGCTATTCCAATTCTTTGCCTTTGGCCGCCGCTTAACCTTACCCCCCTTTCTCTAACAAGAGTATCGTACCCGCTTAACATTTCTTTCTCGATAAAACCATGAATGTTTGCCAATTTAGCCACGCGTTTGACTTGGGACATGTCAATTTTCTCATCCGGCAGTCCAAAGGCGATGTTTCGGGCAACAGTATCGTCGGATAAGTAAATTTGCTGAGGAACGTACCCCACGTTGCGCTGCCAATTCTTAATGTTTTTCTGATTTATCACAATGTTGTCAACTTTGATCGCGCCTTCGCTGGGTACAAGAAGCCCTAAAATAATATCCACCAGGGTTGTTTTACCGCACCCGGTTGGGCCTACAAGCGCGACGGAAGCATTCTTCTCGACCTCCAAATTCACGTCTTTAAGAACTGGAACTCCCCCCAGGGGATAGGAAAAACTTATATTTTCTAATTTGATCCGTTTTTCGAAAGGCGTAGGTTGCGGTAGGTTTCCGCCGAAAGACATCTTTTCCGTTCCCACCTCACCAACATTTAGATCCTCGTAGACCTTATCTAAAACGGGCATATTAAACTGCAAGTCGGTAAAAGATGAAAATATTGTCTGCAAGGATGGGATCAGTCGACGCCAGGCAAGGGCAAAAAAAACAAGAAGGGGAACGATTCGCTGTATATCTCTTCCCGAATAAAGTAAGAACAGGATAACCCCAACCGCTCCGCCATAAGCGATCGTCTCGGTGATGTAGCGGGGAATTTGGCCGACTACCCCACTCCAGGCCTGAACATTGGAAAACTTCTCCGAGTGCTTTAAAAACTTTTTTAAGAAAAAGCCCTCTCTCCCTAAAACTTTTATGTCCTTAATCCCCCCCAAAACCTCGTTGGCGGCTTTGAATCTTCCCCTATTTTCCTCTAGGCGCCTCTCCCCTCCTACCCTAAGTTTCCGGCGAAGATTAAAATAAATCAGCAGGTACGGAATGGCGATAGCCACTGATGCGATAAGAGTAACTTGGGGATTAACATAGACCAACATAGCAATAATAATCAAAACCATCACAAAACCTGTTAAAAGCTGCATTAACGGCAGCAAAAAACCTTTAGTAAGCTGCATCACTTCCGAGAGGACATTTTTACCAAGATTCGAGCTGTTCTGGGTTAGAAAATACGCGTAAGGCATCGAGAGATATCTTTTCAATAAATCCGATGAAACTCGGTGGTTCATGCGCCAAACAAAACGAAGCTGGATCCAAGTTGCAAAAGCCGAAACAAGATTGCCGGCAACAATAATTCCCAACATCGCAAAACCCAAAAAAATCAAAAAAGAGTGGGTGCTGGTGAAACCAAAATAATCGAATACCCAATGCAAAAGTTGATTCTTGTCGACAACAGAGGGATCTGAAACCAAATAAATAAAGGGGAGGACAGAAACTACGCCGAGGGCATCGAAGAAAGCCTCGATAATGTGCACCAACATTACCCCTAAGAATTGCAACCTTTCTCTTCGGTCAAGAAGACTGCTTAATTTGGCGATAAAATCCAACTTTCCTCTAATTGTTGTTATGATTTTCATGAAAAGTACCCCTCTTCTTTCAGAAAGCCGATGATGTTCTGCGCGGCCTCCCCCGGAGTTAATCCGGAAGTATCAATAACCAACTCCGCATCTTCCGGCTCTTCATAAGGATCGTCGATGCCGGTAAACCCCTTAATCAAACCGGCCCTAGCCTTAGCGTACAGTCCTTTTCTGTCCCGCAGCTCACAAACCTCCATCGGCGTGGATACATGAACCAAAATAAAACCCCCCTGCTGAGATATCATCTCTCTCACATCTTTTCGGATCTGATCATAGGGTGCGATGGGAGCACAAATCGCAATTCCGTTGTTTTTAGTGATTTCACTGGCCACATAACCGATCCGGCGGATGTTAAGATCCCGGTGCTCCTTTGAAAAGGTCAACTCGCTGGATAGATGTTTTCTCACGATATCCCCGTCAAGCAGGGTAACCGGCCTCCCGCCGATCTCCATCAGTTTCGCGAGAAGAGCATTGGCTAAAGTCGATTTTCCCGAACCGGAAAGACCAGTGAAGAATACCGTAAAACCCTGGCGGGCACGCTCCGGATAAGCTTTGCGCAGCTCCTCAATAACTTCTGGGAAAGAGAACCAATCCGGTATCGGAAGGCCTTTTTGCAAAAGATCCCTTAGTTCGGATCCGGAAATATTTAAGCTCTTCGCCCCCTGGGGAACTTCGGAACTGGGCATGTACTGGCCGGTTTCCTCAACGTAAACCATCTCCTCAAAAGGAACGATCTCTATACCAAGTTCGCTTTCGTGTTTTTTAACCAACTCCTGGGCATCGTAGGGTCCATAGAAAGAGTTCCCTTGCGCATCTTTTCCGGCACCGGCATGGTCTCTGCCCACAATAAAGTGGGTACATCCATAATTTTTGCGGATAATAGCGTGCCACAGAGCTTCCCGCGGGCCCGCCATCCTCATGGCCAGAGGAAGAAGGCTAAGAACGGCCGTGTTTTCGGGGTATTTATCGATTAGAAGCTGATAACAGCGCACTCGCGTCTGGTACTCAACGTCCCCCGGTTTGGTGGGACCAACCGCCGGATGCAAAAGCAGCTTCGCTCCTGTTTTGTGTTGTGCTTGTTTGGTCAGTTCAAAGTGGGCCCGGTGGAGGGGGTTCCGAGTCTGGAATGCGATCACCTGATCCC
>MEUW01000005.1:8246-17848 GCA_001772805.1 candidate division WWE3 bacterium RBG_19FT_COMBO_53_11
ATCAAGTAATCAACTCCGGGGTGCGCATTATCCTTGGTTCCGTAGACTCTTTCGGCTTCGACGGCCAAATCCGGTTCCCAGATATCCGCCACGTGCATCACCGCCAATGCAATCCCTTCGGGGCTACGCAGTACCAGATGATCCCCTCCCCCAATCTGCTTGGCGAAATCCTGACCCACATCTAAAACTACGGGGATCGGCCAGAGCATTCCATCGGAAAGACGCATATTTTCTACCACCGAAAGATAATCGTCTTCCTCCATAAACCCTTCCAGAGGAGAAAAGGCCCCGTTCATCAAAAGTTCCAAATCGTACATTTGCCGGGGCGTTAAATCCCATGAGGGAAGCTTGACGCTTGATGCCTTTAGCTCCGCAACCCGTTTTGGAGAAACAACCAATTCCTTTAGCTTGCCTCCGTGAGGTTCCATTAATTTATGCATTCCAAAAAGATCTTTTTCTCGGCCAGCTCCCAATAAAAAGCGGATACATACCACCAAGATTATACAAGAGGTAGCTACAATTTTCGTAGCTAACTCTTGCTAGCGAGTTTTAATCGCGTCCAAGAGATGCCCGCCTCGGGCGGACATTTCTTGCTAGGTCGCGAAGCGGCCGTCCAATGGTAAAAAATCCGATTAGCGGCTAATTCCCAAAAGGTACGCCCAAAAGCCCATTCCCCAAGACACGTGCATCGACATAAAAATCAACGCCAAAGATAGGGATTGGACCAACCGGTGCGAATTTTTTCTTAAAATAAGGAAGCTGAAGAGAACCATTACCGCGGCGTAGGAAATCGGGACCAGTAAAAATAAAGGGTCCACCAGCGCGGAAAGAAAGAATGGGCCCAACAACCCCAATACCAGAAGAATCGGCAACAGCTGCCTAAAAGAGGTGAAGCGCCGGTGCTTTAACGTGGTTCGGCAGCGACCCCGGCCGTAATTAAAATATTGGCTAATAAGCGCACCTAGAGAACTGCGGGGAAGATAATCCACCTTGATTGAGTTGTCGAGAAAAATCTTACCTCCGACATCCAAAATTCTAAGATTAAACTCCGCATCTTGATTTTGGTAATGATCAAAAAAACCTAACTTACTGAAGATTTCTTTTCTAAAAGTTCCCAAGTAGACGGTGTCAACGTAACCGCTTTTTCGGCCGAGACGGAATTTGGCATCACCCACCCCGATCGGATGGTTCATCGCCAAAGCGGCCAGCTTTTGGAAACCGCCTGTCCCCTTGGCGTGCATCACCCCGCCCACGTTGTCGGCACCGGTTTTATCCAGAAGCTCAACGCATCTTTGGACGTAATCTTTGGGATAGCTGGCGTGGGCGTCGATCCGGACAATGATCTTTCCCTGCGCCGCTTTAATGCCGGCGTTCAATCCAAAGGATTGGTGTTTAAAGGGGTTATCGATTAGCCGGATCGCTAAATCCGGATGTTTCCGCTTAAAGTCTTGGACAATTTTCTTAGTGCGATCCTTGCTTCCCCCATCCGCCACAATAATTTCCGCATTTTTCACAATATACTCATCCAATAAACTCTCCAAACACTCCCAAATATTCTCTTCTTCGTTGTAAGTTGGGATGATGATTGAAATCTTAGGATTAACCATATTCTTCTATCCCGCCAGCGCCTGCCGATAAACTTTGAGAGTGGAAACGAAAAACTTGTCTATTCCGAAATTCCGTTCCACAATTCGCCTCCCCTGTTTCCCTAACTTCTGCCTAACTGCCTTATTGCCTAATCGCCTAAACGCCTCTATCACTTCTGCCTTATTATCAAAATCCACCAAATACCCGTTCTCGCCGTCTTCCACCAGATCGCGAATCCCGACGACATCGCTTCCTACCACCGGCAGACGGCAGGCCATCGCTTCCAAAACTGCTAGTGGCATTCCCTCGTGATACGAAGGCAAAACAAATGCATCCACCGCGTTAAGAATCTTCGGTACGTCGTTTCTTTCACCTAGAAAAATAACCGCATCGGAAACTCCAATATCTTTTGCTAACTTTTTCATCGCGCGTTCTCGGGGTCCAGATCCAACGAAGCAAACCTTTAAGGTTTGGGTGGAATTCACTAAATCCGGAATAAGTCTGATAAAACGTTCGTGGCCTTTAACCGGATCGAACCGCGCCGCCATGGTCACGACAAAATCCTCCGGCTCCAACCCCAATTTTCTCCGAAATAGCACTCGATCCACCTTAATCTTGTCAACCGCCTGGGTGTCAATCCCGTTTACGACCACCCGGGATTTAGACTTCGGGAATAATTTCATGTCCAGACCCTCTCTCTGCTGTCCGGCCGAAACATTGATGACCAATTTCGTGAGATGGGCAAGCATCTTTTCCATCGTGAGATAAAGGAATCTTGCAATCCTGTTTGAATAATCGTAGTGCAGACCGTGAAAAGTTTGGACCACCGGTACGCCGAGAACCGAACCAACCAATCTGGCGTAAAGCCCCGCCCCCTTGCCGTGAGAATTGATCAAGTCAATCCCCTCCTTACGGGCAATTTTCAAAAGCTGCGTAAACCCTTTGACCCCAATTCGATCCAGTGGAACCCTATATACCTTAATGCCTAATTGCCTGAATGCCTTGATAAACTCTCCCCCGGCCGGCGCCGCAACCACAAACTCAAACTCTCTCCTGACTCCAGACTTATGACTCCTGGCCAATAGATCGTACACCACCTTCGGCGCTCCCCCCGGAGCGGAGCTGGTCAACGCGATTAGCACCTTGCGGCTAGTAGCTTGTAGCTGGTAGCTAGTAGCTAGGGCGGAAACGAAACCAAGCACTCCCCAAAACGCGATCATCGGCGCATCCGAAAAGAACTGCTCGCCGGAGATCAGGTTGTCTGCAAACCAGCCCAACGCAAATCCCAGTAAAGGAAATCCGAAGGCTTGAACTCTCCCGTCTTTAGAGAACACAAAACCGAGGACAAGCTTAAAGAGATAGAACCAGACTGCAAGGGCCAAAAACAACGCCACCACCCCCCCGCGCGCAAACATGTCTAGGAAGAAGCTGTGGGTCATAGTTACTCCGGTAAATTCCTGTAAGTTTTCGGAATTGTAACCAACTCCAAAAACAACAAACGCGGGGTGTTCTCGAAAAGCGACAATTATGTTCTCCCATCTCTTAAAACGACCGCTAGTAGAGGCGTCAAAGGTAGTTCCGGATTCATCAATTTCCACGGTTGAGGAAACTTTATTAATCACGGCCGGATTCTCTTTAATCAAAACAAAAGTTGTCAAAACCAAAATAATTGAGGAGATTAGTACCGGCAGCCACCGTTTGGAAAGCAAGAGCCAACCAAACCAAAACGCAATGACCAGCAACGCCGTCAGCAGAGCACCACGCGAGATCGCATACAAGATCGCCCCGAAAAAGATTATCATCGCCGAAGCGATATAAGCGAACCAGTGCGAGGTAAATGTCTTTACCCGAGAAGCAAGACCTAAGCAAACCGCTAAAACTACCGAGGCATAAAGACCGTAGGTCGCGTGGGCGGCCTTGCCGGTGGACTCAATTACCCCGTTACTAAAATCTAGAAACTGGCCCAGAAATCCGGTGCTGCGGCTGGTAAAGCTGTAAACCCAAAAATCGACGGGACCTTGGGATCGGATAAATTCGTAGATCCGCACGAAGGAAACTACCGCCGTGATCAAACCGACGATCACGGTTAAAACTAGGATCGGGTGAATCTTCCTAGACCCAAGAACTCTTCCGGCGTAAATCGCCAAGGGAAAGGGTAAGAAATACAAAGTGAACTTGAACAAATGGAGCAGATCGCCGGACGAAAAATTTCCCGTCAGGAAAAATCCATAGACAAAAGACCCTAAAAGGAATGCGATGAGTAATAAGTACAGAAACGAAAGGCGATTTGGAAGTAACAGATTCTTAGCCTTTTCCCAGAATTTCACCCACCTCCCCGACCTCCAGAAACTCAAAATAATAAGCACCATCCCCAATCCCAAAAAAGGAGCCAGCGGCTCAACATAAACCCCCGCTGCCACTTGAATTTTCGGCAAAAGAGGGGTAAAAATAAAGAAAGCCAGAAAGTAAAAGATCCCCAATTTCTCCAGCCAAGGGCTGGTCCGCCTCGGGCGGACAAGATTAACCTGTTTTAATAAGTTCGTCATAGATCTTAATATACTTTGCTGCGCATACCCCCACCGAGAAGTACTCTCTGGCTAGCTTAAGAGCGTTTTTCTTGAATGTCTCGCGCTCTTTAACCAGCTTTTGCATTTTACTACGGATATCCTTAGGATCGTACGGATCAACCACTACCCCGAAACGATTATCTCGAACCAAATCAGCCACGCTGACCATATTTGGAGTTACGATAACAGGAAGTCCGGAAGATGCGTATTCGGGCATCTTCACCGAAGATGCGTAAGGAGCAATAGGGATATCATCATAGATATGAAAACCGGCGTCCGCCAGCGGCAGGATCTTTTCCAGCGGCGGATTATTTAAAACCGTAACTTCGCGGTCTCCGATATCTAAATTCTTCAGAGAGCGCATAAATGGTGCCGGATCTGAATATGTAGCTACCAAAAAATGCGGCCGCTTAACGTATCTTCTTACTGCCGAGTAGAATTTGGCCAGAAATTCAGGATCATGGTACCCTCCCAATCTACCCGAGTAGACAAAAACAAAATCGTCTGCAATCCCAAGTTTCCTGCGGCCGTTCAGCCTGTCGCGAACAGACATTTTAAACTTATCCGCGTCCACGGGACTGGGGATCAAGGAAACCGAAGCTTTCGGAGAAGTTTTCTTCACGTAATCGACAGTCTTGGATGCTTGAACTACTACTTCGTCTGAATTCTCAAACATTTTTTTTTCAAGTCCTTGCCAGAATTTGTAATTCGAATTGGATTCCACCCAACTTCCGTAGGTTTTAGCTTCCTGAAGATATAGGCTGCGAGTATCGAAGGCCACCCGGATCCGACCGATAAATCGCTTAACTGTCAAGGCAGTTAAAGCCGAGAGATAGGAACGCGCATGGATGATATTGATGTGGTGCCTTAAGATGAAAAATGTGACCAACGGAACCGTTTGCAGAACAAAAAAAGGAATTGCCCAAACCGGCATGAAGGAACGGCCGATCGGAAAAATTGGGATAATCACCAACTTAACTCCCATGTTCCATGCATACTTTTTAACCGCGGAGTAGTTTCTGAAATACTTAAAAAACCTATTTATCGAAGGGAGATTCAAAACCGTAATTTTGGTATCCGCGCCGCTTTTGACAATCTTGCCGGCCAAATCGAGAGCCTGGCTTTTAAGAACTCCCGGCTCGAGAATGTTTTCTCGGCTGATCAGATAAAGAACCCTTCTTTTTTCCATAAATGCTAACCAGTACTCGCAACCGCGAATTGCAACCGAGCGGAGCAAGGACAGCACAATTTTAGCAGGGGTTATGAGGTGTCGATAGGGCCGCAGTTTGCATTAATCCGATTGAAGTGACACCGTGCTTGGCTTCCCCAACACTTCGACATCGAATCCGGCGGATCTCCAAGCCGAGTCATTAATCAAATTCCTCGAATCAAAAATATTCTTGCGTTTCATCACTTTAATTTTGGATGGATCCAGCTCTTTGTAGAAACTATGATCCGCCACAACTATCAAACAATCCGATCTAGCCGCGGCTGTTGTGAAATCATTCTCGACACGATATGGAAACCCCCTTACAAACGGGTCGTGAATTTTTACTTCCCATCCTCTATCTTTGGCGAGCTTGATGATCTCTAAGGCCGGAGTTTCCCGCCAGTCGTCCACGTTTCCCTTGTAGGCAACCCCTAAGACAGTTACGGTCGGATTTTTGATGTCGCGAAGCATCTCCGAAACTTTTTCAATTACAAAATGCGGCATTGAGTCGTTGATCTTACGGGAAAGCTTAATCATGTCCGTCCCGGCGTTCCCCCGCCGGACCAAAAACCAAGGATCCACGCTGATGCAGTGGCCGCCGACGCCCGGCCCGGGGGAATGGATATTAACGCGGGGGTGCAGATTTGCCAGTTTTCGCGCTTCCCAAACATCCACCCCGATGCTCTCGCAGAGCTTGGCCAACTCATTGGCGAAGGCAATATTTACATCTCGGAAAGTGTTCTCGATGAGTTTGACAAATTCGGCGGTGGTCGCATCAGTCAAATGGATTTTTCCCTTAACAAAAGACGAGTAAATCTCTCCGGTTAACACAGTAGACTCCCGATCTACCCCCCCAATGGCGCGGTCGTTTTCGACCATCTCAATGATCGTTCTCCCGGGAATTGCTCTCTCGGGAGCATGGGAAACGTAAACGCGGATGTTCCTTCTTCTCCGTAACAAGATCGGAAGGACGATTTTTTCAGAAGTCCCGGGGGGAACCGTGGACTCAAGAACCACCAAGTTACCGTCTTTTACGACTTCGCTGACACTTTTGGACGCTTTTTCCACAAAAGTTAAATCGGGCTTTTTGTTCTCGGTAGTGGGGGTCGGAACAGAGATAATAAACGCATCGGCCGGGACCGGTTCGGTCCTAAAACTCATATTCCCCACCGCCTCCTTAAAAAGTTCCGGCAAGCCCGGCTCCTCGAACGGGAGCTTCCGATTGGAAAGCAATCTTACTCGCTCCTTATTAATGTCTACTCCCGTAACTTTGTATCCGAAACGCGCCAACAAACAGGCGGTCGGAAGTCCGATATAACCAAGGCCAACTACGCAAATTGTCTTATCTTTTACCATTTCTTAAAATGTATTCTACGATCCTCTCCCCTGCCCGGCCATCGCCAAACGGATTTTTCCATTTTTTATTCTTCGTAAACATTCTTTCAGCGCTTTTTAAAATCTTTCCGGGATCCGCCCCTGCCAAGATATTCCCGCCCACTTCTAAGGTTTCAGGCCGTTCGGTATTCCCTCTTAAAGTAACGCAAGGAACCCTCAAAATGCACACCTCCTCTTGAATCCCGCCAGAATCGGTCAAAACCAGCTTGGCGTTCCGCTCCAGATTTAAAAAATCCAAGTAACCAACCGGCTCAACAACCCGTGTCCCCGCCGGAATTTTCAACTTAAATGTCTCCACCATTTTCGCCGTCCTGGGGTGAATGGGGTAGATTACAGGGAGGTTAAACCTCTTATAGACCAGGTTTAATCCCTCCAAGATACCCGCCAATCTTTCCTTTTTATCAACATTTTCCGGCCGGTGGGTGGTAATTAAAAAGTATCCGGATTTGTCTAATCCCAACTTCTCCAGGATCCTAGATTTCTTACCGGCCAACTCTAAATTCTGGCGAACCGCATCCACGACCGTGTTTCCCGTCACAAACACCTTTTCTTTTGGGATACCCTCACCGATGAGAATAGATTCAGCGTTTTTGGTTGGGGCAAACAGAAAATCGGAACAGTGATCGGCCAAAACCCGATTTATCTCCTCAGGCATCTCTCTAAAATAGCTGCGCAAACCGGCTTCCACATGCCCGACCTTAATGTGAAGCTTTGCGGCCGCTAAAGCACTGGCCAAAACGGTGTTTGTATCGCCTTGAACCAAAACCACATCGGGCTTTTCCTTAAGAAAAACCTTTTCAATCTCGATCAGCATTCTGCCCGTCTGCTCACCGTGGGTACCGGAACCGATATTCAAGTTGTATTTCGGCTTCGGCAAATCGAGCTCCTTGAAGAATATTTCATCCAGGTTCTTAGAATAGTGCTGATTGGTATGCAAAATGAAATAATCCAATTTGCGCCGGGCACACTCTCTAATAACCGAACTCATCTTAATGATCTCCGGTCTTGTACCTAAAGAAATACAGATTTTCATTTCGATGCTAAAGACTCCTCCTTAAACAGGCTAAACAAATAGGAGATATCCCTAAACCCAGGCGGGAACCGGTAAAATTGTAAAAATTTTCGACCTATCCCTTTTACGGTTTCCAACAAGGGGCGGTCTTTAAGAACATAGTCTTCCGTCTTTGCATCCCAAGCCAACGCTTTATCCCAAAAGAACTCATTACCGGTGATATCGTACAGGTAAGCAAGTTGCCGCACATGGATCGGGTGATACTTCGAACTAAATGATTTGCTATTCCCTAACTGGTAGTAACTCCCATTGTCAAACTCCCAGAGATACAATTTTTGAACCAGAGTATCGACACCGGCGTTAAATTTTTCCAGCACTTCCGCATCTCCAGTGACCTGGTAAAAATCCCACAAACCAAAAAGAGAGAAGATAAAGCCATTCAGTACATGTCGAAAATCGGCACTCCCAGGGTATTCCTCGTAAATGGGAAAACCTTCAAGGTAGTCAACCACCCCTCCTTCAGATATATCCAATCTAAATGGTTTAAAAGCGAGTTTCGCAACCTCTATGTATTTCTCATCTCCAGACAAGTAATAAGCGCGGGCTAATACAGACATAGCTCGACCTTGATACATTGCCGAAATCCAAGGAGCATTTATATCCGCCCAGTTGAAGTTCACAAGGTAAGTTCCGGTCTGCGAATTCTGTTTTTCGACGAACCAGTCGGCATGTCTAAAGAAATCCTGACGAACTTCGGGGGTGGAATTGCCATAGTAAATTTGAGCATATCTACCAAGAGCGTATTGACCGATAAGCATTGGCATTTGTTGAAAAATATCGGCATCTTCATGATTCTTAACCGACGTAAACTTGCCGCTTTCAGTAACCTTGTAGGGCATTAGTACTATGCCGTCTTCTCCCATAATAAATCTCTGCCCCAAATCAAAACCGACATCCCCCCACTTCCCCATGTAAGGTTCGAAGGAAAGCGAAACTTTATTAGTTTTCAACCGCAAGTAAAAAACAGTGGATAAACCTAAAATTAGGACAAACAAAACCCCGAACTTCGCAACCGTCGAACTTGAAAATATTTTAAATATCTCCATAACTTTAAGAACTGGTCAAAGATTTTGGTAAATCTCCAACAGTTTCTTCTCCTCAACCTCCCAATTGTACCTTTCGTTAAAAGCTCTCAACCCATTTTGACCCATCTTTTTAGCTTTTGCTGGGTCGGAGAGAATTTCATTGATCGCCCGTGCAATATCTTTGGGATCTTCGGGATTAAAAACAACTCCGCATTGGACTTCTTCCAACAGCTGTTTGAGCTCGGGAAAATCCGGGGAGGCAACCGGTAAACCCACGCTCATATACTCAAAAATCTTATTCGGCATGCTGTAGTAGTTATTGAGAGAAGTGTTAAGCATTTGAATCACCCCTACATCGGCAGCAGCGGTGTAGGAAAGGAGCTCTTTTAATGGGACGGTCGGAATAAATTTAATCCTATCTTTAGCCGGAGATTTTTCGGCAACTGCTTTAAGATCCGAAAAACTATCCCCTCCCCCAATCAAAAATAGATAGGCATCGTCTGGAAGAAACTCCGTCGAAAAAATAAGCTTGTCGAGGCCCCGACCGGACAACATTCCCCCTTGGTAAAGAACGATCTTTGCGTCTTCGGGGAGGGAGAACATTTTGTGCAATTTTTTGGTCTTCTTAACCTGCCAGGTCTTCGGCGGGGTATTTAAAATAACCGTGATTTCCTCTTCATTTAGGCCATAACGGGACGCGAGCACCCTTCTGCGAAAGTAGCTAACATCAATTATGGCGTTAGCCC
>MEUW01000006.1:0-3100 GCA_001772805.1 candidate division WWE3 bacterium RBG_19FT_COMBO_53_11
TTATACTGGCCTAGGCCCCTGCCCAAAGCCCTGCCTGCGAGGGCTATTTTATTTCCAGAATGCCTAAACTCAGCATCCGACCTCTTTTAGACAACATTTTAATCGAACCGATGGAGCGGGAAACCCAGCTCCCCTCAGGATTGGTGATTCCTGATACCGCCAAAGAAAAACCTCAAGAGGGGAAGGTCGTTGCGGTTGGCCCCGGCAAGAGCGATCACGGCGAAATGGTCAAGCCCGCCGTCAAAGTCGGTGACCGGGTCCTCTACAAGCGCTACGGAGGGGACGAGCTCAAGATCGAAGGAAAAGATTATCTGATGGTTTCGGCGGAGGACATCCTCGCCGTAATTGAGGGATAGTTACTTGGGACACTTAGGTGACTTGGGTTGCTTGGGATCCAAACCTAAGAAACTTAAGTAACTTAAGCAACCTAAGCAACTGACTAACAATGGCCAAACAAATCGTTTACGCGGAAGAAGCCCGCGAAAAAATGAAAGCCGGGATCGATAAGCTCGCAAGAGCGGTCGTAACCACTTTGGGACCAAAGGGCCGGAACGTAGCGATCGATAAGAAGTGGGGCGCGCCGAACGTCGTCCACGACGGTGTGACCGTGGCGAAAGAGATCGAGCTCGAAGACCCGTTTGAGAACATGGGTGCCCAGCTCGTGCAGGAGGCGGCTTCCAAAACCAACGACGTCGCCGGCGACGGCACCACCACCGCTACTCTTCTCGCTCAACAAATCGTGACCGAAGGAATGAAGGCGATCGCCGCCGGCGCGAATCCAATGTTGCTTAAGCGCGGGGTCGAAGAGGCCGTTAATCTGGTGATCGAACAGGTCAAGAAGATGGCGAAGCCAATCAAGACCAAGGAAGAAAAATCCCAGATCGCCACTATCAGCGCCCAGGACCCGACGATCGGCGCTATGATCGCTGAGGCCTTTGAAAAGGTCGGCGACGACGGGGTAGTCACCGTCGAAGAGGGTAAGGGAATGGAAACGAGCGTTGAGTACAAGGACGGAATGGTCCTCGACAAGGGCTACGCTTCCCCCTACTTTATCACCGATACCGAACGGCTGGAAGCGGTCGTCGAGAGCCCCCACATTCTGGTCACGGACGCCAAGCTTTCTTCAATGAATGATCTTTTGCCCCTCTTGGAAGGTGTCGTAAAAGTTTCCAAGGATTTGGTTTTCATCGCCGACGACATCGACGGGGAAGCGCTCGCGACCCTGATCGTCAACAAGCTTCGCGGGACAATCAACGTGATTGCGATCAAGGCCCCCGGATTCGGCGACCGCCGGAAAGAGATGCTCCAGGACATTGCGGTTCTGACCGGCGCAAACTTCATCTCCGAGGAAACCGGCCGCAAGCTGGATTCGGTCACGGTCGAGGACCTGGGTTCGGCGGACCGAGTGATCGCCGGCAAGGAAGAGTCGCTTATCATCGGCGGGCACGGCAAAAAGGGCGAGATTAACGGCCGGATCGAATCACTCAAGAAGCAGATTGGGAAAACGACTTCCGACTATGATAAAGAAAAGCTGGAAGAGCGGCTCGCCAAGCTCTCCGGCGGCGTGGCGGTGGTTTCGGTCGGTGCCGCCACCGAAGTTGAGATGAAGGAGAAGAAGCACCGCGTCACCGACGCCTACGAAGCCACTCGCGCCGCACTGGAAGAGGGAGTCGTCGTTGGCGGAGGGGTCGCGCTTCTGCGCGCCCGCCAAGTTTTGGATTCTGTCAAGAAGGACGGCGATGTTGCGACCGGATACAAGATCGTTCACGACGCACTCGATAAACCCGTCCGTTGGATCGTCGCCAACTCCGGGTCGGATGCCGGTTACATCGTCGCCGAGATCGAGAAGAAGACTGGCGAAGGCGCCGCCACCTACGGTTGGGATGCAATGGTTGGAGAATTCACCGATCTGGTCAAGAAAGGAATTATTGACCCGGCCAAAGTGACCCGTTCCGCTCTTCAAAACGCGAGCTCCGTCGCGGTAATGATTTTGACCACCGAAGCTTTGATCACCGATCTCCCCGAAAAGAATCCGCCCGCTGGTGCGCCTCCAATGCCCGGTGCCGGAATGGACGGGTTTTAGCACCTCCTTTTAAGTTATCCTTAAATTTAGTGGACAGAGAGATAATTGAATTTTCAAAAAAACTTTACGACGCCTTTAATAGAGTAGTTTTTCTTAATCCGCAAAAAATTAGTGAGAACGTTTACTCCTCACCTAGTTTAATGCGTCAAGCCCTATTTGACGGGATGTATCAGAGCGCACCCCAGGTTTTAGAGCATTTCGGAATGGATATCGGCAAGCTTAAAAGCCGGATGAGTAGGATTAGAAATCCGGTTTCTAGACTTGTTTTTTTGACGGATTACACAAACGCGAATTTTCCCCCATCCCCCAAAATGGAAGTTTTAGATTCTCCAAAGATAGATGTAGAAACAAACACGATCGCCTGCACAATGGCAACTCTGCTGGGAGCTTATCTGCTCGATCAACTGGGATTCGAAGACAATTTCTATATCCGGCCTTCCGCCCATTCTGTGAACGGCGTAGGTGTAAAAGGAAGCGATTACTTTGTTGATTTTGCAAACGGGGTAGTTCTAAAAATTAAAAGATTGGGCGGTATCGGAGAAAGTGCCGGCGATAAAGCGCAATTTGTGGAAATCATCGACCCCTTTGGAAGCGGGTGGTACCGCCTGGCGGTTTCGAGCGACCGCGCTAGTCTTTCTCTAAGTGTCGCCGGGAATTTTTATGCACTCCTTCAGAAGAAGAGGGAGGGTAGTTTGGAAGTTAAAGGAGACGAGGATGCGGAGACCAAGAAGCTAAAGAAATACTTTTCCGAATTAGCTAAGCCGTTTGAAGATTGGGATTTGAAAATCTTTCTCAAGTATCGGAGATTTCTCTCACCCGGCGTAGTTGCGCTCCAAAATCAAAAAGAAATGGAAGAGGAGCGAAAGAGAGTTAAGACGCTGCAGCATGATTTTGCCGGCGAGAAAAAACTTTCGCCCCAGGTAATGGCGGGGCTTGTTAATAGAATAGCGTCTAATCTTGAAGTTCAAGGTATCAATCCGACAGGGGAAAGAATCGTTAGGAAAATTAAAGCGGATC
>MEUW01000006.1:3115-14629 GCA_001772805.1 candidate division WWE3 bacterium RBG_19FT_COMBO_53_11
TTAACCCGTCTCAGTAGCGTAGAATTATCTTTATAGATACCCTCGCAACCGTTATCGACAAAATAAATAAGGTTTTGTTGGTTGTCGCCTTGGTCCTGGCCGGGGTGGTAGCGTTGGTCCAGGTGATCAAATTTGCTCCCCAGTGGGCGAAGACTATTTCTAAAGAGTTCGAAACTTCTACTCCAGCCAGCATCTGCCCCGCCAAATCGGGGTCTGTGTCATGCGGCTATTGCGATCAGGACGTAATTTTGAGTGGTAATCCGAATGCCGGCAAGTGCTTTTATTGTCCTAAAGGAACAACCTGCCAAGGCGATCCTTGCGGGGAATTAACTTGTTCTGGCGGAAGCAGCTCCGGCACAAGCGGAAGCAGCGGCCAAACCAGCAACTACTATATTCTCTGTTGGGACTGTCAGGGGGTAAGGAATGTTTCTTACAATGGGCGCGACACCGCTTCCTGCGGATATTACTGGAGTTTGTGCGATATCTACCAATGCCGCAATATGCGCCGGAAGTGTTGGTAGTCCAGATTCGACACCATGTTTAAAACCGCATTAAAACTAATCAAGAAAATAGCTTTCTCCATCCTTTTGGTCGCGGCGATCGTGTTTTTGGTGAAGGTAATCATTGACGGCAAGTACATCCCCTTCCTCATCAATTTCGGCCAGTTCCTTCTTGATAAGCTTTTGGAGCTCTTAGATTCGCTGAAGAGTTTTTTGATAAAGTAGCCACCCCTTAACTTAAGTTATTTTTTCCGAGTGTTAAAATTTAGCCGAAAGAAAGGAGAAGAGTGTGGCTAAGAAGCCGATGCCCGTGATTGAGACTGGGTTTTGGAAGGTCGCGCTGGCGGCTTCAGGAGGAGCCATAATGGGAGCCGCCGTGATGGGCCTGGCTGTCAAGGTTTCGGAAATCCCAACCACTGTTTTGATCTTTCTGATCTTTGTTGGCGCACTTGTAGTTGGGGCTACGGTTAGGAAATAGGAGGAGAAACCTTGGACAAAGCCGAACTGCAGGCGCTTTTTGATCTGAAGCTCCAGGAGTTTAGGGAGCGTGATCCCGCCAAAGTGCGGTTTCTGGTGGAGGAGTTGGTAGAGTGGGCTTCGCTCATTCCGTCCCCACCTACCTCCACTACCTGGGATATGATCTACGAGCGGATCCAGGATCTTGCCAAGCGGTTCGGGTTTACGGAAGAGCGCGTGGTCAACGATCTCTTTGATCCCGCGGCCATTGATCATTTTATGTTTTTCCTGCAGCTCTGACCGGCCACACGAGTCCGTTCTCCCCAGCGGACTCTTTTTTTGTTTAGCGCTAAAATATCCTTATCTTATGAAAGTTATCGTGGGTTCCAAAAACGAGGTTAAGCTCGCGGCGGTGCGGGAAATTTTGGCCGACTATCCGGAGGTTTTCCCGGGGGTGAAAGTTTCGGGAGTGGAAGTTTCCTCAGGCGTGCCGGAACAGCCCAAGACCATCAATGATATCGTAAACGGGGCCAAGAACCGGGCCCGTAATGCTTTTGGCGATTGCGACTACAGCATCGGGCTGGAGGGCGGGTTTATGGCCTCTCCCCACGCCAAAACCGGCTACTTCGAACTGCAGGCCTGCGCCATCTTTGACGGGAGGAATTACCATCTGGGCCTCTCCTCCGCCTTTGAGTGTCCGCCGCATGTGATGAAGCTTGTCTTAGAGGATGGGCTGGATCTAAACCAGGCGATGCACAAGGCGGGAATGACATCCAATCCCAAGGTCGGCTCGGCGGAAGGGGCGATTGGGGTTTTGACCAAAGGCCGGCTTAACCGGAAGGAATTTTCCGAAGAGGCGATCCGGATGGCGCTGATCCACCTCGAAAATCCCAATTTATACCAATCCTGATGCTAAACTTTCCTCGATGAAGCGCGCTTTTTTAATTCACGGCTGGGATGGAAATCCCGATAACAATTGGTTCCCCTGGCTTAGAGAAGAATTGGAAAAACTGGGATTTTCCGTGATCGCCCCGCAAATGCCCGATCCGAAAACTCCCCGAATCGGGGATTGGGTTTCGACCATGGTCGAGATAGTGGGCGCGGTCGACGAGGAAACCTTTTTCGTGGGTCACAGCTTAGGATGTCAGACCATCCTTAGATTTTTGCAGACGCGGCCTTCGGAGCAAATTGCCGGCGGGGTGGTCATGGTAGCGGGGTTTACGGGAGAGTTGATCGGTTTGACCGAGGACGAGAAACCCCTTGCCCGCCCGTGGGAGGAGACTCCGCTTGATTTCGACAAGATTAAAAGCCAAGCCAAACATTTCGCCGCCGTTCTCTCCGACAGCGACCCCTGGGTTCCGCTAGAGTCCAACCGCAAAATCTTTGCGGAAAAGCTCGGCGCGGAAATTGTGGTGGAACAGGCCAAAGGCCACTTCACCGCCGATGACGGCGTTACCGAACTCCCCGTTGTTCTGGATTTTCTCGACAAGTGGTCCTAAGCTAAAATTGGGTTGATGGCAGGTTACGTGCAGGTTATTCAGAAATTAAGGTCCCTCAAAAATCCTAAAAATATCGAGGGAATGGCGCGGTTTGGGATCAACTCCAAAAACACGCTCGGCATCTCCATTTACGACTTGCGAAAAATCGCCAAGGAAATCGGCAAAGACCACCAGCTGGCTTTAAAGCTCTGGGATTCGGGAATTCACGAGGCGCGAATATTGGCCGGATTTGTGGACGAGCCGGAAAAAGTGACCGAGGCCCAGCTGGAAAAATGGGTAAAAGATTTTGACAGCTGGGACACGGTGGACCAGGTAAGCGAGCTGATCGCCCACACTCCTTTTGCGGTCAAAAAAATCCCCGAGTGGTCCCGGCGGGAGGAGGAGTTTGTCCGCCGGACCGCCTTTTCCCTGATTGCGGAACTGGCATGGTGGAACAAGGCTCTTACGGATCGGTATTTTGAGCAGCTTTTCCCGCTGATCAAAAGCGCGTCGGTGGACGAACGCAATTACGTCCGTAAGTCGGTCAACTGGGCGCTGCGGAATATCGGCAAAAGAAATAAAGCCCTCAATCGGCGGGCGATTGCGGTCGCCAAGGAAATTCGGAAGATCGATTCCAAAAGCGCCCGCTCGATCGCCGCCGATGCCCTGCGGGAACTAACCTCTCCGGTGGTTCAAGCCCGCCTCACCAAAAAATCGTAGAATAGATTAGTGAAGCAAAAGACCGTTTTGTTTATCGCCATTGCGGTTGCTCTTTTGGGGGCGGGGTGGTTAGTTTGGAAGCTATGGATTTCCCCCGAGCCGGTGGCCTGCACCGAAGAAGCCAAGATCTGCCCTGACGGCTCCGCCGTCGGCCGCACCGGCCCCAACTGCGAATTCGCTCCCTGTCCGGGGGAGACCGGTACCGTCACCGGAAAAGTATCCATCGGTCCGCTCTGCCCGGTGGAGCCCTGCGATGCCGAACCTCTAGATTTCTCTTCCAATCAAGTCATCTTGGAGTCTCAGTCCAGCCAAAAAACCATCTCCGACCTCTCCTCCGATGGGATCTTTTCGGTCGCCGATCTTGCGCCCGGGACTTATCAAGTCACTCTCAAGGATTGCGATTGGCTGGGATGTGCCAGCGTGCTGCCTCAGACTGTCACGGTGAAGGCCGGGGAAACTACGGAAGTAACGATCAATATCGACACCGGCATTCGTTAGAGTTCGAATCTTATATACTAGAGGTGTAGATGGCGGAAAGAACCTCTAAGGCAAAGAAAACCACCCTCCCCAAACCCAAAAAACTTTACCGTTCCGAATCCGATCGGATTATCGCCGGCGTCTGCGGCGGCCTCGCGGATTACTTTGAAGTTGACTCAACCCTGATCCGGCTGATCTTTATCCTTTTAGTGGTTTTTGGGGGAAGCGGAGTTTTTCTTTATATCCTCCTGTGGCTTTTTATTCCCACCCAATCCAAAGTTTCGAGCTACTCCGAAGAGACAATCAAAGAAAACGCCCGGGAGATCGGGAAAAAGGCCGAGCAGCTGGCGGGGGAGATCCGGACCGAAAACACTCGGATGTGGACCGGCGTGATCCTTTTGGTTTTGGGAGTGCTCTTCCTTTTCCAAAGCTTCGGCCTTTTCTGGTTTAACGTCGCCAAGCTTTGGCCCTTGATCCTGATCGCTATCGGAGTGTCCGTCCTGATGAGAAATGGCCGAAATTAAAAAAGTAATCCCTGAGCCGCCCAAAGAAAAAGAGCGCCACGGATCCGGAGCAGTCTGGGCGATGTTTCTAATTTTTATCGGCGTCATCTTCCTTTTGAATAACCTGGGAGTTTTGCCCTGGACCGTCTGGGGAGTCCTCTGGCGTTTCTGGCCGCTCCTCTTGGTTCTCTGGGGAGTTCAGCTAATCCTGGGCGGGTCCTGGTTCTCCGGTATCACGATTGCGATCGTTAGCTTTATCCTGTTCTTAGCGGTGATGCTGCTGGCGCTCACGTCCGCCGTGCCCACAATGCACGATTACTTCTCAACGCATATGTCCTGGTTCAGCCGGTTCAGCACGACCCTCACCGATTACGGGGAAAAGACCAAACAAATTCGGGTGGAGGAGCCCGATTACGCGGGAACCAAAGAAAGGGATGTGACCGTTTCAATCGGCGCCGCCACTTTTACGCTGGTGGATGACTCCTCGACCTCCGACTTTTTCAAGGTGGACGCAATCTATTCCGGCCGGTACGGGGAACCGCGGGTAGCCAGCAGCTTGAAAGACGGCAAGTTGAGCATCAATCTTTCCAACGACACCGATTTCGGCTTCCACATGTTCTGGTTTGGGGATCGGAGCTACGACTTTACCCTGGGAAAACCGGAAGTGCCAACTACCTTGGCGATGAAGATGGGCGCCGGGACCGGGACGATTAACCTGGATGAGCTAAAAGAAAAAAAGATCACCCTAGATCTGGGGGCCGGAAAGCTCACGGTTACGTTGGGGAAAAATTCGATTCCCGCCGAAGGGATCAAACTGGAGGTGGGGGCGGGGTCCGTGACGGTCAATCTTCCCGAGGGAGTTGGTTTTAAAGCCACCTACGATGTGGGGATAGGAGATCTCAAAGTCGATGGGGCAGCCATCACCAGCGGCTTTGCCGCAGACGGAACCTACACCTCCGAAAACTATGCCGGCGCCGAGACCAAACTGGAGATCGAAGTATCGGTCGGGGCCGGTTCGGTTAACATTCAGACCCAATAATTTCTGGAAGGCCCGCTTCGCGAACCTGGCAAAAATCTTAGATTTTTGTGATAGATTTTGTCTATGATGGATGATCCCGACGTTTCCAAAGTTCCAGCGAGAAGTGAGATCAAAATCGGCCAGCGGGTCTGGGCGATCGAGAAGCGCAACTACGGGACTGAAGACCTGACCGAAGGGGTGGTCCGGCGGATTTTAACCAGCGCGCCCTTTCACCCCCGCGGGATCAAAGTGATGTTTGAGGACGGCACCGTCGCCCGCGTCCAACGGCTGGCCCCACCGGAGAAGAGAACCGAACCGGCCCCGAACCCTCCGGCGGAAGATGACCTCCGATGAAGCTAGCTTTGCGGGCAAAGTGGTCCGGAGAAGTGACCCGGCGCAGCAACGCGCTGGACTTGGAGCCGGGAGTCTTTACGTGGGACGACCCCAGAAAAATCGCCCTTTCCTTAAAAAGGTCCGCGGAACAGAGTTCGCGGAGAAAGGCCCCGCCGTTCCAGTCGGCGATGTCAATGCTCAACTTCTACATCAACCGGGCCGGAGAGAACCTTCCTTCAGAGCAGCTCGCCGTTCTCGGCCGCGCCAAAGAGGAATTGCGGAAGGCTTTTGGCCGATTTTGAATTTCCTCCTTGCCTTCCCACAGTTACAGGTTAGAATTAATCTAATCTAGTTTAGGAAAGGAGAGATTGCGATGGGTGAATTCATCGCCGCCGTTTTCGGCTGGGTTCTGGTGACTCTGCCGGCCCTTTTCCTCCTGGTCTTGGTCATTCGAGGGTTTATTCTTCCTCACCGTGATCTGGTAGGTATAGCGGTCTGGGCTCTGGCAATATTTATCCTTACCCGCCCGCTTATCTGGGGCTTTCGGATTTTGCTGGGACCGGGCTTTCAGGAGCCGAATCCCTACACCTTCCACCCTGCTGTGCTGGCGTTCGGATTATTTCCGGTGGTCAAGCTCGGGATTGATACGGTCCGGCTTGCCTACCTATCTTTCTCCAGTCCCTTCCGAGAAGCCTGGCGAAAGTGGCGGGCGGGAGTGGTTGAGGAAGATATGGAAGTTCCGGAGCTCAAGTTCGTGATCAACGCCGAGCTGACGGTCTTCGGTAAACCCCTCGACCTAAAAATCTGGGAGGTCGTCTTGGCTCCCAAGGAGAGGGTAACCGGTGTCGCCATGACGGTCCGCAACTGGGCCGAAGTGAGCGAGAAAGATCCGGATGAAGCGATGGTCTCCTTCTTTGCGCCGATATTTGCCAGGTTCTGGAAGGTTCGGCCGGAGAAAGTGCGGATCCAAATGCGGCGGCAGCTTCGGGAGTTCAAGCAGGGTTGATCGGCAAACAACGCCTTGGTTTTCAACCGGGGCGTTTTATTTTGAAAACCAGAAGAACTCCAACCCTTTCGGGGTGATTTAGTGTTTTCCTTAGTTAAAGGAGTGAAATTAGAAGCGACGGCCGCCGCGATCGCCAAACTGCGGTCGTTCTTCTCGAGGCCTCGCTACGTTCACGACGATCCTTCTCCCATCGACTTCGGTGTCGTTTAACTTCTTAATCGCTTCGTCAGCGTCCGCGTCTTTTTCAAATTCGACAAATCCAAATCCCTTGCTCTGGCCAGTTTCTCGGTCAGTGATTACGGTTGCCGATGAAACTATACCAACTGCAGAAAACATTTCTTCCAGCTTGGAATCGTTCACGCTATACGGTAGTCCTCCTACGAATAATCTTTTAGACATTTATCATCACCTCCTTCATGCTGACAATTATTATACACGATGAAAAATTATTCTTTCCCCGAGGCGATAATGATGTTGGTAGTTTCTCCGAGAGTAACGACGTAAAGGGCGTAGCGGGTATCGCCTTGGGCGACGATATACGCTCCCGGATCCTCACGGGCCTTAAGTTCTCCCAATCCGGCTTCAGCAGTCTCTGTTTTGTACCACTCCACGACGGTATCTGCGGAAGCGTTGGTGAGATAGCGGTTCCAGCGGGGACTGTTGCTGACCACCCGGCGAAGATCGTCGGGAACGGTGACGGATGTATCTTCGGTGGTGAACTGTGATCCCGGGTAAACCGGAAAGTTGGTGACTTTCTCTTCTGAGAAGGTGATTCCGCCCAGAGGAACGCCGCTGTTGAAGATGGCTCTTTTGCTTGAGACAGTAATTAAAACCACGACCGCAACAACCAAAACCACCAGGCCGATGAGGATTCGTTTGATGACTTTCATAACTTCGCCTTGATTCTAGTCTTTCCCCGGTTCTCTTCGTAAACCTTTTATTTAGTCGACCCCCCAGAATTTCTGGGGGCCTTCTTCGTCCGGGCCGATGAACTTCAGATTAATAAAGTCTTTCAAGTCGCTGATGAAGTGACCCAGACCGAAAAAGAAAACCGCCCAGCCCCAGGGTTTATCCCGGAAAAAGAATCCGACCACCATCAGAATTGCGCCGTAGATCCAGTGGTGCGGTGCCCAGTCCGGGTTTTCCAGCCAAACGTTCAGATAAGCGTGGCCGAATCGGCCGAGGAGATATCCGGCGAAAGCAAGTAAAAGATTGAGATAAAGCACCAATTTATCCTACCGCAAAAGGATTATCTCTACTTTTGCCAGGTTTTGCTACGCTGGATTGTAAAGGACCGATGAAAGATTTGTTGCAGCAGTTGGAAAAACTTGGACTTCCGCGGGAAAAGTTCGCCGTCGGCGGGAGCGGTCCTTTGGGAATCCGCGGCTTGCGGGAGTCTGCCGATTTGGACCTGATTGTGACCGAGGATCTTTGGAATCGGCTGTCCGAAAGGTTTCCGGTGGAGGAAAGCGAAGATTGCCAAAGGATTAGAATCGGGAAAATTGAAATTTGCGCCAAGCCGATTTTAAACTATGATGCCGATGCTCTCATTCGAGAAGCCGATTTGATTGATGGGATTAGGTTCGTCACGCTGGAAAGGACACTGGAATGGAAGCGGCGCTTGGCCAGAGAAAAAGATTTGGAGGATGTAGTCTTAATCGAGACGTATTTTAAGACCGCGGAGAAGCCGGTTTGAGATATTTCCGCCCCTTGATTTTTTCCGGCAAGAGACTCTCATTTGGGTATCTTTCGTACCCTTTACCGTAACCGAGTTCTTTCATCAGCTTGGTCGGAGCGTTGCGGATTTGGAGCGGGACCGGCAGGTTGCCGTACTTTTTAACGTCGCTCAAGGCTTCCATATAGGCGTTGTAGGCGGACCGGTCCTTCTTGGCGAGAGCAAGATAGACCGCACCGTGGGCCAGATTTTCCTGGCATTCGGGATAGCCGATCGTTTCGCAGGCCCGAAAGACCCCATTCGCAACCACCAGCGCGGTCGGCTGGGCCATCCCGATATCTTCTGAGGCAAAGACCACCATCCGGCGGGCGATAAAGAGCGGATCCTCACCGGCGTCCACCATCCGGGCGAGATAGTAGAGAGCGGCGTCGGCGTCACTTGCCCGCATCGATTTTATGAAAGCGCTAATCGTGTTGTAGTGTTCTTCGCCAAGCTGGTCGTAGCGGAGGAATTTGCTCTGCAGAGCATTCTTGAGATTGGCAAGATTAATCTCCTTATAGAGGTGAGAGGTGGCCTCAAGCAGATTGAGCGCTTGCCGCGCGTCGCCGTTGGCAAAGTTCATCAGGAAGTCCTCGGCGTCTTTTTGGAGTTGCGGAATCTTGAGCTCTTTCAATCCCCGCCGGATAACTTCGCGGAGATTTTCGTCGTTGAGCGGTTCCAGCACAAAAACTTGACAGCGCGAGAGGAGCGGAGCAATGACTTCAAAGCTGGGGTTTTCCGTGGTCGCGCCGACGAGAGTGAGAGTGCCGTCTTCAACATAGGGAAGCAGATAATCCTGCTGGGCTTTGTTGAAGCGGTGGATCTCATCGAGAAAGAAAATCGTCTTGCCGGGCGGGAATCCCCGGGCGACTTCCACGATCTTCTTCACGTCTCCTTTTCCGGCGGAAACAGCAGAGAGGGCGAAGAACTGGCCGCCGATCTCATTCGCGATCACTCGGGCGAGGGTGGTTTTGCCGCAACCGGGAGGTCCCCAGAAAATCATCGAATGGATTTTGCCGTTTTTGATCGCAAGAAGGATCGGCTTGTTTTTGCCGACGAGGTGTTCCTGCCCGATAAACTCTTTCAAAGTTTGAGGACGGATTAGCTCCGCCAAAGGTTTAGCCATATTCTCCAGAGGAATTCTAACACTCAAGAGGAAAAGGGCCCGGCGGGTAAGCACGGGCCTTAAGATCCTAGAGCACTTGTCCCTTCTTCCAGTTGCGAAAGCCGCGGATGGCGTTGGTGGCCATAAAGATGTTCAGGACCGCGAGTGGAATCGAATGGGCTCCCCAGATTCCGTACGCCATCCAAAGCAGATTGGCAAAGCCCGAAAGAAGCCAACCGTACTGCCATTTCTTAGAGAGCAGAAAAGATCCGGATGCCGTGAATATCGACGCAACCCAATCCATCTCTATTCTCCTCAAGGGTTATTAGGACGGACCGGTTCCCCAATTGCGAAATCCGCGCACACCGTTGAACATAAGGACCACATTCATGATCACGATGGCGTTAGAGTGCACCACCCAGATCCCGTAGGCTCCCCAGACGAGCGAAGAGAGGACGTAGAAAATCCACCCTACCTTCATCTTCTTGGAGAGAAAGTATGAGCTTGAGAAAGTGAAGATCATTCCAAGCCAGTCGATCCACCCCATGTTCTCCTCCTTTTCTTCAAGTTGGTCTTAATTATAATCGGCGGTTTTACTTCGTCAATCTTGGGGCTTTCTTTGTTATTCTTGAGGTGGTACGGAACCGAACTAAGATGAAAGATTTAGCAAGCATGAAATGCGTTCCTTGTCAGGGCGGCGTGCCGCCGCTGAAGGGTGAGGAACTGCAATCTTTTTACCAAGACCTAAACAACGGTTGGGAAGTGGTTGAGGAACACCATCTTAAGAAGCGTTTTGCTTTTTCCGATTTCAAATCCGCGCTGGAATTTGTGAATCACGTTGGTAGGTTGGCGGAGGATGTTGGTCACCACCCCGAGATTTCCTTCGGCTGGGGATTTGCGGAAGTCCAAAACTACACCCATAAAATCAACGGCCTCCACGAGGCCGATTTTGTCTTCGCCGCAAAAGTTGATCGTTTATTCTTGAGCTGATTTCTCCAGATTCAACGAAACACAGTTGATGCAATACCTCTTCCCAGTCGGTTGGGGACCGTCGTCGAAAACGTGGCCCAGGTGGCTGCCGCATTTGGCGCAAAGAATTTCGGTTCGGACCATTCCCAAACTTTTGTCCTCCTGTAGTTTTACCGCCCCAGGTATCGCATCATAGAAGCTGGGCCAGCCGGTGCCGGATTCAAACTTAGTTTCGGAAGAGAATATTTCATTCCCGCAGGCGCGGCAACGGTACATCCCTTTGTCCTTGGTATAAACATATTCGCCCGAAAAAGGTGCTTCGGTCCCGCCCTGGCGCAGGACCGCATACTCCTCGGGCTTAAGTTTCCGTTCCCATTCCTTTTCCGTTTTGGGCATTTTCTGATTTTCCATTTTTGCTACTGGCTACTTCGCATCAGCGAATTGCAACCGAGCGGAGCGAGGACATCATTTTTTCAACTTTAGGTTTGATCACAATCTGGCAGTAGGGGGCATGGGGATTTTTTGCGAAGTAATCTTGGTGCTCCTCTTCCGCCTTGAAGAAATTTTTGAACGGCAGGATTTGCGTGGCGATCGGTTGATCTAGTTCCTTAGTCAGGTTTTGCTTGGACTCTTCGGCGAGTTTCTTTTGTTTCTCGTCATGGTAAAAGATCACGGCCTGGTATTGGGATCCTGTGTCCGGCCCTTGCCGATTTACCTCGGTCGGATTGTGGGTGTGCCAAAAAACGTCCAAGAGCTCTTCATAAGATATCTCGCTCGGGTCGTACTCGACCTGAACCGCTTCCACGTGTCCGGTCTGGCCGGAAGAAACGTCTTTGTAATTCGGATTTTCTTTATCGCCGCCGGAGTATCCGGCCGTGACGTCCTTCACCCCCTTCAGCATTTTGAAAATCGCTTCGGCGCACCAGAAGCATCCGCCGGCGAAGACCGCCTTCTCAATTTCAGACATCGTTATAGTTTGAACTGTACCTTTAGACTACCAATTTCAGCGTGCTAATCTGGGAGAGTGACGTCCTCGCTAAGCTCGGTTTCAATTTGCTCTCGCAAAGTGAAAGATTTGGCGAAAAGATTTCGTTATACCATCGGCTTAATTTTTCTGCTTAATAATTGGCCGGGGGTTCTTTGGCGTTTTTTTACCAAGACCGATGGGCAAGGTTCCTTCCGCTTCCGGAGCGGTTTGGTGATGCATTATACCCAGTGGGTCGAGGTAGAGGAAA
>MEUW01000006.1:14653-14772 GCA_001772805.1 candidate division WWE3 bacterium RBG_19FT_COMBO_53_11
ATTACGGAAAGACGTCCTCGGGCAAGATCGTGGTAGATGTGGGGGCAAGCTTGGGATCCTTCTCCCTCGACGCCGCTCGGCAGGGGGCGAAAGTTTGGGCCTATGAACCGGCGCCGGAG
>MEUW01000006.1:14780-15322 GCA_001772805.1 candidate division WWE3 bacterium RBG_19FT_COMBO_53_11
AGCTCAACCGGCTGGAAGACAGAATCAAACCCTTCCGTTTGGGGGTCGCCGGGAGGGCGGGGAAGCGGACGTTTTTCTTAACCCGGTTTTCTCCCTTGAGTTCATTTTTCGGCGGTAGCAGCAACAAGATCTCCGTGGACTGCATTACCCTGGAGGATATTTTTAAGAAACACCGGCTTAAAAAATTGGATCTGCTCAAGCTCGATTGCGAGGGGGCCGAATATGAAATTCTCTATGAAACAGCTCCCGAGATCCTTCAAAAAATCAGGGAGGTTCGCCTCGAATATCATATGCTTCCGGCGAAAAACGCCAATCCCGACGCTCTGACGGATTTCCTCCTTCACCGTGGTTTCGCTCTGGTCAACCGGCGGAAGGACGCGCCAATCTCCGGAATCCTCTGGTTTCGCCGAGTCTAACTCGGTTTCACCGCTTGCAATCCTGAAGTCCTTTTTGGTAGGGTAAAAGTGCCGTCCTCGCTGTGCTCGGTTGCAATTCGCCAAAGCGGGGGTAGGCGAAGTGCTGCCCCCATCCGGGAGTGAAAT
>MEUW01000007.1:0-3064 GCA_001772805.1 candidate division WWE3 bacterium RBG_19FT_COMBO_53_11
TATAGTTCTTTTGTAAATGTCTCCAATTACCGGAGTTTTAGCAGGAATCGTTGCCGCGATCGGGTGGGGGATCGGGGACTTCTTTGCGGCGAAGGCCTCCAAACAACAGGGCCCGTACCGGGCGGCATTTCTGACTGTCTTAACCGGCACCATTTTGGTCGTGGCGATCTACACCGCGTGGGTTCACAACTTCGTAATTTCCCTCGACAAACTAACCGCGCTCACCGCGATCTCAGCGATCCTGATCCTGGCCCAGATCGCCTTCTTTAAGGCCCTGGAGATCGGCCCGGTAGGCGTGGCGGCGACGATCGGCGCCGCCTATCCGGTCGTCACCGTGCCCCTGGCGATTCTAGTTTTCGGCGTAGGCATCACCACCCTGCAATTCCTGGCCATTATCGCCATCATCTTGGGAATCTTCTTAACTTCCATCCGGTGGGAAAAGCGCTTAATAAAAGTAAACCAGGTTAAAGGGATCGTTTTTGCGGCGCTTTCAATGCTCTGCTGGGGGATCGGATTCGCTTTTTTGGACCGGGCCGTCGAGGGACTGGATTGGCGCCAGGTCGCCTTCTTCCAATACACGACGATGCTTCTCTGGCAACAGGTTCTTTTCCGCCTCTTTTTAGGGCAGAGGAACCAGACTTTTACCAGCGCCCGCCCCAGTCTGGCCACCACCGCCGCGGCGACGCTGTTTCTGATCGGGAACGCGGCCTTTTATGTCGGCTTAGGAACCGGACTGGCGGCCGTGGTTACACCCCTTTCCTCCGCCTACCCCGTCATCACCGTTCTTCTCGCCCTAATTTTCATGAAAGAACGGCTGCAAATCAGTCAATTCTTAGGAATTGCGGTCGTCGTATCGGGGGTAATTCTGCTGGCCTTGCCCTAAAAAGCTTTTAGAGTTTCTTACTGCGACGGCGGAAGTAAAGACCGACCTCAAAAACGAGGGCGGCGAAAAGCAAGTTGACGATCGGAGTTCCGGTATCAGGAAGAACCTCGGCCCCTAAAACTTCTCCTTGCTCCTCTTCTTGTGGGTATTCGCAAGACTCGTCGTCTTGGTTAGCTTCAGGATCATAATTCTCAGCTTCTGGGTCAGTGCAGCCAAGAACCTCACCATCTTCTTCTATCAGAACCTCCGCAGGATCGACTTCTTTGAGTTCACCAGAAGAAACAGTAACGGTGTTCTCTTTGGTACCTATCTCGACAAAATCTTCAATGAGCATGTCGTAGATGATGGTAACGTCGCTGTCGGGGCCAACATCTGCAAGCAACCAAATAAGATTCCCATCCACATCAATAATTGGTTCAACAGAAACACCATCCACGGTAGCGCTCCCAAGAACATAGGTAAACCCTTCGGGAGGATCATCGGTAACGAGAATATCCAAAGTGGTTTCTCCTGTGTTTGAAACTATAATGGTATAAGTAATTAAGGTATTGATAGCTGTGACGTCAGTCGAGGAGTCTTTTACCACGCCGATTCCAAGAACAAGAAGCCGGTTTACAAAATCGAAGGGACCGGGAATGGTGTAACCCTCGTCTTCGTCGCTCCAACCAAATGATTCTCCCGTTTCGCCATCAATCCAGACATACCAAAAACCGTCGTTAGGGGAAACCCAAGTCCAGCCATCTTGTATTACTTCGCTAACCGTGTACCCTCCAGGTTCGAGATCTTCGAAAGTGTAGTATCCGTCCCCATTGGTACTAGTTGATAGATCCCCCTCGTCAAAATCTCCACTTTCGTTAAGATCAATAAAAATCGTCCAGTCTTCTAGGCCGTTTTCCTCTTCGTCATATTTGTAGCCCCAAATACTTCCGGTGACCGGCTCGGGCTCTTCGGGCTCGGGCTCTTCGGGCTCGGGCTCTTCGGGCTCGGGCACTAATAAGAAGGAGGCGTGGGAGATATCCTGAACCTGGCCGTTTTGGTTTTCAACTGTACTTTCCAAAGTAACGGAGCTTTGAGGAGGATCAACGACACCCTGGTTTACAACCCGCGCTGCTTTGTAACACCATTCTGAAATTAACCAACCATCAGGAGCGTCATAGGCATATGAAGTATCGTTTACGTCTATGTGGCTAGTCCAACCGTTTCCCTTCGGACAAACTTCCTGCGCCGCATAAGCCGGGGCGGGCAGATATGAAAAAACTCCGATGAGAGACTGGAAAAGAAGGGTTAAAGAAGTGAAGATTGAGAATATCTTCGTTCGCAGTTCAGAATGCATTTAATTATTAACTATACAGATAGGTCTAACCGTTGTCAATCCCATTCACAAACACTATAGGTAAGATACTAGATTTGAGAAAATTTTCTTGGTATATTCTAGTAAGTTCAGCTATCGTGAGTGGCGCGAGAGCTCTGGCTCTTTGACCGCCCGGCAACCCTGCGCGATGGCTTCGCGCGGAAGGTGCTAAATCCAGTCCCGAGCAAGGTCGAGGGAAAGATAAGCGCCGAGTTGAAATCTTTCCCCAGGGAAAGATTTTTTATGTTTAAAGAACTTAAAAATTACACCGTTGAAAGCGTTACTTCCGGACATCCGGACAAAATCTGCGATCAAGTTTCGGACGCGGTTTTGGACGAATGCCTGCGGCAGGATCCAATGAGCCGGGTCGCGATTGAGTGCCTGGGCGCCCACGGCCTCTTTGTCATCGGCGGAGAAGTCACCACCCGCGCCGAATTTAACGCCGAGAAAATCGCCCGCGACCTCTACCGCGAAATCGGCTATGAAGACGAGCTCAAAGTAGTCACCAACATCGTGAAGCAGTCTCCCGACATTGCCCAAGGCGTCGACACCGGCGGAGCGGGGGACCAAGGCATTATGTATGGCTATGCTACCGATGAAAACCCCGAAATGATGCCGAAAGCGGTGGTGCTTGCTCACCAGCTCACCAAAGGACTGGAGGACCTCCGAAAGAGTAAAAAAGTTACCTGGCTAAGACCCGACGGGAAAGCCCAAGTGACGATGGAAAACGGAAAAATCCGGACGATTCTGGTCAGCTGCCAGCACGATGAAAAAGTTTCTCACAATGAAATTCAGCAAACCCTAACCGAGAAGCTGATCCAGCCGCTGTT
>MEUW01000007.1:3109-11072 GCA_001772805.1 candidate division WWE3 bacterium RBG_19FT_COMBO_53_11
ACCGGAGTTACCGGCCGGAAAATCATGGTCGATACCTACGGAGGACTGGTCCCCCAAGGAGGAGGCGCCTTTTCCGGCAAAGATCCGACGAAAGTGGACCGTTCCGCCGCTTATATGTGCCGGTTTGTCGCCTGCAATCTTATCAAGCAGGGGCTAGCCCAGAAAGCACTGGTTTCAGTCGCCTACGCCATCGGCCGGGCGGAACCGGTGATGATCGAGGCCGGCAACGAGAGGGGCGAAGATTTATCGGATTTTGTAAAAGAAAATTACAACTTTAGGCCTTTGGCCATTATCGAACGGCTGGATCTCCGCCGGCCGATCTACCGCCAAACCGCCGCTTATGGTCATTTTGGGCGGGGTTTTTCGTGGGGTTGACCGCCCAAAATGCTAGGTCGTTTCTTCGGCCGTCCATTTCGGTCGTGAGTTTCCTTGGGGCTAGAAACGACCGAAACTAGGTTCGGCGAAGAGCCGTTTTAAATCCCATAACTAAGTGATAGAATCATAACCAGTGTTAAAAAAGATTGCCATTCCCGTTCTCGCAATTGCCGGCGCGTTTATTTTACTGAACGGAGTCGGGATTTTGAGTTATCCCGCTTTCAGTTATTTAAAGAGCCTTCCTCTCGGCCGCAGTTTCCTGTCTCTCGCCGATGAGAACTACCGGCGCGAGCTGGAGAATCAGGTCAAAACGGCGTGCGACGAGGCCGAACAGTACCAAACGGATCGGGAGCAAATCGTTGGCGATATCGCTTACTTTGAAGAGATGCTCGCGCTGCCAACCACCGACGAGCTTGAATCCTCCAGCCCGGGCGAGGAGCGAGAAATCTTTCAAGAACAGCTGGACCAGCGCTACCGCGCGCTCCGCACCGTCGATAACTGCAATCGATTAACCGAAGAGTATCAGAGCAAGTATTCCGAATAAAGCGTGCGCCAAAAACCCGTCCAAAAGACCATCGCCGCTCTTTCCATTTTCGCGATCATCGCTTCCGTCGCCGTCTCTCTTTTCGTTTCCTATAAACCCCAAATAACCCGGCTCACGGCCGCCCCGCGTTTGACCATCGCCGGACACACGTTTGGAGACACCCAGGAAGCCGAGGCCGTTCTGGCGGAGTTGGAAAAAGAGATCGGAGCGCAGAGCTTTACGCTAACCGGAGAAGAAGAAAGCTGGACGGTGACCACCCAACAGCTCGGGATCAGCCTGGACATAGAAAAAACCCTGGAAAGAATAGCGGAGGTGAAAAATCTCAATTTTCTGGAGAAAATAGGACTTGTGCTTAAACAAGGGGGGCGGGAATACTCGATTGATCCCGTGTTAACCGCCGATGCGGAGAGGTGCAAAAAGGCCCTCGCCGGGGTTAAAGTACCGGAAACCCCAGCCCAAAACGCGACACTCTATTTCGACGGAGACGTCCGAATCCGCCCGGATTTTAACGGAGAAAAGCTCAACCTCGAAATAACTTGCCAGGGGATTCAAGAGGATCTCGCGCAGGGAGCGGTCTCCGGAAGAATCCGGATGGAAACCGTTGAGCCCAAGATTAAGAGCGCCGCACTGGAAAAAATTCTTCCGGATGTCAGAGAGCTGGTCGGAAAGGCGATCCTATTTTCTTACGGTGAGAGGAGATGGGAGATCGAATCCGCCAAACTCACCGAAATGATTATTATCACCACCAACCAGGATGGGTCGCTGGAAATAGAGTGGTCGAAATCAAAATTGGATAAGCTAATCTCCTCGTTCGCGAAATACACAAACTCCGACAATCCCGCGCCAAAGCTCGGCCGGTGCGAGACGCTGGTCTGGGCCGGCGGATACCGCCTTGATAAGGACAACACCAAGGCGATCTTCGAGAACCTCGAAGTTAACAGCCCCCGTTCCTATTCGCTCAAAGTCGACCACTTCGGCCCCTCGATCCAAAAGATCACTCCGGTGAAGAAGGGTACCAAAGGAAACATCTTTCTCACCTTTGATGATGCGATGAGCTACTCCGGCCGGATTATGAATCTCGCCGGGTGCTACGGAATCAAAGTAACCTTCTTTGTGATCGGGCAGCGCGCTTCCGCGGACGCGGGGACGATGCGGCTAGCGATCGCCAACGGACACGGCGTCCAATCCCACGGCTATGAGCACGCCGCCTATGACTACGCTACCGGCCACAGCTACAGCTGGCAATACGACGACATCCGGAAGTCGATCAACGCCATCACCGCGATCACCGGTATTCGCCCGACCTATTTCCGGCCTCCCGGCGGAAACCATAATGAAAACACCAGAAAAGCGGCCGCCGCGAACGGGGTCCGGATGATCCTGTGGAACACCACTTCAATCGACACTGTCACCTACGCTCCCTCTCAAATTTGCGGCAATGTGATCTATCATCTGGTCCCCAGCGGGACGGTTTTGATGCACAGCACCAAATCCGCGACCGTCGCCGCCCTGCCTTGCATTATCCGAGGAGTTGCCAGGGTCGGATACTCAATGTCCGCCCTGCGCTAAAATAAATCCACCGTGTCCTTATCTGTCGGCATCGTTGGTTTACCCAACGTCGGAAAATCCACTCTTTTTAACGCGCTTTTGAAAAAGCAGGCTGCTTACGTCGCAAATTTCCCTTTTGCCACCATCGAACCGAACGTGGGAATCGTCCCGGTTCCGGACTCGCGCCTGGACGGACTGGCCCGGGTGATTAAGGAGAGCGAAAGAATGGCCGAGCTCCCTCCGAAAGTTCCGGCCACGGTTGAATTTCTGGATATCGCGGGGCTGATCGCCGGCGCCCACAAGGGCGAGGGGCTAGGAAATAAATTCCTGGCTCATATCCGGGAGACGAGCGTGGTCTGCCATGTCCTGCGAGTTTTCACCGATCCCGAGATTATCCGGGAAGGAAGTTCCAACCCCCAAAGCGATTTCGAAACAGTGGAGACGGAGCTGAAACTCGCCGATCTGCAAACGCTGGAGAAACAAGCGGAGCCCAAAGGCACCACTTCCAAGGATGAGCTGGCTCGGTGGAGGACCGTTTCCAAGCTCAAAGAAGCACTGCAAAAAGGTATTCCGGCCCGGGAAGTAGAGTTGGACGAAGAGGAACAAAAATCGGCCCGTTCCCTCTCCCTGCTGACCGCCAAACCCATCCTAGTCGCGTTAAACGTGGACGAAACCGATCTCAAACAAGGCGGGGAGCTGGAAGAAAGATATTCCCAAGAACTGGGGGTAGACCGAAATCAGGTCGTGACGATTTGCGCCAAAACCGAAGCCGAACTGGCCGAACTCTCTCTAGAAGAGCAAAAGGCTTATCTCCAAGAATTAGGGGTGGGGGAGTTCGGGTTGGAAAAGCTCATTCAGCGGGCTTACGCCACCTTGGGATTAATCAACTTTTTAACGGCCGGAGTTAAAGAGGTCCGCGCTTGGACCATCCAAAACGGAATATCCGCGCAGCAGGCGGCTGGAGTGATCCACAGCGATTTCGAGAAAAACTTCATTAAAGCGGACGTGGTGAATTTTGAAATCTTCGTGGAAGTGGGCGGTTGGCAGGCGGCGCGGGAGCAGGGGAAAGTCCGTTCCGAAGGCAAGGAGTATTTCATCCAAGACGGGGAAGTAGTTGAGTTCAAGATCGGAGCAGCCTAATGCCGAAGAGAACCGCCCACCTGATCCAAGTTCTTAAAGCATCAGGAGAACGCGAACCGTTCTCCGAGGAGAAAGTTCGCCTTTCCCTGCGAAGAGCCGGCGTCGGCCGGGAACTGGCCGAAGACGTGCTTAAAATAGTCGAATCCGAACTCTACGACGGAATCTCGACCCGGGAAATCTACCGGCACATTTTTCAGCACCTTCGGGAGACCGGAACCCATTTGGAATCCAAATACAACCTCAAGCGCGCCTTGATGGAACTGGGACCATCGGGATACCCGTTCGAAAAGTTCTTCGCTAAAGTTCTGGAAAGCGAAGGTTACCAAACCGCCGTTGGCCAGCAGGTTCGCGGCAAGTGCGTCCAGCACGAGGTGGATGTCGTCGCCGAGAAAGACGGCGTTAAGCAGATGATCGAGGCCAAGTTCCACAACGAGAACGGCATAAAAACGGATGTCAAAGTCGCCCTTTACGTTTACGCCCGATTCTTAGACGTTTCTGCCGAGAGCGGTTTTGACGAAGGGTGGCTGGTTACCAACACCAAGCTAACCGGAGATGCTAAGACCTATTGCGAGTGCGTCGGACTAAAGTACGTGAGCTGGGACCATCCCGAAGGCCGCAGTCTTCGCGAATTGGTAGAAAGAACCAAACTATATCCCGTTACCGCCTTAACCACTTTAAGCTCCCACGAAAAATCGACGCTCTTAGGGGAGGGGATCGTTACCTGCAAGGAATTAGTCGATAATCTGGAGCGAATTCCCAAAAACAAACGAGCCGCCGTGGGGGATGAGGCCCGGCGATTGATTTAAGCTGCCCAAATCTAGTAAAAAGAAGGTAAGGGCGAGGTTTTCCTTAAAGGATCTCCTCGCCCGTTAGTTAAATTCGAAATCCTAAATCCGAAATTTGAAAATCAATCCAGTAAAATTGCTTTAAAAACGGTTCGAATTTTGGTAAACTAAATAGCTTAACGATCTGCCCTTATCCCCGTCGCTTAAGCCCCGGTTCTAAACAATAATATGGTAGAAGAAAAACCACCAGAAATTCCAGAATTGCCAGTGCCCGCCGGCCGGATCCTTACCGTCCCCGTCACGGGGGAGATGGAAAAAGCTTACTTGGACTACGCGATGAGCGTGATCGTGGCCCGAGCTTTACCCGATGTCCGCGACGGCTTGAAGCCCGTACAGCGCCGGATCATCTACGCGATGCACGAGCAGGGGATGGGCCCGACCACCAAATTCTCCAAATGCGCCGCGGTGGTTGGGGAAGTGATGAAAAAATTCCACCCCCACGGGGACCTCTCCATTTATGATGCACTCGTGAGAATGGCGCAGGAGTTCTCGATGCGCTACCGTCTGGTCGACGGGCAGGGCAACTTCGGCTCAATCGACGGCGATTCTCCGGCGGCGATGCGGTACACCGAGTGCCGCCTCGCTCCGATCACTGACGAACTCCTATCCGATATCGACAAAGAAACGGTCCTCTTTGGGCAAAACTACGACGCGACCACGACCGAACCGACCGTTCTTCCCGCGGCGGTGCCGAACCTCCTCTTGAACGGCTCTTCCGGCATCGCGGTCGGTATGGCCACAAACATCCCACCCCACAATCTGGGAGAGATTTTAGACGCCCTCGTCGCCATGGTTCAAGCGGCTAAAGTTTCCGGAGAGGTTGACCAGCACCAGGCCGACTACAATCTTACGGTCGAAGATCTGATGCAGTTCGTCCCCGGTCCGGATTTTCCGACGGCGGCCCTGGTTTACGGGCAGGACGAGATCGCCCGCGGCTACGCTACCGGCAAGGGCAGTGCGATGATGCGCGCCAAAACCGAAATCACGGAAGAAGAAGGCAAGAACAGGATCATCACGACCGAACTTCCTTACCAAGTCAATAAGGCGACCCTCCTCGAAAGGATCGCCCAACTCGTAAAAGACGGGAAAGTAAAGGGAATCGGCGGGTTGCGGGACGAATCCGACCGGGAGGGGATCCGGGTGGTGGTGGATCTCAAAAAAGAAGCCCGCCCCCAGGCGGTTCTAAACTATCTCTTCAAGCATACCGAACTTCAGACCACCTTCCATATGAACATGGTCGCGCTCGTAGATGGCCAGCCGCAGACCTTGACGCTCAAAGCGATCCTCGAAGAGTTTCTCAAGCACCGCTATGAAGTCGTCCTTAAAAGAACAAGATTCTTACTCGGACAAGCCAAGCAGCGCGAGCATATCCTGCAAGGACTAAAGATCGCATTGGATCACCTCGATGAGGTCATCGCGACCATTAAGAAATCGGCCGACACCGATGATGCCCGTGCCAACCTAGTGAAGAAGTTCGGCCTCACCGAAATTCAAGCCCAAGCCATCCTGGATATGCCGCTCAAGCGCCTCTCGGCCTTGGAGAGGGAGAAGATCGAACAGGAACTAAAGGATATCCTGGAAGAGATCAAGCGCCTGGACCTAATCATCTCCAAGCCGCAAAACATCTACCGGGAGGTCGAGAAGGAACTTCAAGAGGTTAAAGAAACCTACGGCGACGAGCGCCGCACCAAAATCTTCAAGAAACGGATCGGGGAGTTCAGCGAAGAAGAATTAGTACCGGAGGAAGATGTGATCGTCACCATCACCGAAAGCGGCTACATCAAACGCTTGGGAACGGAAACCTACAAGCGCCAGATGCGAGGAGGAAAAGGCGTGATCGGGATGAAAACGAAAGATGAGGATGTGATTTGGCAAATGCTGCCGACTTCCACCCACGACGAAATTCTCTTCTTCACCAATAAGGGGAGGGTCTACAAGCTGAAGACCTATGAGATTCCCGAGGGATCCCGCCAGGCGAAAGGCGCGGCGGTGGTGAATGTTTTGGATCTAGAATCCGAAGAAAAGGTCGTCGTAATGCTGCCGATCTCTAAAAAGAAGGAACAGCCCGATTACCTCTTCATGGCAACCGATCACGGCACAGTTAAGAAAACCGCCCTGACCGATTTCGAAAACATCCGCCGGACGGGAATTATGGCGATTCGGCTCAAGCCGGGGGAGAATTTGATTTGGGTCAAACAGACATCCGGAGAAAACGATATTGCCCTAGTGACCAAGATGGGACAATCCATCCGCTTCAAAGAGAAGGATGTCCGTTCGATGGGGCGGGCCGCGGCGGGAGTGCGGGGAATAAAGTTGGCCAAGGGAGATCAGGTTATCTCCACCGAAGTCGTCATTAATCCCAAGGATTATCTCCTCACAATCTCCGAACGCGGAGTCGGGAAGCGCACTCCTCTAGCCCAATACAAGACTCAAAACCGGGGCGGTTCCGGCATTCTTACCCATCGCGTCACCGCCAAAACCGGAAAGTTGGTTTCCGCCCGCATCGTCGAGGAAACGGCCAAAAAAGACCTGCTCCTAATGTCGGAGAAAGCCCAAGTAATCCGTCTGCCGGTCAAGCAAGTTCCTATTTTGGGCCGGGCAACGCAGGGAGTTTATCTGATGCGCTTGAACGAAGGAGATTCCGTTTCCGCGGTTGTGTTTTTGGAGGCGGAAGTAGAAATAGAAGAAGCCGTGAAAGAAGAAGGTAAGGAAGAAGGGGAGGAGGAATGAGCAAAATTCCAGGAGAGGGGCTGACATTAGACAAAGTTCTCCTGTGAGGGAACTCTAGAATTTTATTCCCCGTGGTACAATAACCGCTAAAGCCGCATAACAAGGAGGAGACCTTGGCAAATGGCAGGAAATTAACCATCTGGCCGCTAGTTGTATTGGTGGCCGTGTTTGCGCTTCTTTTTGGAGTTATCGCCGCGTTCCCACCGAAAGACAATCCGCTGCTTAACGCAACGGCTTGGCCTACGGCAATGCCGACGGTGGCACCAACCGCGACACCGCCGTTTTACACCCGCACTCCGGCGGAACAGAAAACCTTGGACGTATTGCTCGGGTGGGGTTGGAAATATCTGGTCCTCAAAATCCCACGCCAGTGGTCCTGGAACGAACACGAAAACGATCCCATGGGTGTTTTCTACCGCGTGTGGAACGTCGAGTCCCAAACATGGTACGCAATACGGTTTGAGCACAACCTCGCCACCGAATACCTCCTCAAGGATCGGGAAGGGGACGGCAGGATTGACTACATCACCGAAAGCTGGGGTCTCATGCCGGACAGCTCTTTTGAGGAGATGCTAGATCTTTCCGGAGCCGATTGGGCGCTTTCCCGGCCAGCCGATGACGCACCTCCCTCCTATGTAGGAACGGCGTTCTTCTTCGCCGATAGAATCGTCGAAGCGATCCAGAAATCACGGGAATCAGACAAAACCGTGCCGCAACTGCAACTTCCATAGGAGAAAAGATGAAGAAACATCTGAAGGTCACGCTTTCTTTGGGCGATTTC
>MEUW01000007.1:11176-13825 GCA_001772805.1 candidate division WWE3 bacterium RBG_19FT_COMBO_53_11
GCCCCGGTCGATCCTTTTTACCGATTGGGTAGTTGATGACGGCAATATCGTTTGGGTCACGGGAGCGATCGAAGACGGCTACCTCCGAATGATTCCGGGCAGGCTCTGGGCTTCCATGGATCTCCGCGAGGAGGTTCTGGAAGACTCCAAGGAGTATCGCTGGTTGGAGATGGAAATCTATGCTCCGCCGCAAAGCGAATGGAAGCTCCTTACATTCGTGTACTACGAGGACCTTGTGGCCGAGGATTTCGAAATATCACCCGTCGTCGAAAGCCTGGAGAACAACTGGCCCCCCTCGTCTTTCGACTATCGGATCATTGTTTCTTCTGACGGCTGGGTAACGGTCCGCCTGCCTCTAAAAACTGCTGAATTCGGCAGAATCAGAAACCTCAGCCTCATCTCCGGCCGGGCTGAAGTTGAGATCCGCAATATCACCCTGGTTCCGTAAGGTTCCAGAGTTTTGCTTCGCAAAACGGCGTTCGAAAGACCGCCGTTTTTTATTTATTTCCTTTCTTCCAAAGCCAGCGAATCGCCGCAACCAAAAGGGCTACTCCCAAACCCCAAAGAACTAGCCACTGAAGAGACATAAACCAAAACCAACCGGCGTAATTGCCCATTATTTGCTGCGTATCACTGTAATTCCACCCCCACATCATCGGTCATCACCTCCTTTAGAGCTGCAACCTCCGCAGAAGCTGGGCGTTGGCGGAAACGATTACGGTTGAAGCAGACATCAACACCGCCGCCAGCGCCGGCGCCAAAATTATCCCGAATGGAGAGAATAGACCCGCGGCGGCGGGAATCGCAAAAACGTTGTAGCCGGTGGCCCAAACCAGATTTTCAATCATCTTGCGGTAGTTCGCCTTGGCGAGCTTGATGATTTTAACGATATCGCGGGGATCGTTCTTAATCAAAACAATCCCGGCCGATTCAATCGCCACATCCGTCCCGGCCCCGATCGCCACCCCCACATCCGCCGCCGTTAAGGCCGGGGCATCGTTGATTCCGTCTCCCACCATCATGACTCTACTTCCGTCGGCCTGCAGCTTCTGAACCATTTCAACTTTGTTTTCCGGTAGAACTTCGGCAAAATACTCCGTCATCCCCAGCTCTTTCGCCACCCATTCCGCCACCGGCTTGGCATCGCCGGTAACCATCGCCACCCGAATTCCCATCTTCTGCAGCGCCGGCACGGCTTGGCGCGATTCCGGACGAATCAAATCTGCTACCCCGAAGGCGGCAACGATTTTTTGGGAAACCAGCAGATAGACCACCGTTTTCCCTTGCCGGGAAAGCTTTGCCACCAAGGCCGTAAGAGATTCAGGAACTTTGACCTTTAACTCCTCCAGCAAACGCGGCCCTCCGGCATAAACCACCTGGTCGCCGATCTTTCCCTTAATCCCGCGGCCCGGCAAAGTCTTCGCCTCCGCAATCTTCAAGAGCTCCAGCCGACGATTTTGAGCCTCCTTAACCACCCCTTTCGCGATCGCGTGTTCGGAAACCGCCTCCAGAGAAGCGTCCCACTGCAGAGCTTTCTCCTCACTCCATCCCGGAACGGGAAGGATATCCGTCACTCCCAACTCGCCGGAAGTAAGCGTGCCTGTTTTGTCAAATAGGACGACATCTACTTTCCGGGCCAGCTCCAGCGCCAGTTTCTCCCGCACCAAAAGGCCGGAACGGGCGGAAAGAGTGGTCGAGATCGAAGTAACCAGGGGAATGGCTAACCCCAAAGCATGCGGGCAAGCAATCACCAAAACCGCGACGGCTCGCTCCAACGCAAACGCCGGTCCGGCTCCAGCCAAAAGCCAGGTCAAAACCGTAACCGCCCCGACCGAAACCGCGACGATCGTCAGATAAAAAGCCGCACGGTCGGCTAGCTCCTGAATCCTGGAGCGAGAAGCCTGAGCCTCAGCCACGAGGCGCATAATCCCGGCCAGAGCGGTATCTTCTCCGATCTTGCTGACCTTCACCCGAATCGGCCCGGTTCCGTTCACCGTCCCGGCAATGACCGGATCGCCAACTTTCTTCGCTACCGGCATAGACTCTCCAGTGATCATCGATTCGTTTACGCTGGTTTCTCCTTCGGTTACTACCCCGTCCGCCGGCACCTTCGCGCCGGGACGAACCAGAACCACATCGCCCACTTTGAGTTCGGAAACCAGCACCGTTTCAAGAAGCTCTCCGTTCAATCTCTCCGCCTGGTCGGGGAGAAGCTTAGCCAGCTCCCGCAGAGCTCCCGAGGCCGAAGAAACCGCCCGCATTTCGATCCAATGCCCCAAAAGCATGATCGTGATTAAAGTCGTCAGCTCCCAAAAGAGAGGTTCGCCGAGAGGGAAAATCAGAGTAGAGACGCTATAGAGATAGGCGACCGAAATTGCCAAAGCGATAAGAGTCATCATCCCCGGCAAGCGGGCCCTGAGTTCACCCCAAGCGCTCCTTAAGAAAACTAAACCTCCGTAAAAGAAGACAACGGTGGAAAGAACGGGTTGGATAAGGAAGGAATAGGGGAATGTTGGGGCGGTGTAGCCAAAAACACGCTGAACTAAATCGGAATAAAACACGACGGGAATCGTCAGAATCAGGGAAAGCAAAAACCGGTCCCGAAACATGTTGACCGAGTGCCCTGAATGTCGATCGGTCCCGTGCTCA
>MEUW01000007.1:13840-17250 GCA_001772805.1 candidate division WWE3 bacterium RBG_19FT_COMBO_53_11
TGGCTACTGGCTTCTGGCGGAACATGATGCTCACAGTAAAAATGGGTTACACCTTGCGCATCCTTGACGGCGGCGGAGGCCAACATTCCGCATAATTCGCATTTAGTGCCGGAGGGAATGGGAGATTCTTTTTCCATGGTGTCGCTCTCTTATACTAATACCCCCGGGGGGTATTCGTCAAACCGTCTGATTACTAGTCCGTTCCATCAGCGTTTTGCCGGATTCGGTAGCCGGTCCTTCCAAATTGACCGCATTCACCGCCCGCTGGATTACCTCAGACAGGGAAGGGTGGATGTGAATCGAATTCTTGATCGCATCCATATTTCCGCCGGCGGCGGCCAGCGCTACCACCAACTCATGAATGAGAATCGAAGCATCGGTTCCCAAAATATGAGCCCCCAAAATCTTGCGGGTCTTTGGATCGGCGAGAATCTTCACAAACCCGTCTTCATCTTGAAGCGCCTTGCCCATTCCAGTTTTAATGTACGGATATTTACCAACCGTGTACTCAATTTTCTTTTCTTTCAGGTCCTGTTCCCGCATTCCCACTCCCGCCACCTGCGGAGAAGAGTAGATCGCGTGGGGCATGACGCGATAATCCACCGCTGTTTTTTTATCCCCCAGCGTGTTAAGAACCACGTGCTTCGCTTCCCAGTTTGCGCCGTGCTTGAAGGGCGCCTTGCCGACGATATCGCCCAACGCCCAAACCCCGGGAACGGAAGTTTCCAAATATTCGTTCACGACTAAGTAACCCTTTTCCGTCAGCTCAAAACCAGCTTTGGCGCACTCGAGATTATCGGTATTGGGAACGCGCCCCGCCGCCACGAACAAAACATCTGCTTTGATTTCTTGGGTCCGGCCGGAAACTTCCACCGTCACCGCAACTTCCCCTTCCTTACCCGAAGTCGGACCCGAGACCTGCTTCACCGCCGCTTGCTTAATCACGCGGTATCGGCGGGAGAAAACTTCCGTAAACTTGGCCGCAATTTCCTCATCCTCATTGGAAACCAGAAGTTCACCGCGGTCAATCACGGTAATCTCGCTTCCCAAACTGCCAAAAAAACTCGCCATCTCGCAGGAAATGTAGCCGCCGCCGATAAAGACTATTCGCGGGGGAAGTTTGAGGAGACGGAAAATGGTATCGGAAGAGTGGAAAGCGGTTTGGTCCAAACCGGGAATCGGCGGGATCGCAGGACGACTGCCGGCGGCGATCACAATCTTTTCCCCTTCGATTTCTTCATCGCCAACCATTAACTTCTTTGGACCGGTGAAATGGGCAAACTTTTTGTAAAGAGTGTATTTGGGATTCGCCTTGACCGCTTCCTCGATTCCGGCGGCCTCCTCGTCCACAAAATCCATTGTGCGGGCGATAATCGCCGGAAAATCTACTCCTTGAATTTCGGCTTGGATGTTAAAAGCGCCCGCCCTTTTGATAGTTTGGGCCACCTCGGCAGTCTCGATCAGGATTTTGGAAGGAATGCAGCCGCGATTTAAACAGGTCCCGCCCAAAGGCCCGGGCTCGATCAAGGCCACCGAGAGTCCTTTCCGGGCAGCGTGGGAAGCGACATTCAATCCCGACCCGCCCCCGATCACAATTAAGTCGAATTTGCGCATACAAATTATGTTAGCAATTCTTGCCCCGTGCTATCATAGAGCGGTTAAAAATCATCCTGAGAAAGAGAGGAAACGACGTGAACGATCCGCTAGGAGTTCTGGGCTCAACTCGCTATTTTCTGAGAATGGGAGTGGTCGGGATCGATCACAGCTCCGTTTCGGCGGTAGCCAAAACGATCACACCCGAAGACCTAACCCACTTAGCCAAGCCGCTTTTCTTCTTTGAGGGCTGGACGTGGGAAGAAAAGGTGGCGATCACTCTTATCCGTAACGCCGTCAATTTCTCCTTCTGGCCGGACCACAACGAACCTCGCTGGACGGTGCACGGTATGGAGAACAAGATCCTGGACGGCTCCACCGCCGCCTACTTTTGCCTCGAAAAGGCCGCTCGCCAGGGGTGGGTTAGTCCTCTCTACTTCCAGGACCTCAGTCGGATCGATAAGGATGAGCTGGCGCAGATCTTCCAGGGAGATGGGGGGAGCGAGATCCCGCTTCTACCCGAACGTCTTAATTGCTTGGACGAGTTGGGGAGAGGGTTGCAGGTCAAGGGATCCGGCGGGATTGAAGAGCTTCTAGCCACCACCGGGTGGTCGGCGCCGGGTCTCGCTCGCTATCTGATTCAAAAGATACCCAACTTCAACGACGCAGTGGACTGCTGGGGAGACGGGGAGACGGTGAAGTTCCACAAGCGAGCCCAGTTGGCTGTCAGCGAGATCCACCGAATTATGCTGGACGAACACCGGGGCGGTTTCGCGGACGTCGGCGACCTCACCGCCCTATCCGACTACCGGATCCCGCAGCTCTTTCGGGAAATGGGAATCCTGGTCTACCACGAGGACCTTGCCGAAATGGTCGACGGCGAGGAGGAGGTTCCTCTCAACTCGGTGGCCGAGATCTGCATCCGAGCCGCGACCATCTGGGGCGCCGAGTACCTGCGGCAGGAGCTGGAGAAGCGACTGAAGCAAGCGGTGACCGCCGCCCAGCTCGATTACGTCCTGTGGCGCAAGGCGCGCGAGCTCAAAGACTCGATGCGCCCGCACCACCGAACACGCACGATCGCTTACTAACGAGCGCAAGCGAGTTAGCTAGAGTTTCGCTGAAACTCGTCCTAGCGTAAGCTATTGCAACTGAGCGTGAGCGAAGAAAGCACTAATGAAACAATGAGCCCCTGAAACTCAATTCAGGGGCTTTTTTATTCTTCGAAGAAAAACTAGCGATCTTGTATCGCGTCCTAAGAGAGACAAAATAACCCGCACCGAACCAGCGCAACAAAAAAAGCTGAGAAGGAAACTTCTCAGCTTTTGACGGCCGAACCTATTTCGACCTAGCAATCTCACTAACGCTCGATCGTAAACAACTCGCCCCTCTCGAACCGCTCGGTAAAGCGTTTCCGCGATTCCTCGGTCGGCAAGAGCGAACGTCTCTCTTCCTGCTTTCGGCGCCAACGCTCAAGATAGATCTCGAGAGCCCGGCGTACCATCCGGGAAGATCGCTTCCGCGCTTCCCAACTCTCCACTTTCCCCTTGAAGTCCTCGTGCAGCTTCATCAGACTCGCAAGATCCCGATCCCGCAGCTTGCGGTCGTTGAGACTAACCGAGCTCAGCGCCCGGAAGATCAGCAGAAATCCTTCCCGCGAGAGCATCAGGTAGAGCTGGATCGGGCCCTCAACCACCACCGTCACGCTCTGGTCCAAGAGCTTCTCGAAGTTCTCGGTGAACTTTTCGAAGTCCTTGGTCTCTTCCCAAGTCTTCAGGCTCGCATAGACGCGCGCCAACCCCTCATCCTTGGAACGGCCG
>MEUW01000007.1:17279-20612 GCA_001772805.1 candidate division WWE3 bacterium RBG_19FT_COMBO_53_11
CCAGGCCATCCAGAAAGGACTCCGCCGTGTGCAGCATCTCAAGCGCTTCGGTTGCCCAAGCATGGGTTTTTTCCCCGAGTTCTCCGAGCTTGAGCATCGGGAAGATCGCCCGCAGCAGATGGGAATGACGATAGTCCCGCAAGATTCCGCGTGCGCCTTCCAAGTAAACGTTCCAGCGCGCGCGGGACTCTTCATCCTCAAAGAGCGGCAGGGAAAGGGTCAAAAGGAGGGTCCGCACGGTTGCGGCGGCCAGCTCGGTCGCCTCGTAAACCGCTTCGTGGTTTCCCTCCTTGGCCAGCATTTCCCGGCTGGGTTTCTCCAGAGCCGAACCCAGCTTCCGCTCGAACTCCGCCCTAAGATCGGAGAAGACCTCCGCTCTACTCGGGGTTTTGGGTGGAGGGCCTTGGCCCTTTGCCCTGGACATAGTCCACCTCGCTGGGAAGATGCGCTCTCAATCCTAGAGATGGCGCCCCTTCCTCTGAAATTTCCTCGGCGAAGCCCCGGTTCAAAAGCCAATCATGGAGCCACCGAGGAATATCGGCCTTGATCCGCAGATTAGGAGTCATAGGAGTTACTCCGCCGGACCAGGTGGCGCCCCTTCTCGGGATCCTCTACGCTCACGAAGTCCGCGTGTTCGGATCGACCCAGAATCCAAGCGATCTCCTCTTTCACCGTGCCCAAGAGCGCGGTCGAAACACACAGGTGGGTGTGGGAAGACACTACCCCCTCGTCCAACCCCTCCACCACATCCTGAATGTAGACGTTCTCGCGGCGGCGCTGGCCGGTCTTAACCTGCTCAAACTGCTCCAGATAATCCTGGATCAGCTTCGCCCAAGGACGCGGCGAGTAGGCGGTGGCGGCCTTGACGTCCTTAATCAGCATCAAAGGCCCAACCGATTCCACCGGCACCCACTGGCCGTCCTTGCCGCAGAACCCGGTAAAGACCTCGCTCACCGTCACCCCCGACCCCAGCGCCACGATCTGATCGCCGAAGTTGGTGATGTTGCCGAGGATCACGACGTCCTTGACCGGCTTGTCGGTGACCGCTCCGTTCTCGATCAGGTATCCCAGATTGCCGGTGATTTGGAACTCTCCGGTTTCTGTCTGAACCCAACCGCCGTGGCAAGACGCGATGTAGATTCCCTTCTTGTTCCGAGGGATCAGATCCGCCATCTTCGCCAGCGTTTCGGGACCACTTGGATCCGGGCAGATATAGGTGTTGCGCATCCGCACCAGACAAGGATCATCGAACTTCTCCCGGCGAGCATTTCCGGTCAAACCGCGTTCCTCAATGGTCTTGAGAATGTTGGCGGGAAGACCGTCGGTGACGTCGCCGAAGCAGTAACGGTCGAGCAGAGCCCCGACCATCGTCCCGTTCTCGGCGATGAGCACATCCAACGGAAGGTCTCCCCGGTTGTCCACCGCTAAACTTCCCCAGCCGAAAGCGATGGTCCGGCCGGCGCCCAAATCGGTCTGAGGCGTTCCGCTTTCCAAAATCCGGAAGGCCTTGTGGCTGGAGATCTGCGCCCCCAACCGGCCTTTCAGATTGACCTTGGCGGTCTTGGAGTAGCGGCTTTCGGCGATGATATCGCCTTCGGAAGTGTGGCCGTAGACCTCGTGGGCCAAAACCCCGGAAACGCCAGGGGAAAGGATCGCATAGAACTCGTTCCCGACCACCTTCATCGACTGCGCTCGATCCAGATTGACCGCCTCTTTCGTCACCTTCGCGGCCAGAATCTTGACGCACTCGAAGACATCCTTGCCGCGGTAGTCGTCGCCGCGGGAGAAGATCTCGGCCAATTTGCCGCAGGAACCGCGCAGCGCTCCAAAAGCCTCGGAGCCCTTCTTGGTCTTGACGACAACCACGAAGGCGACCCGCGGTACCACTACGGAATCCCGCGCTCCCTCGTTGTCGGCGAAAATGTAGTGCTCCGCCCACTTGGCAAACACCACGTAGGCTTCATCGATCTTGGCCCCGAGACCGCGCTTGATCTCCTGCCAACCCAAGGACACCAGGTCCCGGATCATGTTCAGGTCCAGCGCAGGTTCCAGGTCCAAATTGACCATGGTCTCCGTACCCTTGCGGGGTAGGGGAGGGAAATAGATGTAGGATTCCTCGTCGATCTTGCGCTGAACTTCCTCACCGCGGGCGAGAGCTTCTTGAACGGCGTTTTCCACCAAGTCATAGGACTGGCGGCCGACCTCAAAACCCTTCACCACGGTCTGATCTTCGGCCAGATTGGCCGATTGATCCGCTCGACCGTAGGTGGCGACTTCCGCCGCGGCGCCGATGAAGGCGCGCTGGCGCAAGGTCGCACCCTTGTTATCGGTCTCGGTACCGGTCACGATAAAATGCGGGATACCCCGCTCATCGGTCTCACAAATCAAAACCGTGCGCGAATCCATCGCCAATGAAACATAATTGATCCGCCGGCCGGGAGCACCCTGCTCCTGGTAAGAGTCGATGCCGCGATCAACAACGCGCGCAAACTCCTCGGCCAAAAAGGTGTATTCATCCGGAGGGAGAGAATTAACTCCCTCAACCTCATCAACCATCTCTCCTCCTCCTTGTAGAAAGGTTGGATGTCCGCCTTCGGCGGTCTATCAACCTCACTACGCTCGGTTGGACGGCCGCCTCCGGCGACCTAGCAACCTTTTCGGTTGTAACAGAGCTGTGCTGTTATTGTATCTTATTTATTCCCGCAGTGGAATTTGCGATGTAAACCCCCCCGCATTTTTTGCATTATAACTATAGGGTTGGTATAATGACTACCAGTCTAATTCTCAAATCGAAAGGAGAAGAGAATGCGGGGCACGCTTCAGGGCCACAGTAGGAAGTTGCTCGAAGGCTCCACCGTGGAAGCTGCGAGTCGGTTAGGACTTTCTCAACCCCAAGTATCTCAAGCAAGGAGGAAGGGACTGGTAAAGCCCTCCACCAAAACGGCCAAATCCGTCACCAGGGACAAGTTCGCCTGGCTGATGCGGATCAGAGGGGACCGCCTCACCGCAAAACAGCGCCGGGCCATCGAACTGGTCTACGGGCTGGATGGTAAAGAGCCGATGACCATACGGGCGATTGCGGCGAAGTTGGAAATCTCATCCGTGGCGGTGAGCGACCACTTGGGAAGAGCGCGGCTCAATCTCATCGGGTGGCCGAACCGGGAGGTGGCCAAGATCCTTGCGACCACCCAGGCCTGGAGCAGGCTCACTAACCTGCAGAAACGCCTGATGACCTTGCGCTACGGGTTGGAGGAGGGACTGGAGCCCCAGAGCTTTGGAGAGATCGCCCAGATCATGAATCGCTCCAAGAGTTGGGGACTCCAATCAATCGTT
>MEUW01000008.1:0-6448 GCA_001772805.1 candidate division WWE3 bacterium RBG_19FT_COMBO_53_11
GTCATTACATCACCCGCTAGGGCGTATCCCCAAGTGCCAGCTGCGGCCACTGCCGCTATAGTCTGGTCAACCGTATCATCCTCCAAGTCCACATCGCTAAACAGCACACCGGTTGGATCAAAGTCGCTCTGAAAAGTAACGGTGATCGTGTCGGTTGTGGATTCTACCCCAGTTGGGGTAGTGAACTCGATGTCGAAGGAGGTGTCTGCATCTTTATCCTGGCGGGTCATTGTGACGCTGTAAGGGGTAACAGACGCAGCTGAAACCGGACTTACAAAAAGAGCCAGCGCCAAAGCGTTGAACATCAAAGCCAAGGAAAGTGCAACCGTCAAAAGGCGGTTCCTATTTCGCCATAATTTCTTAATTATTGTTTTTCACCTCCTTTCAAATGGAATGCAACATGAAACATGGATTGCAAAAGCAAACGGGTACAGGTTTCCATAAAGTTTACCCTAAAAAGTTTTGCGCAAATCATAAAACTTTTAAGGGCAGTTCAACGCTTCATCTTGAACATAGAAGAAATGAAGGCTCTAAGTCAAGACCTATACAATTTGGCAATTAAAACCCGGGGGCTAAAGAACGAGGATAAAGTTGGCAGATGGGTCTGACTCGTGAGGAAGTACAAAACCGTTGACAAACACCCTGTCTCCTACCTTTACGGAAGAAAAAGAAATTGACTTTAGATTGCTCCCCTCCCACCTGAAAACCTTGGTTGCGCCAACCAGAGCAACATCCCTTTTGCCCTGGACAAGCTTTAAAACAAAGGAGCTTGACTGCTTTCCTTCCACGCTCCCAAAGTAGTTGTATGGATAAAGGGCGATCCTCACGTCCTTGGGCGAAAAGGCGCCTTTTGCACCGCGCGAAGCTATAACTCCAACCCTCTGGGTGTTGTCCAGAGCGGAAAAGGAAACCGGAGTTGCCTTGCCCGATTCGCTAACTTCAAAAATTTTTGTCGAACCGTCTACCTTTATAAGGGTGTCATCGGGGCCGATTAACTCAAAAGTCTTTTTTTCGGAGGAGACATTTTTAATCATCCCCATCAGGGCGGTGTAGCTTCCGCCTTTTCCTTCCGGATAAAAACCGACCACCAACTCCTTCAAAAGTTCCTTCCCCCCACCGACGGCCACCACGGTGATCTGGTTGGCCCCGCGGTGCAGAGTAAGGTTTTTCTTAAAACGGCCGTCTTGGTCGACGGACAAGGTCTTCGGGTTTTTACCGTCTATAAGGACAAGAACGTTTTCCACCTGGGTCTTACCCTCTAAAGTGACCGGGTTTTCCAAAAATACCTGTTTGGGTATTGGACTAAATATCTCCAAGGCTCCGGGAGGGGTGCGGGCAAGGGCAGCGCTTTCTGGAGCCTCAATGTCATCTACCGTTTCCGTAAGCATCGCGTATTTCGAAAGAAAATATACTCCCGCAACAATAACAAGGGCGATTCCAAAAATAGTCAAAAATAAACACGCCAAAAATCTCCGCATCAGTTTAAAAAACTCCCGTAGCGATAAAAACTATCGAGTGCGAGTAACCGCCCTCCTCCTGCCCCGTACCAGTTTCGATTGAATAAATGGTGTAAATAACCTCGTTGATAACAGGGCTGGAGTTATAACCGATCTCGTAAGCGCCTGATTCGAACTTTGCCCAGGTGTCATCGGATAAAAACCGGTCCGCCGTCCCCTCCCCTAACGACTCATCGGAAGTGTGGTAGCCGTAAGCTCCGGTAACAACACTTGCCGGCCAGGAGGAAGGGATGGGGTTAGTACCGGAAACGTAAGGGAAGGGAGTGCCGCTTTCCTTTTTAAAGCTCCCAAGCTGGTAAACGGTAATTTGGTACCCGGAAACGGCATTGGTCGAAACCGTAAGCGCACTGGCGGCCTCCACTACCTGGTCAAAGGTAAGCTCTCCAAAAGGAGCCTGGGTTGCGGTGGTGGTGACATCGATGATAACTCCTTCAAGCGATGTGCCGGAAGACACCCCGCCAATAGAAAAAGAGATGCTGGGGGTAACCGTCGCCGCCGAGGACTCCGGCCCGTAGCCGGTTTCGCTAAACTCTCCCTGCCTCGCCTTGACCCTGATCTTATAGGTGGTGTCTTGGCTCAAACCGATCACAAATTCCCCGCTTGCCCCGCCCCAGTCGGCATAAGTTTGGTAATCTTCTGATCCCAATGTGCCGCCTACGGTGTTGTCGCTTTGAACGTAGTTGGTTGTGGCAAAGTTGTCATCGGATATCGCAATGGCAAACTCGGCATCGCTTGGGTTATCGCCGGGGTCAACAACAAAGTGCAGCTTGTTGTAGTAGTTGCCATTGTTCTCAAAAGTAGGAGCCGGCGGGACGCTGGCCTGCTGGGTAGAAAGAAGCCCCCCAAGAAAATTGGAGTTGTTTCCAGTTGACTCCCCACCTGGCTCGCCCAAGATCCCCTCAAGCTGGTAATTGGGTGAGGTCAGTCCACCCTCTCCCCCACTCCCAAAACCGAAATCTCTAAGTTCGAAATTAGTGCTTGCCGGAAAAGAAAAAAGGATAAAAAGAAAAAACGCCGAAAAAGTTTTTGCCTTGCGAAAAAATCGCGCCATACCTTTGTATAGTATAACCTCTTTTTGAGACAGTACATATCCTCTAAACTCGAAGCCCAGCAAAAGCCCTGGGTGGGACAATCGGAAAGAGAATAGGAGAATCTTGACAAGGAACCGTCCTCAGAGGCCCCACCCTTTTTCTACTGCCTCACTTGTCTCGCCTGCCTGCCGCAGGCAGGTTTATCCCAGATTTCCGTGGTAAAATTACAGGTATCGTGAAAAGACTTTTGATCTGGGTGGCTTTAATTTTAGGAGTGGCCGTGGCAACCTGGGGAATGGCGAAACTCGCCAGTTCTTCTAGTGACCAACCCGCAATCCTGGCGAGTGCGGTTTCCGATTCCGATTGGCTCAAAGGAAGCAGGGACGCCGGCGTGGTCCTGGTCGAATACAGCGATTTCCAATGTCCAGCCTGCGCCTCTTACGCCCAGATTGTGAATAGAATCACCGAAGAGTTCGGAGACAAAATTGCCTTTGTCTACCGCCACTTTCCGCTCCCCCAGCACCAGCAGGCCGAATTGGCGGCTCGGGCGGCTGAAGCGGCGGGCAAGCAAGGAAAATTCTGGGAAATACTCGATCTGATTTTTGTAAATCAAAACAACTGGGCCGGTCAAAGCAATGCCCAGGAAACTTTCGTTTCCTACGCCCAACTTCTCAACCTCGACATGAATCGGTTTGAAACGGAGCTGGGCTCCCCGGAGTTGAAAAAGGAAGTCGAAAATGATTACCTGAGCGGAGCAGCCATCGTCAACTATACTCCCACCTTTTTCCTAAACGGCGAAAAGATTCAAAACCCCCGGAGCTACGACGAATTCCGCGAAATTATTCTCCAAAAACTCGGCCAAAATCCCTAGAAATTATCGGCAAGCGAAGAAAGACTAAGCTAAAATCTCTTCTTCAATTTTTTGATATTTTCCTGCAAAATTTCTCGGTCATTAGGATAAACTAATAAAGCTTTCTTGTATATTTCGACGGCTGATTGGGGATCACTTAAATTTTTCCAATAAATCTCAGCGGCCGCCCTAATATAAGGGGTCTGAGCCGAAGCTAATCTTGCCGCCAAGGGGTTCCCACTTTCCGCCGCCGAATACAGAAAATTAATGATCTCCTCAAAGGTTTTAGCCGCCTGCGGCAGATCTCCGGCTCGAAGATAAGCGGTTCCTAACTCTTGGTAATAAAGAAGCAAATCTTCGTCCTGGCCGCCTCGAAGCTCAAAAGCTTTTTGGAAAAGGGCCACCCCTTCCCTGGATTTTTTTTGTAAAATCCTGGTTTCTCCGAGGAGAGCGTAATCTGGGGGGTACTCCCCGTTAAAACTCACCATTTCCCACGAAACCCTCTCCATATTCTCGAGGAATTTTGCGTCCTGGGAAATTGCGTAAAGCGCTCCATAAAGCTTTACCAAAAACTCGTGGAGACGGAGGTATCTCACCGCGGGCTTTTCGGATTCTCCCTCAAGATAACCGGCCAAGTCGGAAAAGATTTCCGCCATTTCTTTATCTAGGCTCGCATGCCGTCCCGCATTCAGGAGTTTCTGGACCAAAGCCAATTTGAAATTGGAATTAAAAACCGTCGTCTGCTGATTTACCTCTTTGTATTTATTTAGAGCCTTAGGAAAATCTTTCTTTTCCAAGCTTGCCGCCTGAATGAAATCGAGGTTAACCTTCAAAGGCTTCAAATTTAGCGTGTAAAAGAGGGTCGCCGAAATCAGAATCAGCAAAAAGGCCATAACTTTAAGGAGGCTTTCCAAGTAAGGAACGGATATTTTCCTTGTGGATTCTTTCGGATCTGCTTCTTCTACAAAAGTGCTGTCTTCGCTACGCTCAGTTGCAATTTTGTCATTCACAAAAGTGCTGTTGGTAAATCCCAGAAGCAGGAAAAAGATTAAGTAAGAGCTAATGCTATCGAAGATGGCAAGATTTTGGACGAAATAAGCCACAAAAAGAGCGGATAATGCCAAACTGGGGATGGGGCCCCAATTGGACTTGTGCTTAAAAAGCAAGTAGAAAGTTGACAGGAAAATAAAGAAATAACTAACCACTCCGAACACGCCGCTGGTTGCGGCTAAATCTAAAACGGTGTTATGGGCGCGATCGTAAGCGATTCCTTCAGGCAGGTCCCGTAAATAATCCGCGTTTAGATGTTTATCAAAAACAAAATAAAATGTTTCGGGCCCCCACCCCAGAATGGGCTTTTCTTTCCACCCCTGGAAAGCAATATCCCAAAGTATCAGACGGGTGCTAAGGACATCTTTAATATTTAAAATACTCGCCGCCCGCTGGATTGGCGGACTCCCAAATTCGGTGAGTTTCTCCCGGTTTATCACCAGCAAAGCCGCGATAATCCCAAAAGCTAAAGTCAAGGAAAGAACGATGATCTTTAAACGGCGGTGCGGACGGGAATACCGCAGCAGCCAAAAAAATTCAAAGAAAATAAGACCGGCCGCCGCCCCAACCCAAGCGCCTCTTTGGCCCGAAAGAAAAAGAGTAAAAAAGTTTAAAACGGTAATCGCGATCAGAGCAGCTTTCCCACCGGCTCTTTTTTTCCCATTCTCTATCGTCAGAAGAAAAAGACCGAGAAAGATATTTAGCACTAGATAGGAACCAAAAAGATCAGGGTTGGAAAAAGTGCCGCTGATTCTCTCCGGAAGGTCAGTACCGTAAAAAGAGGCCAGGCCTAATTTTTGCAAAATGCCGGCCAAACTGGGTATCCCACTTATTAAAACTGTCAGATTTAAAATCTGAAGCCAGTCTTCTTTTTCTTTAACAGTGCTAATTAATACCCAGAAAAATGCCAAAAAGTGGAGATAGGTAACTACTCCCCCCGGCCTTACGATCGTCCCCCAGAAACTCAGGTGCGGGTCAATACTAGTAAAAGTACTTAAGACTAAAGATCCGCAAAAAAAGAGGACTGCAAAAATCTGGAAGCGGTTTTTAATCTTTGGAAGATACTCTGCGCCCCCTTTTAAAACTAAAATCAGATAGGCGATAAAGATGATTTCGGTTAAGCTTCGAAAGAAAACTGCTTTCGGATATTCGGCAAAATCTAGCCCGAACTGACCCAGAATTAAAGGAGAGAAAAGGGCTGCAACTATCCCAATCCGAATCCCTTTCAAAAGCAGTTTTTCTGAATTGGACATTTCTTAATAGTATAACCCTATCTTAAAACTTCGCAAAATAATATCTCCCCAGACACTACGGATTTGGTGTACATCACAAGATTAGCCCCGGAAACACGAAAAAACGTATAATTTTGGTAATGGATATCAATCACGCCTGTAAAGGAGGTGAGGCGCAGTGACAACTTGGCAAAAAATAACGCTTCTCCTCCTTAGGATAGCCCTGGGTTGGGTTTTTCTTTACTCCGGCCTGACCAAAGTTCTTAACCCGGATTGGACCGCCGCGGGATATCTCAGGGGGGCCAAAACTTTCACGGATCTATATCAGTGGCTCGCCGCCGATGCCAACATCGGCTGGGTCAGCTTCCTTAACCAGTGGGGACAAACATTGATCGGAGCCGCGATGATTCTGGGAATAGGAGTCAGGATCGCTTCTTGGTCCGGCGCCCTGATGATGCTTTTGTATTACTTCCCGATCCTAGCTTTCCCCAAAATCGGGGCGAGCAGCTACCTGGTAGATGAGCACATCGTCTATGCTTTGGTTTTCTTGGTCTTCGGAGCTCTGGGAGCACAAAGCACATGGGGAATTTACCGTTGGCTGAAAGCTAAAAGTCTGGAGCAAAAAATCCCATGGTTGGCAAGGATTCTGAGTTAAATCGGGGGACAAAAACCAAAAATATTGTTATTCTGGGAGGCGGTTTTGGCGGATTTCGCGCGGCAATCGATTTAGAAAAAAAGATTCGGCGGGAACGCCGCTACCGAATTATT
>MEUW01000008.1:6482-6760 GCA_001772805.1 candidate division WWE3 bacterium RBG_19FT_COMBO_53_11
CCAGTTTGTATGAGGTGGCAACCGGGGAGCTATCTTCTCGATGCGTGCTTTTGCCATTCTACCGCTGCGTTGCCGGTAAAAAGATCGAATTTATTAACGCCACCGTGACGGAACTCGACCCCACCAAGAAGGTCGTTAAGACTAGTTCCGGTGACCGGATCCCGTATTGGAAACTAGTTTTTGCCTTCGGCGCCGACACCGAGGATTTCGGCATTCCGGGTGTGGCTGAATATGCGAGCGGACTCAAGTCCGTCACCGACGCCGAAAAAGTCCGGCAG
>MEUW01000008.1:6773-34938 GCA_001772805.1 candidate division WWE3 bacterium RBG_19FT_COMBO_53_11
ATCAAAGTAATCGTGGGGGGAGGAGGATTCACCGGAGTAGAGGTGGCCGGAGAACTTACCGGATATCGAGGCTGCCCAATCGAAATAACGATCGTCGAAGCGGGCCCGCGGATTCTGGGAGGATTACCGGAAATAATCTCCAAGACCGTGGCGAAGCGGCTTAATCTGCTGGGAGTAAAAGTTATTACTTCATCCCCGATCCAAAAAGTTGAGGAAAATCAGCTCACTCTTGGCCCGGGCCGGGTCCTCCCATATGATGTTTTGATCTGGACCGCAGGGGTGCGCGGATCGCGGTTCCTCAACCCCGATGTTTTTCCATTGGATAAGAAAAAAGCGCTCGTCGTCGACAAGTACCTCAGGGTAAAAGGATTCAAAGATATCTTTGCCGTTGGAGACAACGCCTCCACGGGAGTCCCTTGGACAGCTTCCAAAGCGGAGGCGGACGGAAAAGTGGCCGCAAACAATATCCTTGCCGATATCCGAGGGGGAAGGATGAAAGAGCACCGTCCCTTTGACCCGCCTTTCATTATCCCAACGGGAAAAAATTGGGCGGCGGCCAAGATCGGATCGATAATCTTTTGGGGGCGTATCGCTTCGATTCTCAAAGATTTAACGCTGCTCTACTATCTCCTTTCGATCTTGCCGGTCGGGAAAGCATGGAAGGCCTGGTGGGGTGGGGAGTGTGAAGTTCTGGAGATTAAAAAACCCGCAACTTAATCGGCTTCGAGAATTTTTAGCGCCCCTTTAATTCGGCTAACAGTCTTCTCTTTACCCAAAACTTCCATACATTCAAAAAGCGGCGGAGAAACCGTTTGTCCGGTAACCGCCACCCTCAAAAGCATAAAAAGCGCCGGCGCCTCCCACTTCTTTTCTTGAGCCAATCCCCGAACCTTCTCCTCTAACTTTTTTGTTTCCCAGACCGTAAAACCCTCCAAAATCTCGGCCGCGGCGGAGAGTTTCTCGGAGGCGGATCCTCCCGACTCCCCTCCTCCCAAAAGTTCTTCCTTAGTCCAAGCCACATCCGTAAAAAAGAAACCGGCCAAGGCTTCAAGTTCCCCCAATTTCTTAATCCTCTCCCTCACCAAAGGAGCGATTCTCTCCAAAATATCGGGATCGATTTCCATCCCTCGGTACTCTTTTAGGTATTCCTTTAACCTGATGCCTAACTGCCTGGTGCCTAACTGCCTAATATATTCCCCATTCATCCAATCCAACTTTTCTCGATCGAAAACCGGCGCGGTCGTCGAGATCCGGCGCAGATCGAATTTCTCCGCAAAATCATCCAGCGAAAAAATCTCCTTCCCCTGCGGGTGAGACCAGCCCAAAAGCGCCAAGAAATTTAAGAGCGCTTCAGGCAGGTAACCTTCCTCCTTGAACTCCAGAATCCCCACCGCCCCGTGCCGTTTGGAGAGTTTTGCCCGACTAGCCTCCCGTAAAACCGGGAAATGAGCAAACTTCGGCAAATCCCATCCAAAAGCCTGGTAAAGAAGGATGTGCTTGGGAGTAGAGGAAATCCACTCCTCCCCCCGGAGCACGTGGGTTACCCCCATCTGGTGATCGTCTACGACTACTGCCAGATGGTAAGTCGGATACCCATCGGATTTAATGAGGACCTGGTCATCAAGAACTTTATTTTCAAAGTGGATCTCCCCCCGGATCAAATCGGCAAAGGAGGTGGTCCCCTCTTCGGGAACTTTTAGCCGAACGACGAATTTTTCTTTTTTGGCCCGTCCGGCGGCGATCTTAGGATCTAACTTGCGGCAGAACCGATCATAACGGGGCGGTAAGCCTTCTTTCTGCGCCTTTTGACGCACATCCTCCAGGCGGGTTTCACTGCAGAAACAGTAGTAAGCGTGATCTTTTTTGATTAGATCCTCCGCGTGCTCAAGATAAATTGGCAGCCGCTCGGATTGGCGAAAGGGACCCTCATCCCAACTTAACCCCAGCCAATTCAGGGCTTCCAAAATTTGGCTCTCAGCCTGAGGCACAAAACGGGCTCGATCGGTATCCTCAATCCTGAGAAGGAACTTGCCCTTGTTTTGCCGGGCAAAAGCCCAGTTGAAAAGGGCCACGTAAGCAGTTCCGACATGAGGCGCGCCGGTGGGGGAAGGAGCAATTCGAGTTTTGACAGTTGAGATCTGACTTTTCACCGCCATCTGAAGAGATCTTAACATTTTACCGAAATAAAGATGGGAATTTTGCTAAACTTGATCGATGAACCTCTACGATTTTGCCGCTTTCGTCCGCCGGGCCATTGTTTACCTGGCGTTAGGAATCGTCGCGGCAATTATCTTGTATTTCTTCTATAAACTGGCGGTAAACATCTATCTCACCCTCAATCCCCCACCTGAAACGCCCCCGACCGTTGGGTTCGGAAAATTACCAAAACTAAGACTCCCATCCTTGGAAATAAATGGGGATCCAACCTACCTTCTAGAGACCCCGACGGGTCAGCTTCCGCAGTTTGATGACCGGGCCAATGTGGTCGCAATGCAGCCGACTCAACCCACACTTTTGGGAGAGCAAAAAGCCCGCGAGCTGGCGCGAGCCCTGGATTTCGGCGGAGAAGGAGAACTAAGTACGGACAAAAAATTTCTTACGTTTCAGGATTCCACCGACGACCGCACTCTTACCGTAAACGTCACTACCCAAAACTTTACCCTGACTACTTCATTCGCCCGCATTAGTTCCATCCCTAGAGGATCGGCGCCCTCCAGCCCGGAAGCGGTTCAGGAAGCGCAAAATATCTTATCCCGCCTTGGTTTGCACAAATTCGGTTTTGAAGTCGGCAACCAAACCACCTCCTTTATGATCGCTAATTCGCAAGGGACTTCCATTGCTGGTTCTCTTTCGGAAGCGCATCTCACTGAAGTAAATTTCTTACGCTCCCTAACCGAAGTCGGAGACCAGAACTATCCGATTGTGACTGCCAATCCCAAGGCGGGACTCATTCAAATTTGGGTGACTACGGAACTTAAACCGGAAATAAACAACATCCTGGGGATCGTCTATAATGCCCAAGAAGCCGAGATCAATAAAATCCGGATTGAAACGTATCCGCTTAGGGACATGACGAGCGCTTGGGAGGAGGTTAAATCCGGCCGAGGTACCGCCTACATCGGCTCAACCGAGGACCTCCGCACCGTCCAAATCAATTCCGTAACTTTGGCGTACTTCGACGACGCCGTCCATCAGGAATATCTGCAGCCGATTTATGTTTTTTCCGGAGTTGCCAAAACGGCCAGCAACAAGGAGGTCGAATTCGTCGCTTATTCCCAAGCGGTTTCCGGAGATTAGACGCGATCTGACGATCGCTAGCAAAGAGTAATCAAAGACGGCGGTCAACCCTCTTCATATCTCGAGGGAATAGGCTAGCTTCGCGAATATTCGAAAGACCCAGTATCTGCATGGTCGCCCGCTCCGCCCCGATCGCAAATCCGCCGTGCGGCGGCATCCCGTACTTAAAGGCCTGGAGATAAAGTTCAAAGTCCTTAGGGTCATTACCCCACTTCTTGATGTTGGCAACCAGCTGTTCATAATTATGAATGCGCTGGCCTCCGGTTACCCACTCCAGTCCCCTTCCTAAGAGATCGAAGCTAAGGGTAAATTCGGGGTCCTCCGGATCGGGGTGGGTATAAAACGGTCTCTTAGCGGTCGGAAAATGGGTGACAAAAACCATCTCCGAACCGTGTTTCTTCTTTGCCCATTCGCAGATGTCCTTTTCATCTTCCGGGGAAAGATCGGGATCTCCGCGCACATTGCGACCGGTCTCTTTAAAAATGGTTTCTTGCGCCTCCCGCAATTTCAACCGAGGAAACGGAGTCTTGAAAACCGGAATGGTTGCCGAATAGAGATCAAGCTCCTCCTTGCGGTGCTCCCCCAGCCCCCTGAACATTCCCAGGATCACTTTTTCGGCAAGATCCAAAAGATCGGTCCAGTTCTCCAAGAACCCCATCTCGCAATCCAAACTTACGTATTCGGAAAGATGGCGCGTTGTCTCCGAAGGTTCAGCCCGAAAAGCCTTAGTAACCGTGAAGACTTTTTCAAAAACGCCCACCATTATCTGTTTGTAGAGTTGGGGGCTCTGCCCCAAAAAAGCCTTTTTGTCGTAATATTCGACCGGAAAGACCTGCGCTCCCCCCTCGGTAACGGAGGGGACAATCGTGGGAGCCTGAAATTCCGTAAAATCTAAACCCTTCAAATTTTTTCGAAACGCATCGATCACTGTTTCTTGGACTTTAAAAATCGCTTTTACTTTAGGATGCCTGAGGGTAAGCGGTCGGTAATCCAGGAGAGTCGGAAGTTCAACCTCAAGATTTTCTTTTGTAATATCAAACGGGAGTTCTTGGGCGTGGGATAAAACATTAATTTTGGAAACTTTTACTTCGACTTTTCCGGTTGGAAGTTTAGGATTGATATTCTTCTCTCCTCGTTCCTTAACCTCTCCCTCAACAGTAATGACATCCTGAACGTTGAGATCTGAAGCATCCTCACCGCAAACGAGTTGGATAACGCCAGTGCGATCAAACAGGTCAATAAAAATTAGCTTCCCATGGTCGCGGCGATTAAAAACCCAACCCTCAAGGGTTATTTTTCCCCCAATTTTTTGGGTTGCGTCTATCGCCAGAGTACGTTCCATAGCACTTTTTATGATAACTTATCCGCGCACCACTTTCTCAATTTCCGAACGAGCGTGTCCGGTTTTAGCAAACCGCAGCCAATCCGAAGAAGGTCGCCGACCTTTGGCCGTAATGATCTCAACAACTTCGCCGGTTTTGAGCGGGTAATCCAGGGAGACCGCCTTGCCGTTGGCTCTGGCACCGGCGCATTCCCGGCCGATCTGGGTATGCACATCAAAAGCAAAATCCACCGGAGTTGCCCCTTTGGGCAAAACCTTGACGTCCCCTTTGGGGGTAAAAACGAAGACCTGATCTGGAAAGAGATCCAGCTCCTGACCTTTACCCCACGCCAAAAGCGATTCCACCAGTCTTATTCTTTCGGCGGCGGCGATGTGCCGATCCCCCTTCTCTTTATAAACCGAGTGGGCCGCCAATCCGTATTCGGCCATCTCGTGCATCTCTTTGGTCCGAATTTGAATTTCTATCATTTGACCGTCCACTTCGAAAACCGCGTGAATGGATTGGTATCCGTTAGGTTTAGGGTGGGCAACGTAATCGTCAAAAAACTCCGGTACTTCCTTCCAAAATTTTCGAGCCAAATCCAGAGTTCGGTAGCAATTCTCCACTTTATCGGTAACTACCCGAAGCCCCAAAACGTCAAACATCTTCCCTCCGGCGTGGCTTTCATACCGAGGCATCTTCCGATAAACCCCAAAGAGATGTTTTGTCCGACTGGTAATTTCCGCAGGAATATTTTGGCGATCAAGCTCAGCGGAAAGCTTCTCGGAAACCGAATCGACAACCTGAGCAATCTTTTCGCTTTCCAACCGCACCACACTTTTGATCTTCTTGAAATCCTGGGGATGCAAAATCTCAAACGCCAAATCTTCCATCTCGGACTTGAATCGGTAAAGACCCAGGATTTCCGCCAGCGGCGCCCAGATATCAAAAACTTTCTGAGCGGATACCCCGCGCTCTTCCGCCGTTAAAACCGACGAGGTACGCAAGTTGTGAATCTTATCCGCCAAGCGGACCACCAAAACCCGAGGGTCATGGATCGAAGCCAGGATTAGATGGCGCAAGTTTTCCCAGTTCTTGCTCTTGCCCGCCTCCAAGCGGCCGCTGGCCGTCCGAACCACCGTCAAACCGTCCACCAACGAAGTGATCTCTTCACCAAATTCTTTCTCGAGCATTTCGTGGTCAACCTCACTCTCCTCCAAAATGTCATGGAGAAGCGCCGCCGCCAGGGTAACCGAATCGGTGTGATAGTCGACGAGGCAGCCGGCCACCTCGAGAAGGTGGGTGATTTCTTCTTCGCCGTTAAGGCGCTTTTTTCCCAAATGGGCAACCTCGGCGAAAGCGTAGGCGTGGCGAATGAGATCCAGATCAGGTTCCTTCTCGTACCGCCGGTGTTTATCCAACAAACTTTCTAATGTCAACATTTCAAATGACGGCTTGCTTCGCGAACCTAGCTTTAGCTTCGCTAAAGGTAGATTAACTTAAACGACTCAAGAGGCGACTTCCTTAAGGTCGCGAATTCGGAGAGTAATCTTTTCCTTCCCCTGCCAACGCTCAATTTCGGGAGTGTAAGCCAGCGCCACGGTTTGACCGCGATCGAGTTCGACTTCGTTCGCCCGAAACCAGATGGCATCATATCCCGGATACAAGGAGAGCTTTAGGTGCTGACTTTCTCTTCCCACCTTCTTTTTGCCTAAGATCTGGGCCTGCCAATCCACAAAAACCGGTTCGGGGTTGCCGATGCCGTGAGGATCAAATTTCTCCAGCTCTGCCACAAGCTTGGCATCGATCCGATCAATCGGCAGCGGCAAATCAATCTTCAAAACGGGACGCGGGTCGAGACCGGCAAGCAAGGAATGGGTATGACGGCGGATACTTTCAACGAATTTCTTCAAATGAGCCGTCTTGATCGTGAAACCGGCGGCGGCCGTGTGTCCTCCAACGTCCTCCAAAAGATCGCTCTCGGCGCGCAGAATTTCCACAATGTTCAATCCGTTCACCGAACGGGCAGAACCCTTGGAGAACTCTTTGCCCTTAGAAATCACGATCGCCGGACGACCGTATTCCTCGACCACTCGGCCCGCCACCAAACCGATAATTCCCTCGTGCCAGCTGTCGTGAAAAATCACAATCAAATCATCATCGTCTTCCACCAATCCTTTAGCGTGATCGAAGGTGTGCAGGGTTAAGGCCTGCCTCTCGGCATTGGCGAGATTGAGTATATGGGCCAGACTGCGGGCTTGAGTCAGGTTAGGAGTGCAAAGAAGCCGAAGGGCTTCAATCCCTTGACGAACCCGGCCGACCGCATTAATCCGCGGCCCCAGAACCCAACCGGCGGCGTAGCTTCCCAAATTTCCAGGTCTTAGCCCGGCCACTTCCACCAAAGCGGCTAATCCCGGGCGATCCAGCTTGTTCAAAACCTTGAATCCTTCTTTTACCAAAGACCGGTTGGCACCCAAAAGCGGTTGAAGATCCGCTACCGTCGCAATCGCGACCAAGTCCAAGCTGGAATCTAAGGAAGAGGGCTTAGAAATTAGTTTGGATGCCACCAGCCAAGCGATTCCGGTTCCGCAAAGAGCGGTGGTATGGACAATGGCATGAGCTTCGGGCAGTTTTTTGGGCTTGAGGTGGTGGTCGGTAATAATTAAATCAATTCCAATTTCCCGCGCCGCCTGCGCTTCCTTGATCGCCGTTATCCCGGAATCAACGGTAATAATGAGCCGATTTCCCTCTTCTCCCAGCTTGCGGATCATGTTTTCGTTCAACCCATACCCTTCTCCGAAACGATCGGGGATGTGGGGAAGAACCTGAGCCCCTAAACCGTAAAGCGTCTGCCAAAGCACCGCGGTCGCACAAACTCCATCCACATCGTAGTCGCCCCAAACCACGATCTTTTCCTTATTCTCAATCGCAGATCGAATGCGCTTGACCGCTTTATTCAGCTGATCGGTCTTCAAATCTGGAAAAAATGATTTAGTTCCGGTTAAAAGTTCTCGGGGTGCGGGCGGATTAAAAAACCGGTTCGCATCGGTGATCCCCCGATTCTTAAGAAGGACCTCAATTAACTGATCGCTGTTCTCTGGCTCCTGATCACTAGTTACTTCCCATCGCTTTTTCATTTTGTTTCTTCAAAATGTTGGCGATCCTTTGATCGCGTCCATTTTTGTTTCGGAAAAAATGCTAGGTCGTTTCTCCGGCCGTTCATTCCTTCGGAATGCTAAAGCTCGAATCGCGAGCCGTCCATTAATGAAACCGGAGGATGCCTCGCCAACCGTGCTTTACCGACAGTTTGCGCCAAACCACCAGGAGCGGGGCCGCGTTGAAGGTAGAGGAATAGGTTCCCGAAATCGTCCCGACCAAAAGCGCCAAAACGAACCACCGCAAGGTTTCCCCACCGATGGCAAAAAGCGCTAAGAGCATAAAAACAATCGTAAGGGAATTGTTAAGCGAACGGACCAGCGTCTCCCCCACCGCCTGATCCACGGCTTCCTCAAGATCCAAGTCGGCCTTCCGGCGAATCTCTCTAATTCGGTCAAAAACCACGATCGTGTCGTGCACCGAAAAAGAGAGGGTAGTTAGAACCGCAGTCACAAAGAGGGTTCCCACTTCCACCCCGGCAAAATAACCAAGCAAAGAAAATACCCCAAACAAAACCAGAGTATCGTGAAACATCGCCAAAATCGCGGTCGCCCCAAAAGCAAAATTCTTAAAGCGGTAAGCCACGTAAAACAGGATCGCCAGGGTGGCTAAAATGACCGCCAGCGCCGCTTTGCGAAGAAGCTCCGCTCCCAAGCGCGGGCCTAAAGTTTCAAAACGAATCTCCGTGAAATCTCCGAGCTCGTTCTTCAAAGCCGTCGCGAGAGACTGTTTCTGCGGCGCATCAATCGAAGTGGTTTTAATCAGCAGCCGATCCGATTCCGATGTCTGAACCTCCGCCGGCAAATTCTTGGCTTCGAATACATTCCGAACCGCCGTGCTTGCCAGCGAGAACTTTTCACTTGAAACTTGAATTTCCCAGAGCGTACCTCCGGTGAAATCGATCGAAGGCCGCAGGCCGAAAAAGACCAGAGAAAAAACTCCCGGCAGAATCACAGCGAGAGAAATCATAAAGTACAACCATTTCAAGCGCATAAACTTAAGCATTTTAGCGATAGAAAACCCGCACGAGCGTTCTGGTCACCAAGACACCCGTAAAAAGCGAGAGAAGGACACCCAAACCTAAGGTCAAGGCAAACCCGCGAACCATCCCCGAAGTCACCAGAAAAGACCAGTTGAATGGGTTGAACAAAATAGAAACGGTCGCCAGCGTCGCAAAGTTTGCATCTCGAATCGAATCCCACGCCCGGCCGAAACCTAATTCCATTGCCGTCTTAAGCTCTTTGCCCCACCGCCGCTCTTCTTTAATCCGCTCAAAAACCAGAACGTTTGCGTCCACCGCCATTCCCACCGAAAGAATAAATCCCGCAATTCCCGAAAGGGTCAGGGTGACCGGAACCAACTTGTAGACCGCCATCGTCAATGTGCCGTAAATCGCGAGCGCGGCGGTCGCCAAAATACCCAACCGGCCGTAGTTTCCAATCATGAAAAGAACTACCAACGCCAATCCGATCAAACCGGCCACGACGCTTTTTTGGAGCTCCTGAACCCCCAGAGTAGGACCGATCTGCCGTCTCTCTAATACCGAAATCGGGGTTGGGAGCGCTCCGGCATTCAGCTGGGTCACAAAACGGCGCGCTTCCGCCAAGGTAAATTCGCCAGTTATCACCGCGTTACCTCCAGAAATTCTCCCCTGGACAGTGGGGGCCGAGAGGATCTCCTCGTCCAGAAAGATTGCCAGAGGCTTGCCCACATTGCGAGCGGTAATCTCCTCAAACTTCTGCGCTCCTTCGGTAGTAAAAGTTAAACCGATCTGGGGATTTCCGGTCGTACTATCAAATTCCAAAGTTGATCTCGCCAAATCCCTACCGGTCAGCCCGGTCGGGACCAGCTTTTCTCCTTCCCGAAAATCGAGCTGGGCCGTCGCGCCGAGAAGAGCCAGCGCTTCTTCGGGATTGGTAACGCCGGGAAGCTCCACAATTATCCGGTAGGATTCCCCCAAACGGGAAGTCTGAACCGTCGGTTCTGCTACGCCCAGAAAGTCGACTCTCCTCTCGACCACCGCCCGGGCACTATCCAGGGCCTGGGGACGATCCGCCGAAGAAACATCGGACATATCCGCTTCTAGAACCAGCTGCAGACCGCCCTGCAAATCCAATCCCCGGCGCAGAGTAAAGTCATAGGGAAAGCTCCGATTTAAAAGGCGGATCTCCCCCTTCCCTTTCCAAAGGAATCCCCCGGTAGCCGGGATTGCCGCCAGAACAGCCAGAAAAATAATTAAGATAAAGGCACGAATGGGCGTTAACTTCATTTTTGTTCCTTCAAAAATGCTAGCGATCTTCGATCGCGTCCATTTCTTTCAACCGCCAAGGGAAGTTGCCGGGCAGACGGGAAACGGAAAACGATCTCCCCTTTGACGTAGTTCACCGTTACTTCTACAGGATCACCAACTTTGATGTTTAAAACCTTAAGGAATTCCGAGGGCAAGGTCACCGCCGCGGAATTTCCGGTTTGGATAATCTTTTTCGCCATCGCTCCAATAATATCAGACTAAAACTTCCTTAGAGGACGGCTCGCGATGCGAGCTCTAGCATTCCGAAGGAATGAACGGCCCGGCTTCGCCGAACCTATCTCTTCGCCTTGCTCAGAGGGAAAGATAGTTCTCCGATCCCGCCGTCAGCACAACCTTTGGCTGAAGGAGCGCGTTGATAATCAACGGATCCCGCCGCTTCTTTAGCTCTCCGAATTCTCTTTCGGAAAGAACGGCGTAATTGATCTCGTTTCCCCGGTGCTTCTCTTCCTCTTTCACCACACCGGAAATTTTCTTGAGCGGAATTCGACCAACTACCAAGATATCGATATCCTCGGTGCCGGCGGTCCTTCCCAAGAGGAACGGGATCGAAACAAAAGCGAATTTAACTTCGCTGCTGTTCCTGCCTAACAACGCTTTTCCAATACCTTCCTCTTTCACTAACAAACCCAAGACCTCTCCCAAAAGAGGAAAGTCGTGACGCAATTGGTAGTAAATTCGGTTTTTCTGGGCGTTAGACTGCAGCACCCCCAACCCCTTCAGATTTGCCAATTCCCTCCGCACCGCGTTGATTTCGGTACCCACCTGCCGCGTGATCTCGCGCACGTGATAGGAAACCGCCGGTCGCAGCAAAAATAGTTTCAGGATATCAACCCGCACCTGCGAGACAAACAATTTCTTCAACGCCCCGGTGGCCGAGGATAAACCTCGCGATCCTCCGGATCTTGTCCGTCGTGATGATCTTGTCAGTTTTCGGCCAGGTTTAATCAAAGCCATGTATCTTCACCCCCTTTCAATTTTTCTTAAAAATTGCTAGCCCGCTTTAGGCGGGCGTCCATTTATTTAGGAATCACTTCAATCCAAGTTAAGCCCCGATTGAAGCTGATTTCCGTGCTCGTCCCGCGCTTGTAAAACTTCATCCGCGAGGAAAGGGAGGAACGCTTCCAAGTCGCCAAAATTTTGACTCCGTCAAGATAGATCTCGGCATTCCCCTGACCCGTGGTCGTGTAAAGCCGGTGGCCCGTCCCATCCCCAGCGGGATTATCGGTCATGTGTGCCAGGACCACGTTTTTGGCGGAGAGCTGCTTCTTGGTCGCCTGGTCAAGGTGCTTCGCTCCTCCTTGAAATCTGAGGTAAGAATTCGTGGTTCGATCATAGCGCCATTCGCCTTTGTAGGCCTCGGGATAACCCCAAAAACTAAAGGGAATCTTCTGCGTAGCCGACCTTAGATCGTAAGGCGCGTCCGCCTTGAATTTCCATTTGGAAAAATTTGGCAGCTTGTTCGTTCCCGGGTACAACGCTTCACCGGCTTTCCAAAGCTTCTTCGTCGAAGTGTAGTTGATGTGGGAAAGCACCATCCCCCCGTTGTAAAGAACATTCCCCCCAAAGGTGAAAGTAGAAGCACCGAGCCGAAATTGGTCCAGGTCCAAAACCCCGTGCGCCGCAATGTAGGTGTGAATATTAGCCGGCGAGCCAATAGTGGAAGCTCCGCCGACGTGGGCGTAGTAAGCGGGAAACTCCAATGCCCAGGTAATGTAGTAAACGCGCGCGGACCGTACCGGTCCGATCTTGTCCACGTTTTGGCCGTGAAAAACCGCCAGAAAGCGGGTGATGCCACCTTCCGCCACGGCCTCGTAGATCAAATCGGCCTTCTGCAAACCGTAATGGTAGGGGCGGGCAAGCACATGGTTGTCGATCATCACCGCGAGCGGCCGGTTGCCTTGCCAAGATTCGGCCTCTTTTTCCGAGTAAAAAGTTCCGCTGATCGGCTGAACCGTTTCTTTTATCATTGGGTCAGCAAGAGTAATCACGGGTTCGTTATCGGAACTTCCCAGAGGATTAATAATCGGGAGAGAAAAGTACTGAGCGAGGTAAACATATCCGCCGCCGGCGGCAAAAACAAAAAGGAACCATGCGGTCAGAAAAATCCCGCGCCGATGGGTTCTCAGGAAGCGAACGAAACCGGATAAAGATTTACTCAATCGTTCGCGCAATATCATTACTCAATATAACAATCCGGAGTTAAGGGTTGCAAGTTCGTGTTCGTTCTCCTAAACTCTAGATGTGGCTAAAAAGACCCGCCAAGAAAAAGAACTCTCCCGCCTCCGGCGCGAGATCGAAGTACTCAAGGCTCAAAAGAGTGGGCTAAACTACACCATTCGTCAAGAAGCGGTGAGGGAGCCAATTCCCGAAGGCAGATTTGAAGAAAAGCCGCTGCCCAAGAGTTTGGAAAAAGCCGGAATCCAGCGCGTGGACCCCAAGTTCATCAAAACCGATCTACTTAAAACCGCAGTTCTGGCAATCGCCGCGCTGGCGGTGATCGCCGCTTTATACCTGCTGCGCAACCAAATCCCGTTCCTCTAAAGTTCCTCTCTAGGCCGATATTGGAGAGCTTCAGCAACGTGTTCCGGAAGAATCTCGGAAATCCCCCCGAGATCCGCAATTGTTCGGGCAACCTTCAAAACTTTGTGGTAGGCCCGGGCGGAAAGGGCCATTTGGGAAACCGCCTGCCGAATCAAGGTTTGGGATTCTTGAGTTGCTTGACAAAAAAACTGAACCTCTTTGGAGGAAAGCTCACCATTGCTGTAGATCTTCTTTCCTTTGTAGCGAGCAAGCTGAAGATCCCGAGCGGCCTGAACTCTCCGCCGAATATCCCGGCTGGACTCTCCTCGCTGATCACCAGTTTCTTGGATCAGTTTCTCCGTCTTAACCGCCGGTACTTCTACATGGAGGTCGATCCGATCCAGGATAGGACCGGAGATTTTCTTCTTGTATTGGACAATCTGGTGAGCGGTACAGGTGCAGTTCCGCCGGGGGTCTCCTAAGTATCCGCATGGACAGGGGTTCTCCGCCGTCACCAGTAAGAACTTCGCCGGAAAAGTAATCGTTCCGGCAGCGCGCGAAACCGTGACCACTCCGTCTTCCAACGGCTGGCGAAGCGCCTCTAAAACGTGGCGGGGAAATTCCGGAAACTCGTCCAAAAAAAGAATTCCACGGTGGGAAAGAGAGATTTCTCCAGGAGATGGGCGCGTTCCTCCCCCGATTAAGCCAATTCGGGAAGTGGTGTGGTGAGGGGAACGGAAAGGACGTCGCTTCACCAACGCCTCGCCGGGAGGAAGATTTCCTGAAATCGAGTAAATCTTGGTCACTTCGAGCGCTTCGTCCGGAGTAAGTTGGGGAAGAATTGAAGGGAGGGAACGTGCCAAAAGTGTCTTTCCGGCTCCCGGGGGACCAGACATGCGAAGGTTGTGTCCCCCAGCCGCCGCAATCTCGAAAGCGCGCTTCGCATGCTCTTGACCGAGAATATCCGAAAAATCAAACTCCGCTTCCTCCTCACCGATCAAATCCGATATTTCAGCGGTTTCGGCGTGATCAATTATTTTTAACCCCAGAAAATGCTGAATCAAATCGTAGAGGGTTGCCACGGGAAAAACCTGAACCCCGTGCACGACCGAGGCCTCAGCCGCGTTGGACGCCGGTAAAAAGATCTGACGAATCCCTTCCTCTTTCGCGAGAAGTGCGGCCGGCAAAACTCCGGGAGTGTGACGAAGCGAACCATCCAATGAAAGCTCCCCTAAAACCAAAATTTCATCCGATCCTACTTCAAGCTGGCCGGAGGCGATGAGAATTCCCAAGGCGATGGGTAAATCATAGTAGGAACCTTCCTTTTTCAGGTCCGCGGGGGCGAGATTAACGGTTATTCGGTAGTTGGGAAAATCGGCCTTGGTATTAACGATCGCCGAACGAACCCGTTCGCGGCTTTCTTCGACCGCTTTATCAGGCAACCCTACAATCGTAAAGGCGGGAAAACCGCGCTTCTCAATATCTACCTCAATCTTAATGGGAATTGCGTTCAGGCCGACCGTAGCCACCGAGGTAATTTTTGCCAGCATTTGGCAGGATTATATCACCGAAAATTAAATATGGGAAGAAAATGGTTTTGGCGCTGGAGGCTCATAAGCCTGATTCTGTTTATGCGACCATCTCTCTATGCTCCATCTTTGCACCCCGCTCTTGTTGGCCAAAAATTGTCATCAAAAGCATCGGCGAGCAGCCTAAGGTGCGTTCGTGGATTGCTCCAGGTGGGATTGCCCGTTTCACTCTTCTACCATGCCTTGCGGTTTAGGCAAAAGCTCGTCTCTGTTGCTCTCAGATCCGGTTAATTCCGAATCTGTCTCCCGCCTCTTTCGGGGCGGAATCACCAGCAGTTACCCGTCGGACCTTGCGGCCCAACCCTTGCTCTAAGGAGTCAGGACTTTCCTCTCGCTTATTAAGGCGAGCGATCGCCTGAGCTTCCAGCGCCTCTTTATTTTAACACGGAATTAGCCCAAAAATGGGATTTTAGCGACGGGAGTGGTTCCAAGACAGGAGATCATGAGCAAGAATGTTCAGGAGGATGGCCACCGGAATCGAAAGCACTGCTCCCCCGATGCCGAAAAGCTGGGCGCCGGCGAAAACGATAAGCAGCGTTGTCAGCGGGGAGAAACCCACCGCTCTCCCCATTACGTTGGGGACAATCAACGAATTCTCCAATTGCTGAACGACCACGTAAAGAACCAAAACCCAAATTCCCAAACCGAAGGAAGTGGCAAACCCAACCAGAAGAGCCGGAACCGCGGAGAGAACCGGACCGATCGTAGGAATAACCTCAAAGAGTCCGGCAATTACTGCCAAAGGAAGCGCGTATTCCACTCCCAATGCGAAAAGACCCAAGTAGACCAAAACTCCCACCACCACCATAAGGAGGAGTTGACCGCGCAGCCAACCACCCAGATTCTTTTCCATCGATTCGATAATTCCCTGGAACCGTGTCCGGGAACGGTGGTCTAGCATCTTCACCAGACGATTCTTAAGGTTTTCCCAATCAAGCAGGAAATAAAATGTAAGGAAAAGAACCGTTAAGAGAAAGATAATATTGGAAACGATCGAACCCGCGATCGTAAGGATGTTCGCCGAAAGCAGGGTCGCCTGCGAAGCCAATTGCTGTTGAAGCTCGCTGGCGAAAGGAATTGGCCCCAAACTATCCAAGACCGGTCTCAGAAACTGCGGAAGATTAACGATAAACTTGCCCGTCTCATTTACCAAGGGAGTGAACCCGTACGCGGTCAGCCCGAGCACTGCTGCCAAAAACAGGAAAAAAACCAAAAACACCCCCACCGGGCGAGGCAGATGCAGCCGCTTGAGCCTAGTCACCATCGGATCAAGCGCTAATCCCAAAATTAAAGCGATAAAAACCGAGATTACGACCAACCTGATCTGAATAAGAATCCAAATTGCCGCTAATAAAGCGATACCAATAATAATTGTCCTCGGCGTAATCTCGTAGTGTCGATTCATTTTCAAATCAGTTTAGCAAAAGAAACTACAATCACTTTCCCTCGATCGTTTTCTTCAAACCCACCCCCGCAATAAAGGCGGGGGTAAGGTGCTCGGGGATCGTAACCCTCTGTCCGGTGCGCGGAACCCTCCCCAAGCGCGCCTTTCTTTTCCTAACCTCGAAAGTCCCAAACCCGGTGATCGTGACCCTCTCCCCGTTTGCCAAACCGCGCCCAACTACACCCAAGAAAGCGTTCACAATCCGCTCGGTGCGGGCAAAAGGCAGACCGATTTCTTTGGATACGTCATGGATAACTGCGGTTTTATTCATTGATAATTCACCTCCGAATCCATTCTCATGATTCTTTTTACACTATTTCCCTTACCTATCTCAATAAGTACCGAACGAAAAACCGCCGGACCCTTTTCAACCCACTCAAACGGCTCGGCCGAACCATCTTTAAGGCGATCAATAATTACGGCGGGCTCAACCCCCAGGACGGAATCCCGCGACCCCGTCATTCCGATATCGGAGACGTATCCCGTTCCTTTGGGCAGAATCTCAGTATCGGCAGTGGGAACGTGAGTGTGCGTCCCCAAAACGGCGGCCACCCGGCCGTCTAGGAAGAATCCCATCGCCCGCTTTTCGCTCGTTAGCTCGGCGTGAAAATCCACGAAAACTAAATCCGCCGAAACCTCTTTCAACAATCTCTCGGCGGTATGGAACGGATTCTCCACCTTCCCCTTAAGCCAGGAATTCCGATTATCCTCCGCCAAGCGCTCCCCCAAAAACTCCCAACCTAGTAGGTTAATAACGGCGATCTTCTGCCCGCCCGCTTCAAAAATCCGCCAACCATCTCCGGGAGTTCCCTCGGGCAAATTAGCGGGGCGAAGTACGGGAATGGCAGGATCGGAAAAGGGTTCGTCCGGATCGAGGTAAAAGATGTGATCGCCGGAGGTGAAGAGATTAACTCCCGCCTGTTGAAGTTCACGCAGGTGTTCTATTTTGGCTCCCCGGCCGTGGGTGACATTTTCGGCGTTGGCTACGACAAAATCGATCTCTTCTTTTTGCTTAAGATCAGGAAGAACTTGGGCAACCGCAGATCTGCCGAGTTTGCCGACGATATCGCCGATAAAAAGAATACGCATTAAACCTGAGATTCAAACCGCGATTCGCGAATCACCACAACCTTTACCCCTCCGGGAGTAACCATCTGCTCTTTAACCCGCTTGCCCACTTCCTGGGCCAACTGCGCCGCCCGCTCATCGGAAATTTCCCCGGCCTTTACGATCACGCGCAGCTCCCGGCCGGCCGAAATCGCATAGGCGTCTTCCACCCCCGAGAAATCTTTAGCGATCTTTTCCAAATCGGTGATCCGCTTAACGTAGCCCTCGATATCTTCATAGCGGGCCCCGGGGCGGGAACCGGAAATGGCATCGGCGATGTAAACCAATTCCGCCTCGACCGATTTCTTTTCCTCCCGATCGTGATGGGAGGCGGCCGCGTTGACCAATTTTTCAGGGAATCCGAAGCGTTCCAGGATTTTTCGGGTTAGGACATCGTGGGGCTCGCCGGATTCGGACGTCGCTACCTTGCCGATGTCGTGAAAGAGCGCTGCCGCTTTCGTCAGTTCCACATCCGCCCCTACTTCGGCCGCCAAATACCCCGCCAGCTTAACCATTTCTAAAGAGTGCTTGGCCAAGTTCTGGCCGTAAGAAGTCCGGAACTTAAATCGGCCGAGAAGTTCGATGATTCCCGCCGGCAACCCGCCAAGACCGGCTTCCAGCGCAATACTCTCCCCTTCTCTCTTTATTTCCTGGTCAATTTCTCCTTTAACCTTTTCCACGGTGCTCTCAATGCTTTCCGGCTGGAATCGATCTTCTCTGATTAACCGTTCCAAAGAAAGCCGGGCGATGTGGCGGCGCACTGGATCAAATGAAGAAATCCGCACTGCCTTAGGAGCCTCCTCGAGATCCAGCTCAACCCCGGTGGCCCGCTCGAAAGCCCGCACGTTTCTCCCCTCTTTGCCGATAATTTTTCCCTTCCATTCCTCCGAAGGGAGCTCCACCACCGAAACCGTGAATTCCGCCACGTAGGAGGTCGCGGCGTGTTCCATCGCGGATACCAGAATATCGCGCGCGCGATCTTCTGTCGCCATCTTAATCTGTTCCTCCGCCTCGGCCATCCGGCGCGCTTTTTCATTCTCCATTTCCTGTTCTAACTCCTTAGTAAGGATTTTGCGCGCGTCTTCCCGCGACAAGGACGCAACCTTTTCAAGCTCCTTCAGATATTTTTCTTTTAGTTGTTCAACGGAGAGATTATCCGGAGAATCCGGATTTTCCGAAGGGTCTTTGGTTTTGTTGTCTTTCATTTTGGTTTACCAAAATGCTAGGGCGTTTCTGCGCCCGTCCATTTTTACCCATCCTTCTTTCTAATTTTACATTTTTTCCCGAATTGCTTCCTCGACTTGAGCGCTCAGCTTGGGATCCTTTACGAACATATCGCGGGTGGCATCGCGTCCCTGCCCCAGTTTTTTGCCTTTAAACTCGTACCAGGTCCCGGATTTGGAAAGAACTTCCAGCTTTTCGCCCCAATCAACCAACTCCCCAAACCGGTCAATCCCCTCGTTAAAGATCAGATCGAATTCGGCCTGGCGAAAAGGAGGAGCAACTTTATTTTTGACCACTTTCACCCGCACGCGCGAACCGACCGCTTCTTCCCCTTTCTTGAGAGTGGCAATCCGGCGGATATCCAATCTCACCGAAGAATAAAACTTCAGCGCTAGTCCCCCCGGAGTCGTTTCCGGGTTGCCAAAGAGCACCCCGATCTTTTGCCGGATCTGGTTGGTGAAAACCATCGTGCAATTTGTTTTAGAGATAATTCCGGCCAGTTTGCGGAGCGCCTGGGACATTAACCGGGCCTGCCGGCCGATGTGCTGTTCCCCCATCTCCCCCTCGATCTCAGCTTGCGGAGTAAGCGCCGCCACGGAGTCGATCGCGACCAGATCCACGGCCCCGGAACGGACCAGGGTTTCGGCAATCTGCAGAGCCTGTTCGCCGGTATCCGGCTGGGAGAGCAGCAGCTCATCCACGTTAACTCCCAACTTCTTCGAATAATCCGGGTCCAAAGCGTGCTCGGCGTCAATAAAAGCGGCGGTTCCGCCGCTCTTTTGAACCTGGGCGATGATGTTTAAGACGAGGGTCGTCTTTCCGGATGCTTCAGGGCCAAAGATCTCCGTTACTCGCCCTTTGGGAACCCCTCCAATCCCCAGGGCAATATCCAAACCCAAGGAACCGGTGGAAATTGCCGCGACTCTACCGGCGTGGGAGGCGATCTGCTCCCCTAGTTTCATAATCGAACCACGCCCAAAGGACTTTTCAATCTGCTCGATCGCCGATTCCAACGCTCGGGTTTTTCCGGAAGAGGGAGTTTCGGTTTCTTTAGAAGAGGCTTTTGGCATCCTTTTGATGGTAATTCCTTTAGGAGAAAAAAGCAAGAAAAAGGACGGCTCGCTTCCTGCCTGCCGGCAGGCACGGCGCGAACCTATCTTTTTCGCTTCGCTCAAAAGTAACCCATGCTTATTATAGTATACTATATTAGGTACAGTTGGACGGGTCGCTCTCGCGAACCTAGATTTTTGCTTCGCAAAAAGGACGTTCACTAGTGTTCGCTAGTTTTTGCTGACGCAAAAGAAAAAGGCGCCGAATTCGCATTCAGCGCCTAAAACGTTTCAATCGCCAGAGCCACCAACCGCGCTTTGATCTCCGCGGTCGTCTGCTTGGAGAGCAAGCGGTGGGCCGGGTGACTCATCTCCACTGTGGTGATGGCCGGAGCGATTTGCGCGATTGCTCCCTGCGCAACCTTGCCACAAGCCAGAACCACATCCGGCTGTACTCGCCCCAACACCCGCCTCAAATGCCTCAAGTCGGGCGGAAAAACCCCATCGGGAGAATCGGCAAGTGAGGGGTTCGCATTGCAAACCTTCACCTCGTAGAACTCAAGCGGCAACGCTTCCCGCAGCCGTTTCCCCGTGTGAGACAGCCAAAGCATCTTGACCCACACCCGGGAGTTCCAACCGTTCGCCAAAGGCCCCTTTCGCCAAGGACACTGGAGGACAACCAGGAGGACGGGCTTCATTCCCAGTATCCTTCAAAGACGAAGAGGCGCAGCACCGTGGCTTTATCGTGCCAGGTGAGCTCCGGATGGCGGTGGCGCAAAGACTCGGCCAATCGGAAGAGATCCGGAAACCCGACCGCCTTCACGTCTTCCTCGGGAATGTCCGCCAGCGCGTAAACGTCCCGCTGAACTACCATCGAGAGGAAGCTCTCCCCTCTATCGGAGTGCATCAGCATTACCGACTCCGAAAGCTGGAGGTTGGATTCCCCGCAGACAATCACCGCAAACTCAACCCCAGGCTCCAACCGCTCTTGGGAATGAAGGACGGAACCGTCCCCAACGTAAATCTTGGGGGCACTATCAGAGGGCATCGTTCTCTCCTTCCTGGATTTTGTTATTTAAGTATATCTAGGAAAGTGGAAAATTCAAGGGAGAGAGGATAGAATTGAGGAAGCTTCTTCGGGGTGGACGACCGCCAATGCGGTTCTAGCACCCCGAAAACGAAGTTTTCGGGGTGTAGGTCATCGGTAGACCGCTCGCATGGGGTGCGAGAGGTACGGGGTTCAATTCCCCGCACCCCGACCAAAATTCGGTGCGAGAGGAGTGAATCCCGCATCTTGCGGGATAACGCCAGTGAGTGCTGGCGATATACCAATTCCCGCCGCCCCGACCAGAATAGAAATATGGCACGCTCAACAAAACAAGCATCTCAAGGCGGGCCCCACCTCGACTGCTGGCACTATCTCGACTATCGGGACGGAAAACACGACAAGTACTTCGCGGAGTGGAAATACTTTAATTTTACGCAACCCGGTCTGGCAGGATATATTGTTTACTACATCTTAAGCCCCGAGAAACAAACGAGCATCAGCGGGGGGCGGTTGCTTATCCGGGCATTTAAAAACAACGCCTCATTTGGTTCGATCAAGCGAATTCCGGTAGACAGAATCCAATGCGATAACGTATCCGCGGACATCATCATGGACGGCGCCGAGATTGTTGAGAAAAATCCTTACCTCTACGAAATTCGCGGCAACATTGATGACATTTCGTGGACTCTTGATTATCAACAAAAAACTCCCACGATTGAGGGTTTCCAGAACCTCAACGCCGGTTTTTTGCGATGGGAGCGGGCGAATTGGCTCGTTGAAATGCCGGGAGCTAAAGTGTCGGGAGAGATCAGGAAAGGCAAAGAAGTGTTTCGCATAAACGGCTTAGGCTACACCGATACCAACTGGGGCGAAATGATCCCCCTCTCTTCAAGATGGGAATGGGGTCAATGTAATGATGAGAAGTTGTCATTCACATTTGGAATGTTGTACGGGATTAGAAAAATCAAAAAGGCGTATTTCTTTTTCTCGGCGGGAAATCGCACCATGGCTTTAGAAGACGCCCAGTGCCATGTCGAACATACCGAATGGGTCAAAGACAAAAATACGGGCCTGCGCATGCCAAGCCGGAGCAGCTTTACTTTTCGGGACAAGGATTACGTGGTCAGATTTTCTTCCCGCCTCATTCAAAATGACATCCTTGGCCTAAAATTTTCATCGCTGTTACCTAAGGTCGTTGTATCGGAGCAATTGGTGCAATACCGCGGGGCGATCGAAAAAAACGGGGTGCCCATTCACGAATTCGAGGGAATGGGATTCCGGGAATGGACCACCAGAACCTGGAAGAAGGTACCTTTGCTATTCTGAATTAGATGGATACTCCAATCAAAACGATCGAAAAATACGTGCGGGCGGCGAACTACATTTCCGCGGCCCAAATTTTCCTAAAAGATAATTTTTTGCTCGAGCAAAAACTTAAGTTTGAAGATATTAAGCCGCGGCTCCTGGGACACTGGGGAACGTCGCCCGGAGTCAATTTTATCTATGCCAACTTGAATTACCTCATCAAAAAACACCAGGCCGAGATGCTCTTTGTCTTGGGGCCGGGACACGGTTTTGCCGGGCTGCAAGCCAATTTGTTTATCGAAGGGACCTTGGCGAAATACTACCCGGAGGCCTCGCCGGATGCAAGGGGGCTTGAGTATATAATTAAAAACTTCAGCTGGCCCTACGGCTTTCCCAGCCACAGCAACCCCGGGGCTCCTGGCGTGATTTTGGAAGGAGGCGAGCTGGGATATGCTCTTTCAACCGCGTACGGCTCGGTTTTGGATAACCCCGAACTTATCGCGGCTTGTGTGGTGGGCGACGGGGAGGCAGAAACCGGCCCGACCGCAACCGCCTGGCATTTGCATCGGTTTATTAACCCGGCCGAAAACGGTGCGGTTTTGCCGATTCTGCATCTCAACGGCTACAAGATCTCGGGTCCCACGATCTTTGGCCGCATGACCAACAAAGAGCTTACGGCACTGTTTACCGGATACGGCTATGACCCGATAATCCTGGAGGGCGAGGGAATCTACGAAAAAGCAATCCGGGCTTTTGAGTCTTGCTACCAAAAGATAAAAGAAATCCAAGATAAATCCCGGAAGGGGTTAAAGGAGGTTCCCCGACCGCCGATGATTATTCTAAAAACCCTCAAAGGCTGGACCGGGATCAAGAAAATTAAAGAGCTGAAGATTGAGGGCAACTACCCCGCCCACCAAGTAGTGGCGACCGAAGCTCGGACCGACCGAGAACAGCTGGGAGCAGTAGAGGAATGGCTCAAATCCTACAAATTCGAACAGCTTTTTGACCCCGACACCGGCTTTTCGGATGAAATCAAGGAGCTTATCCCCGATGGCGAGCTAAAGATGGGAGATAACCGCCACGCCCTAGGAGGGAGCGTGATGAAACCCCTGGTTTTGCCCGATATCGCCAAGTTCAGCGAGGACGCCAAAATCCCCGGAACTTTGGGATCGAGCTCAATGCGCCGGGCCGGACTCTACCTTAACGAGGTATTCAAATTAAATAAAGACAGCCGCAACTTTAGGTTCTTTTCGCCCGATGAAACTTACTCCAATAAACTAGACGCCATCTTTGAAACGACCGCCCGGGCTTGGATGATGCCTAAGGAAAGCTGGGATAAGGATCTGGCGCCCGACGGCCGGGTAATCGAGATGCTTTCGGAACACTCGCTTCAAGGACTGATGCAGGGATACATTTTGACCGGCCGCCACGCGATCTTCGCTTCATATGAAGCGTTTATTCAAATTATCACCAGCATGGTTGACCAGTACGCCAAGTTCATTAAAGTCGCGACGGCAGAGGTGCCCTGGAGACCTCCCGTTCCCTCACTAAATTATATTCTCACCTCGTCCGGATGGCGGCAGGAACATAACGGCTTTTCGCACCAGAATCCGGGCTTTATCACCGACATGCTGCAGAAACCCGGCTGCGCCGTAAGAGTGTTCTTCCCGCCGGACGGAAACTCGACGCTGACGGTTTTGAAAGATTGCTTGGAATCCCGTAATAGCATCAACGTGATTGTGGCCGGGAAAACGCTGGAGCCGCGCTGGCTGACGCCGGAACTCGCTAAAAAGGAGTTTGATGCCGGCCTGATGATCTGGGACTTTGCCAGCGAGAACGATCCCCACATCGTCTTCGCGGGATCTGGCGACTACCTCACTAAGGAGGCCTTAGCGGCGATCGACATCGTTAAAAAGGAAGCGCCGGAAATTCGGGTCCGCTTTGTGAACATCTTGGAACTTTCGGCGCTGGGGCTCGGGAGCGGAGAGTGCCGAATGCCAGTAAACTTCGACGAATTATTTACCCACGACAAACCGGTGATATTTAACTTCCATGGCTACCCCGGCGCCCTCAAGCAGGTGCTCTTTGACTACGGGGAGGACGGCCGATTCCGGGTCCACGGGTACACCGAAAACGGCTCCACCACCACCCCCTTCGACATGCAGGTTCGAAACGGCACCAGCCGCTGGCATCTGGCGATCGAGGCCTTTCAGCTGATGAAGGAGCGGGACTTTTTGGATAACCAAAAAGCGGACAAGCTGGTCAAAAAATACCAAGAAAAGTTTAAGGAGCACCGCGATTACATTAAAACCCGCGGCGTGGATCCAGAAGAGATTGAAAACTGGACCTGGAAAGGAATTAAGTAGTTAATAAGATGGCCAAATACTTCATCATTAACCCGGGCAGCGATTCCAAAAAATATGCGCTTTACGAAGATGGGACGCAGAAGTTCTCCGTCCACTTTGAGCGGGAAGGCGGCAAGATTGTGGCGACTGTTAAAAAAGACGGGCAGTCGCAAAAAGCAGAGGTTTCCCAGAAAGATTACGACTCTTCGATTGATTATCTTCTGCAACTGATGGTTAAAGATAAAGTTATTGCCGAAAAAACCGAAATTTCGGGAGCGGGTGTCAGGGTTGTCGCCCCCGGAGATTATTTTGCGGCCCACAAAATCATCGACGGCGAATATTTGGAAAAACTGCGAGAAGAGAGTCGGCAAGCCCCGCTTCATCTTAAGCCGACCATACTGGAGATTGAGAATCTTAATCGGGTGTTTCCAGAGATTTCTATGGTAGGAATTTCCGATAGCGCCTTTCACGCAGATCTCCCTAAGCATTCAAGGCTTTACAATCTGCCCCAGGAAATGGCGGAGAAATTTGGGATCTACCGTTTTGGCTACCACGGCATCTCGGCCCAATCGGTCCTCGGAAAAATAAAAAACCGGCTTGGAAACGTTCCGTCCAAAACCATAATTTGCCACTTGGGATCAGGCTCCAGCATCCACGCCGTAAAGGACGGAGCCAGCTTTGACACCACGATGGGTTTTACGCCCCTTGAGGGCTTAACGATGGGAACAAGGATCGGAAACATTGACGCCGGGGCGGTCTTGTTTTTGCTGCAAGAATCGAGAATGAGCCCCGCAGAATTGGAGGATTACTTCAACACCAAATGCGGACTTCTTGGCTTAAGCGGCAAAACGCCTGACATCCGCGAGTTGATTGAATTGGAAAATGCCGGGGATGCCAACGCCAAAATCGCCCTTGATGCCTTCACCTACTCCGTTCGAAAATATATCGGCGCCTACACCGCGGCGCTCGGTGGCCTAGATCTCCTGGTCTTTACGGCAACTATCGGAGAGAGGTCCAGTATTATGCGGGAACGGATCTGCCGCGGCTTGGAAAGTTTGGGAATAAGAATTGACGAAGAAAAAAATAACGGAACAGTTAACCGGGATGGTTTTATCGAGAAAGAAGGCTCTTCCCCGGTAAAAGTAGCGGTAATAGCAACCGACGAGATGGGACAAATGGCCTATGAAACTGCCACCTTATGCGACCGAGCAACCTCATAGAATTTATTTGTTATATTATATATAGTATACTATAATAATCCCAGTTTGAAGGAAAAATTAAGCCTTAAAGTTCTCTTCAACCTGATCCCAATTTACGACTTGCCACCAATTTTCGATATACTCCGGCCGCCGATTTTGGTATTTGAGGTAATAGGCATGCTCCCAAACATCCAGAGCAAGAAGCGGGCGCTGACCAGTTGAAACAGGACTGTCTTGGTTGGGAGTCGTCACAATCGCTAACTCGCCGGATTTGTCCATTACCAACCACGCCCAACCACTCCCGAAAACGGTGGCGGCGGCGGTCGAGAACTTTTCTTTAAACGCCGCAAAACTGTCGAACTCACCCCGAATCGCCTCGGCGAGATCGCCTTCGGGTTCCCCTCCCCCACCTTTCTTCATCATCAACCAAAACAAAGAGTGGTTGAAGTAACCGCCGCCGTGGTTGCGCACCGCCGAGCGGATTTCTTCGGGAACGGAATCGAGATCCTTGAGAAGCTCCTCGACGGATTTGGACTGGAGATCGGGGTATTTTTCCAACGCCGCGTTAAGCTTATCCGTGTAAGCTTGGTGATGCTTATCGTGGTGGATCTGCATCGTCTGGGCGTCAATGTAGGGCTCCAGCGCGTCGTATCCGTATGGGAGAGGCGGAAGTTCAAAAGACATATCAATTACTTTAACAAATTTACGCGTTTAAGAATCTCTACCGCCCGCTGGGGATTTCCGCGACCCACTGGAAAGTAACAAGGAATAACTTTTGTCTTAGCCAATCCGATCTGCACTTCTTCGGGCTGGAGTCCCTGTCTAACTATTTGATCATAGTGATCTCCGAGCTTGATAGCCCTGCCGGTCAGATATCGATAAGGAAGGGAGCCAAAAGCCACCACGTATTTGGGGGCAACAATCTCTATCTCCCTAACCGCCAAGGGCAGAAAAAGGTCAACCTTTTTCCGATCCGGTAAGGACCCGTCCGGCCCGGTCCATTTGACGAGATTGGTCAGATATAGCCCCCGCTCTCTTAAAAACCCCTCCAGCTCACTAGCAAATTCAACGGACCACTCGGGATTTTCTTCAATTCGAGAGATTAAGGAATCGGTGAGGAACCCCGCGCGGTGAAAAACCCGCCAAACCGACTTTGTTCCAATAAACGGATATCGGGGTCCCTTCCAGTTCCGGTCGGAACTGGTGTTGCGAGCGGTAGGGTTAATAAAAACAAACATTATCTTGGGATTTATCGATTGCCCGCCGCCTAAGATCGGGGCTAGCATATGGTCTGGAAAATACTTACGATTTAGTTCCCGAACCTCCTCCCAAAGCTGATTCAGGGTTTCACTTTGATGCATGCCTGTTAGAATTTTAGCGTATGCCGCGATTGTTCTTGGCTATGCCTTTGCCGGGTCAGGTTAAAAAGCAGCTCACCGTCAAAATCGGAAAACTCAAGAAATCGCTTTCCGACTGGACGGTAAATTGGGTCGCACCGGAAAACCTGCACATTACTCTCGTTTTCTTCGGCTGGGTTAAAGAAGAGCAAGTCAAAATTATAAAAACTGATATTGCCGAGGCCGTTTCCGGTCTTCCCGCTTTCAAAATCATCACCGGAAAACTTTCGGTTGAAGGCCGGCCAATCTGGCTCGAAATTGAGGATGGACGTGGGAAACTTCACAAAATATCTGAAGCACTAGTTAGAAAACTCACTATTAGAGGCTCACTGGAAGAAGAGCGCGGATTTCACCCGCATCTCACTTTAGGGAGGATGAAGAAACGGGGCGAAACCAAATTGCCGTCTGTTTCCGAAACATTTTCTTGGAAAGTAAGTCGATTAGTTCTTTATGAGAGCAAACTCTCTCCCAAGGGACCAACCTACATCCCCCGCTCGTCTTTCTCTCTAGGAAGATAGGTCAGATCTGTTATGGTAGATATAGTATACTATAATAGGCCACAGCGGTCTAGCTTTTTGAAAAAGCTTTATCGCTTGGAGTATTGGACGGCCGAGGAAACGACCTAGATTCGGCGGGTAGGCCGAATAACGGCCGAGGAAACAACCTAGCAATCCTCTTCGCTAGCGCTTCGAGTATTGGACGCCCCCCCAGAGGCGGGCTAGCAATATTCCAAACTAACGTTTGGAATATTGGGGCCGCTTACGGGCTTTCTTGAGGAAATATTTCTTGCGTTCCTTTTCGCGGGGATCGCGAGTCATTAATCCGGCATCGCGTAATGGTTTTCGCAGATTGCCATCAAACAAAACCAGGGCGCGGGCAATCCCCAAAACCACGGCATCCAATTGGCCAACTTTTCCCCCGCCGGCCGCTTTGGCCACAAAATAGAATTTACCCTCGGTCTCGGTCGCCCGGAACGAGGCCATAAGGCGATTTTGGAAAGCTTCCGCCGGAAAGTATGTCGAAGCGGCGATCCCGTTTACCATCGAATCGCCCTTCCCCGCAAACATCCTAATCGAGGCGGTAGATTCTTTCCGGCGCCCGATGGCCTGATAAAACTTGTCTTTGCGCGGTTCTGCCATTTTATTTGCCTTCCTTTGCCCGGCTAACCATCTCGCCCTCTTCTTCCGGGTACACAAAGAGCCGGGTAATCATCCTACTACTCAGTTTGTTTTTGGGCAGCATTCCAACTACCGCATGACGGATAATCTCTTGCGGCCGGCGCTTCCTTAATTCCCCCAGATTCTCCGACTTCAATCCGCTCGGGTACCCGGAGTAGCGGAAGTAGCGCTTTTGGGTTTCCTTCTTGCCGGTGACAGCAACTTTCGCCGCATTTACCACCACGACATAGTCGCCTCGATCAAGATAAGGGACCCGAGTGGGCTTTTCCTTTCCCATCAGAAGCTTGGCAACTTTGGTGGCCAAACGGCCCAAAACCTGATCTTTAGCATCGAAGAGATGCCAACTCCGCTCAATTTTGTCCTCACTTCGTCTTTGTTGTTTTGGCACGCTTTGTTCCTTTCTTGGCAACCTTCTCTACGCTCTTAGTTTTGGGTGCGACTCTGGGTTTTGCTTTTGCGGAAATCTTCTCTTTCGCAGAACTCTTCTTCTCCGGTAAAGAGGTGGGTGGTTTAATCTCCTCGACAAATTCCACCCGCGCCAATGGGGCATGGTCTCCCCGCCGGTGGGGCAACTTGATCACCCGCACATACCCGCCTACGCGCTGGGTAAACTGGGGAACAATCTGATCCAGAAATTTCCGGGCGATATTTTTTTGGGGAAAAATCGCTAACGC
>MEUW01000009.1:0-2068 GCA_001772805.1 candidate division WWE3 bacterium RBG_19FT_COMBO_53_11
CGTCCCGCGGACTCGGCTTCCTCGCTGCTCTCGGAACCGGAATTGATTTCTCAAAGCTTAGGATCGAAATCAACTCCTGCCTCTAACTCCGCTAAGCGGAGCTAGGTTCCCGCATTTGGCGGGAGCCGTCCATCGCGGGATCTGCGCTTTCTCGAAACCCTGTGCTTTCCCAAAGTCCAAACTTCTTCCTAATCACTAACTACTAACTACTAGCCTTACGTCCATGGCGATTCGGAAAGTTTAGCCAGGTAAGTCCACATCTTGCGGTATGGTCCCGTCACCACCGCGATCTCTCCCCGGTGTACCTTGAAATTCGAAGGAATCTCTTTCTGAGGGGAGAGAATTATTTTCCGGCCCGGTAAAGCTTCCAAAACTTCTTCCAGGGCAACCCGGCTGGAGGGTAGGTAATGGTAGGTGGCGTCAACGATCATTCCTCCATCTTTAGCCGGAAGAATATCGATCCGGGCTTTGGGTAGGTGGAAATCTTGCAAATTCCGCTGGGCTTCTTTTTTGGGAATTCCAAATTCCTGGGCAACTTTAAGGGCGGTCTCGAGATACCCCGTTAGGTTAGGCGTTTCTTTAGTCCGAAATATTTTTTGGGCGGTTTGGCCGCGAGATAAGAATGGGGTTTCACCGCAGATCACGAGAACTTCGGGCTCGGTGATGTTCCAGAAGTAATCAAAAACATCTTTGCGGGTGTACTCGATTTCCAAGACGAGAATGTGGTGGTAAGGGGGCCGAAGCAGAAGTCGGGCTAAGCTCTTAACGAGGATCGAGAGCCAGCCGGTGATAGTCAGAGGGTATTCCCGCGCTCCCAGAACGGCGAGAGGAAGAACGAATTCGGCGTTGGGGGCTTCCAGATTGCGGCGGGTCGGAAAGTGTTCTCTTAAAACGCTGTAGATCGCTTCGCGGACGATTCCGGTCTTGCCTTCGCCGACGATGGCGACAACCGTGGGTCGGTGTTTTTTGAGCGCCGCTCGGGCGAGAAAGAAGAGAATCACCCGCAAGAGGCGGCGGAGAGGGTTCTTCAGCATAGTTTGATTATATCGGAGAGACGTAAATTTGCTGCGCTCCAGGATTAATTCTGTAATGATCTTGGATCAATCCCGTTGTTTAAGATGAAGAATGTTTTTCAAGACCAAGGATATTCCGTTCTCGCCGATCAAGGAAATTCAGGAGAAGGCGGAGGCGCGGGGGGCGATCTCGCTGGCGCAGGGGATTCCCCGGTTTCTTCCTCCTCTGGAGGTGCGCCGGGCGGCGATGGCGGCGATTGAAGAGGGAAAAGCCGATTTTTACGGCCCGCCGCGCGGGATTCCGGATCTGCGGCGGAAGATCTCCGAATGGCATTTCTCTCGAGAGAAGGTCTTCTACGATCCGGAAAAAGAAGTCTTGGTCACGGCCGGAGCGCTGCAGGGAATGAGTGCGGCGATGACAACGCTTCTTTCTCCCGGCGACGAGCTGCTAATCCCTTCCCCTTCCTACGTTCCTTTCTTGAACATCCCCAAGATTTTGCACGTTCGCCCGGTGTTTATTCCGCTAGAGCCCCCGGAATGGCGCCTGCGGATCGCCGATTTGAAGCACGCCATTACCCCTCGAACCAAAGGAATAATTCTCTGTCATCCGAATAACCCCACCGGAACCGTTTACTCTAGATCCGAGCTCGAGGAAATCGCCGGTTTGGCGGAAAAACATGATTTCTGGATCTTCGCCGACGAGGTATACCGTTTTTTTGTCGATCCGAAAGTATCTTACGCTCCGTTGGGGGAAATCCAGACCGCCCGCTCCCGTCTGATCAGATTGATGAGTTTTTCTAAAGCTTTTTCTCTTTCGGGGTGGCGGGTGGGGTATCTTTTGGCCGACGCTCCTGTAGCAAAGGAAATTCTCAAAACCCATGAAATGATGCTCACCGCCGGGGCATCGCTTCCGGCGCAGTACGCGGCGCTCTCGGCTTTAAGTGATTTTCCCAACGTTCCCGAACAGTTTTCCCGGACCCTGATTAGCCGGCGAGAGAGAATGCGGCGCAGGCTGCAGAAGTTGGCGGATTATTTTGAATTTAATCCGCCGGAAG
>MEUW01000009.1:2145-3002 GCA_001772805.1 candidate division WWE3 bacterium RBG_19FT_COMBO_53_11
GGGGTCGCGGTGGTTCCGGGATCGGCTTTTGGTCCGGGAGGGGAGGGTTATCTGCGATTCTCTTTTGCGGCCAAAGAGGGGGAGATCGAAGAAGCTTTTGATCGGCTCGAGCGGTACTTCGCTGTTGAAAAAGAGGATCGCCCGAATTGGGAGAAAATTGCCTCTTCTAGTACCGGCGTAACCGATGACAGCCGGTCGGTTGAGGATGGAAACATTTTCGTAGCGGTATCGGGAGCCCGGCGGGATGGCCACGATTTCGCTCATGAGGCAATTAAGAAAGGAGCGGTTTTAGTGGTCGGGGAGCGGGATCTTGATCTTCCTCGGTATCTTAAGGTCGAAAACTCCCGCGCAGCTTTGGGCCAGCTTTGTACGGCTTGGTATGGTCATCCTTCCCGAAAGCTGAAAACGATTGCCGTGACGGGAACCGATGGCAAGACCACGACTGCCCATCTGCTGGGAGCGATTTTGAATCGGGCCGGGATCGATACGGAGGTGCTTTCCACCATTAGTGTTCCGGGGCTGCATACCACCACTCCCTCCGCGCCGGTTTTGCAGAAGCTCCTGGCGGAAGCGGTGAAGAAGGGCAGGAAAGCCGTGGTGGTGGAGGTAACATCGCACGGCATTGTTCAAGAAAGGATCGCCGGGACCCAATTTGAAGCCGCGGTTTTAACCAACGTCACCCCGGAGCATTTGGATTACCACGAAACTTTTGAGCGTTATCGCGATACCAAAGCGCGTCTCTTCCGGTCAGTTCCGATCGCGGTCTTGAATCAGGACGACCCTTCCTACGATGTTTTCTCGCGGGCTTCTGGAGGGAAAGTAGTGCGCTATGGTCTTATCGAATCGAGGGGCGACCT
>MEUW01000009.1:3018-11596 GCA_001772805.1 candidate division WWE3 bacterium RBG_19FT_COMBO_53_11
AGACGTTTCCTTCTTTTCCGGGGCGGCGAATCGGTTGAAGTTGCCATTCCCCTGCCGGGGGAGTACAACGTTCAAAACGCGCTGGCCGCCGCGGCCGCGGCTTCCGCGGTCGCTAAGGTTTCCTTAGAGGACATTCGAGATGTTCTGGCCGAATTTGATCCGGGAGTTTTGGTAGGACGGTTTGAAAAGATTAAGGAAATCTCCGACTTTTCGGTTTTTGTCGATTTCGCGCATACTCCCGCCGCGCTCGCAAAGGTGTTGAATCACGCAGCTCTCACCAAGCCGACGGCTTCCCGATTGCTGGTTGTTTTTGGGGCGGCGGGAGAGCGGGATCGGGTAAAGCGGCCCGAGATGGGAGCGATTGCGGCGCGCACCGCCGATCTGGCGGTTCTCACTTCGGAAGATCCGCGCAGCGAAGATCCCGGAGCGATTATCGACGAGATTGCGGCCGGGTGCTTTGCCGAAGGGGCAGTCGAGGGGAAAAATTTTGTCCGGGTCTCCGATCGCCGGCAGGCGATTCGTTTTGCACTGAAGAATGCCCATTCGGGCGACACTATCCTTATCTTAGGGAAGGGGCACGAAACCTCAATGGCGATTAACGGAATTGAACATCCTTGGAGCGACCAGCAGGTAGCGGTGGAAGAGTTTGGGCGATTAAAGTGTGGTTGAGATGAATCTTTCCGGTTTGCGACAGCGAGTTTCTTTGGCGCCGTACACAACTCTTAAGATTGGCGGCCCGGCCCGCCTTCTCACAGAAGTTAGCACGGCGACGCAATTGAAGAATGCGATTCGTTGGGCGAAAAAGAAAAATGTTTCCATTTTGGTAATTGGTTCAGGAAGCAATCTCTTAGTGAGCGATCGCGGTTTTTCCGGTTTGATCATCAGAAACAAAGTTGCCGGGATCAAAACTTCCGGCCAAAATCTGATCGTTAAAGGAGGAACGCTTCTCCAAGATTTGGTGGACTTTACTAATCGCTTCGGCTGGGGCGGTTTAGAGAAGATGACGGGGATTCCCGGAACGGTGGCGGGGGCGATCTGCGGCAACGCCGGAGCCTACGGTCAGACCATCAGTGACCATCTTATTCGCGTGAAAGTTTTCGACGGCCTAGATGAGAAAATATTTAGCCGGGCCCACTGCCCTTCTTCTTATCGCGAAAGTGTCTTTAAGAAGAAAAAGGGTTTGATCATTCTTGAGGCCGAGTTTTCGTTGAAGCACGCCGTTCCTCAAGATCTTCAAGTCGTTTCGCAGGAGATTCGCGCGCTAAGGGAAGAGAAATATCCGGCCGACTTGCGGTGTCCCGGAAGTTTTTTTAAAAACCTGCAAGCGGGGGATCTCCCGCCTCAAGTGTTAAAGAAGATTCCAAAAGATAAAGTTAAGCACGGAAAAATTCCGGCGGGTTACCTTTTGGAAGAGGTCGGGGCGAAGGGGAAGTCTCTCGGCGGGGTAAAGATTGCCTCCTACCACGGGAATCTATTTTTCAATGATGGGGGAGGCACGGCGGAAGATTTTCTAGCTCTGGCCGAGAATTATCGGCAAAAAGTTAAGGAAAGATTTGGTGTTCTTCTGGAACCCGAAGTTCAATTGGTGGGATTTGAATCAAAGCCTATGGGACTGCTACCATTTAAAAAGAAATGCCTGCCTTAGGTTTTTTGCTAATTTCCGCCGCCGCCACTTTTTTACTTTACCCGATCTTTACTAATTTCCTGTATCGTTTTCAGATGAAAGAGGCGATCAACCCGGATGTGCCTCGGACCCATTTCGCCAAGCAAGGGACGCCGACGGCCGCGGGTCTTCTGCCGATTGGGGTTTTTCTGGTTTTAAATCTGCTTTTTAATCTCACTCCCCAAATCGGGGTGCTGACCGGGATAGTGGGAGCAATGGCGGCGCTGGGTTTAGCCGAGGATCTTCTTAAGATCTACCGAAGCTCGCGCTTGCAGAAGACGATTCGAGAAAAAATCGTGCCGATCGTGACCATGTCGGATCTCTCCTGGGATATATACAAAATCCTCCTCTTCCCTTGGAATGCTTTTCGGGAAGTTTTCCGGGCGCTCGGATCGCAGAACGTTGGGGGGATTATGACCTACCAAAAAGTTCTCTACCAGACGGCGATCGCGGCCCTCTTGGCACTCTGGCTGTCAGCCGTCGGGGGGACGGAGGTTTGGCTGCCGATTTTTGGCACTGTCGAGTTTGGCCTGGCCTATTTCCCGATGGTGATCGTAATTTTCCTTTTCTTGATTAACAGCATCAGCATCACGGACGGGCTGGACGGGCTGGTGGGGGGACTTCTGATGATCGCCTTTACGGCGATTCTCTCCCTGGCGCTAATGTTCGGCAAAGAAGATTTGGCGGTGGCGACCGGTATTTTACTAGGCGGCCTCCTGCCGTTCCTTTACTTCAATGTTTTTCCGGCGCGGTTTTTTGCCGGCAACGTCGGTGCCTTGGGATGGGCGGCGGCGTTTGTGACGCTGGCGATGCTTCTGGAGCGTTCTTTTCTGATTCTGGTGATTGGGGGAGTGTTTATTGCGGAAGGGCTTTCGGTAGTTTTGCAGATAGGGGCCGTAAAACTTGGCAAAAAGAAACCCTTCTTAATGGCGCCGATTCATCACCACTTTGAGATGAAAGGGTGGGCGGAGACTAAAGTGACGATGCGGTTTTGGCTGGCCGGCGTTTTTCTCGCTTTCCTGGGCCTTTTCCTCGCCCAGCTTTAAGAGATGCTGAAAAAAATTCGTCTTTCCGCTCAACACATTCCCGACTGGTATTTTTTAGGAGGAATAGTCTTCTTACTGCTCTTGGGGCTATTGGTCGTTTATGATTCCTCCTCCGTGAAGGCCTTGGAGATCTACGGTAATCAGTTTCACTTTCTGACTAACCAGTTGATTTGGGTTGTTTTGGGGATTATAGGAGGTTCCACCCTTTATTTGATCGGTTACCGCCGGCTAAAGGGGTTGGCGCTGCCGTTTTTTATTTTATCGATTCTGCTTTTGATCTTGATTCTCCTGCCGACCCCCTTCAGTTTGGAGGTTCGCGGATCGCAGAGCTGGTTTGCGATTCCGTTGCCGGATTCCTTTCCGGTGTTGGACGAAATCAGATTTCAGCCGTCGGAGCTTTCTAAGCTGGCCTTGGTAATTTATCTCGCAACCCTTATGGTTGGTTCGCGTTCCGCCCGGCGCCAAACAAGCCCACCCTTCCGGTCTTTTCTCATTCCGACAGGATTAGTTGCGGGTTTAGTTATCTTAGAGAAGGATTTAGGGTCTGCTAGTGTGATTGCCGCTATTGGTCTGGCTTGTTTTTTCTTCGCTCGGGCAAGCATGCGTCAAATTTTCTTCGCCCTGCTTATTTTTGGGGTGGGAGGATTGGCGCTGGCGCTCCAGAGTTCAACTTTTTTGGAGCGCTGGGAAACCTTTTTGCATCCGGACAGCGATCCGCAAGGAGCGGGGTATCAGACGCGGCAGATTAGAATCACGCTGGGGTCGGGGGGGTTGTGGGGCGTTGGAATCGGCCGTTCTCTCCAGAAGTACGGCTACATTCCGGATGTGCAGACGGATGCGATCTTTGCGATCATTGGCGAGGAATTCGGTTTTTTTGGTACATCCCTGGTTGTCGCCATCTTTGCGTTTTTGGTTTATCGGGGTTTCCGGATTGCAGAGCGCTCCCCCGACGAATTCGGTCGAGTTCTGGCCGCGGGAGTCACGGCTTGGATTGCGTTGCAGACGATCCTAATCTTAGGAGCAATGGTCGGCCTCCTTCCTTTGACAGGTGTCACCCTTCCTTTCGTGTCATACGGAGGATCGTCGCTGATGGCGTTGTTGCTGGCAGTTGGTATTCTTCTTAATGTAAGTCGGCACACGGTTGCATTGCGTCCAACACGATGAACAGGAATCAAGAAAAGCCGATCCCGATCCTTATTACCGGCGGTCACCACGATCCGGCGGTGGCGGTAATTGAGGCGCTCCAAGAGCGCGGAAATTTTCAATTCTTTTGGGTTGGACATCGGTACTCACTGAGCGGGGAGAAGACGGAGTCGGTCGAGTTCAAAACCATTGCGCGCTTGGGGATTCCTTTTTTTGAACTTAAAACCGGGAAGCTTTACCGCTCTTCCTGGCAAGAGTTGATCAAGTTACCGCTGGGTTTCCTCCAGGCGCTGTATCTATTGATTCGAATCCGGCCCCGGATTGTTATTTCTTTCGGGGGGTATTTGGCGGCTCCGGTGGTTTTGGCGGCCTACTTCTTGCGGATCCCAGCGGTGACCCATGAACAAACGGTGGTTTTCGGTTGGGCGAATCGTTTCATTTCCCTTTTTGCGAAGCGAATTTTCGTTTCCTGGCGAAGCTCCTTAAGGTACTTTCCCTCCCGAAAAACCGTTCTCACGGGCAATCCGGTCCGGCGAGAGGTTTTTGAGGAACGCGCCCCACGCTTCCGCTTCAAAAACGGCCTTCCGGTGGTCTATGTGACCGGAGGAAAGCAGGGTTCTCACGTCATCAACGAGGCGATTCGCGGAGCGCTTTCGCAGTTTTTAGAAAAGTACAACCTGATCCATCAGACCGGATCTTCCGAAAGGTTCCAAGACTATCAAAAACTCTCCATTCTTAAGAACCAGCTGCCTAAAAAACTGCAGGACCGCTACATCCTCCAGGAGTATTTTGGATTGGATGAGATCGGTTCGGTTTACTCGGCCACCGCGCTGGTGATAGGAAGGGCCGGAGCCAATACCGTTACCGAGTTGGCCGCTCTCGGAAAACCGGCGATTCTCATCCCGATCCCTTGGGTTTCGCGGCGTGAACAGTTCTTGAACGCTCAAATTTTGGCGGAGAGAGGCGCAGCGGTGGTTTTGGAAGAAGAGCGTCTCTCTTCCCGGGTGCTGCTCCAGGAGTTGGAAACGGTCTTTTCAAATATCAAAGAGTACCAAAAAGCGGTGGGCGAAGCTCGGAAACTGACCAATCCTGCCGCCGCGGTTCAAATCGCCTCTGAGATCATCTCCCTGCTAAACTGAAAGGGATGATTCGTCTTTTTCCGCGCCGAAGTTTACAGGCACTGCGCCGTTCTCCTCGGGTTTTTATTCCTGTCGGACCTCGGCAGTTGGTGATTCCCTACCGCCCGCTTTCGACAATTTTGATTGTAGTTTTGTCTGCTCTTTCGATCTTCCTTTTTCTAAGAACTGATATCTTTCAAGTCAAGGCTCTTGAATTTGAATTTGAGCAGTTGGCTGACGAGGCCCTGGTTAGGCAGCGGATTTCCGAAGGGGTTTTGGCCCGCAGTATTTTTTTCCTCGATACCGGAAGGGTTGAACAGGACATCAAAGATAGTTTTCCCACGGTTAGTGCGGTTTCGATCAAAAAAGAGCTTCCGGATCGTTTATTGATTCGGGTTTCCGTGAGGAAACCGTTGGCGACTATTGTTGATAAGAACAAAGTTCAGTTTTTGGTTGACCAGGAAGGGCTGCTGTTTCGGCAAGCGGCAGGGGAGGATCTTCCGGTGATCGAACTCTCGGAGGATTTTGAGGGAGCGGTCGGAGTTAAATTGGCGATTGATGGGCAGGGGATTGCCGGTTATCTGCAGACGCTGGATTTGGTTTCCGAAAAGGGGTTGAAGACCAAAGCGATCTATCTCCGCTCCGAAACGATTGAATTGCGGTTAGCCAAGACTACCGTTTGGTTGAGTGCCGACCGAGAAATCGCAGAGCAGATGGAGCTGTTAACCCAAATTTTGCAGCGCCTAAAATTGCAAGGACGCACTCCTAAAAGTGTGGATTTGCGCTTCTCACGGACAGTGGTAAAACTGTGATATCATCGCATTAATTGCATGGCTAAAGAGCATATTGTCACCGGCATAGACGTCGGTTCTTCGAAAATCTCCACCGTAATTGCTTCGATTTCGCCCGAGAAAAAAGTCTCGGTCATTGGGGTTTCAACCGTTACTTCCCGGGGAATCAAAAAGGGAGTGGTGGTTGACATTGATGAGGCCGTTGCAGGCATCTCTGAGAGTCTTGAAGGGGCGGAAAGAATGGCCGGATATCCTGTGAGATCGGCTTTCGTTTCCGTCGACGGCAAGCATATCTCCTCGCTTAACTCTCACGGAGTGGTGGCGGTGGGCGGGGAAGGATCCGAGATTACGGAGGAAGACGTCGAAAGGGTGACGGAGGCGGCTCGGGCGGTTTCCCTGCCTTCTTCTCGCGAGATTGTTCACGTTCTTCCGCGCGGTTTTACCGTGGATGCCCAGGAGGGCGTCAAGGATCCGATGGGGATGAGCGGAGTGCGGATGGAGGTTGAGACTAACATCATCTCCGGCGCGACCACCGTGATGCGAAATCTCGTGAAATGCGTTTCGCAGGTGGGGGTGGAGGTTGAGGATCTGGTATTTTGCGGATTGGCTTCGGCCGAAGCCGTTCTCTCCAACACCGAGAAAGAGCTCGGTTGTGCGCTGGTGGATGTCGGGGGAGAAACGACTCAGGTGGTCGTTTTTACCAACGGCAGTCCGGTTTACGCTTCGGTTCTTCCGATTGGGGGACAGAACATCACTAACGATATCGCGGTCGGTCTCCGCGTTTCTTTGGAAGACGCCGAACGGATTAAGATAAAACTCTCGGAAGGTTCTCTCAAGCCCAGCGAAGACAAGCATGACGAGGTCGATATCTCCGAACTTGGCTTGGATGTCCAGACGGTTCCCCTCTCGCTGGTTAACAACATTATCGAGGCGCGCCTTTCCGAGATCTTTAGCATGGTGGGTCTCGAGATCAAAAACTCCGGTCAACAGGGAAATTTGCCGGCGGGATTGATTGTGACGGGAGGGGCGGTGCAAACGTCGGGGCTGAAGGATTTGGTGAAGAAAGTTTTGCGGCTGCCGCTGCGGATTGGCACTCCCACGGGAGTGTCGGGACTGATTGAGGAGGTCTCTACCCCGGCCCACGCCACCACGATCGGATTAGTAATTTACGGGGCGGAATTCGAACCCCGGGAGGGGATTAGGTTCCCGGTGATTGATACCAAAAGGTTCTCGCAATTATTTGGTCGAGTGATAGAATGGGGAAAGTCTTTCTTGCCGTAAGAAGGACTTAGAGCTTAGATATTTCTAAGTTCTAAAGAGCCCACGTCCTAAGTTATAAGATCTATGAGAGTTAAGCCGGAAATCGAAAAAGTTGCTGAAATCAAGGTTTTAGGTTTGGGAGGTGCGGGCGGAAACGCCCTTAACTCCATGGTTCGTTCCCAGAAGATTGTAGGAGTAGAGTTTCTGGCGGTAAATACCGACTCCCAGGCTCTCGCTACTTTAGAAGTCCCCAACAAGATTCAAATCGGAGAAAAGCTTACCCGCGGATTGGGTTCCGGCGGGGATCCGGAGGTCGGGCAAAAAGCCGCGGAGGAGTCGGTGGACTTGATTCGGAGCCGGCTGGAAGGGGCGGATATGGTCTTTGTGACTTGCGGGATGGGTGGAGGAACGGGGACCGGGGCAGCGCCGATCATTGCCGAGATCGCCAAATCCATCGGGGCTTTGACCGTGGGAGTGGTGACAAAACCCTTCGGGTTTGAAGGAGCAAAGCGGATGGAAAATGCGATTCACGGTATTCAAAATCTTCACGACAAAGTGGATGCGCTGATCGTCGTTCCCAACCAAAAGCTTCTGGAGATCGTCGAGCGCGATACCTCGATTTTGGAGGCCTTCCGGCTGGCGGATTCGATCTTGGGAAGGGCCGTCCAAGGGATTTCGGATTTGATTGTGGTCCCGGGGCTGGTGAACGTCGACTTTGCCGATGTCCGGGCCGTGATGACCAACGCCGGTTCGGCACTGATGGGAATTGGCGAAGCCAGCGGGCAAGAAAAATCCCCCACCGCGGCCAAATCCGCGATCACTTCCCCCCTGTTGGAGTTTTCGGTGCGGGGAGCAACTGGTATCCTGATGAACATTGTGGGTGGTCAGGATCTCTCAATGCACGAGGTGGATGAGGCGGCGCGGGTGATTGCGCAGGAGGCCGACCCGAACGCCAATATCATCTTCGGGGCTTCGATCAACGATGAGATGAAGGACGAAATTCGTATCACCGTGATCGCGACCGGCTTTTCCCTGGCTTCTCCCGAAACCATCACAGGAGACAAGGACAAGGACGAGATTAAGCAGATGCAGGAGGAAAGGGACGAGTATGACGCCCCTGCCTTTTTGCGCCGGAAAAGATAGGTTCGCGAAGCGAGCCGTCCTTTTTGCGTCGCCGTACCAAAGCTTAGCTTGGTACACGACTGTCCCGTAGCGAGCTTTGCTCTGCTACTGGGACGCCGCAAGCGCGCCTGATTTCCACGGGATAACCTCTCTTTAATTTTCCTATTGTTTTTCCTTTTTCATTTTTGATAAACGATAAGTAAAGCGTGCTCCCACCCAAAGCTTCTCTCTGAAAAGCTTTGTGCTTTCTTGCACTGCCCGTTTTTTTGCAATGTCCTCTCAAGGGTCTTTAGATTTAAAATCGGCTATTTCTCTAGCGCAAAAGGATTTCGGGATGTCGGAGAATTCCGCCGAGGTTTTTGTCCGCCGTTACGTCCGAAAGGGGGAGGACGGGAATCCGGTTGAAACTCCCCGGCAAACTTTTGAAAGAGTGGC
>MEUW01000009.1:11617-23315 GCA_001772805.1 candidate division WWE3 bacterium RBG_19FT_COMBO_53_11
CCCAAAGAGAGTAGCAAAAATTTTCTCCAAACTTCTGTCGGAGTTTCTTTTCGTGCCTAATTCTCCCACCTGGACGGGGGCCGGTACTCCTCTAGGTCAGCTGGCCGCTTGTTTCGTCTTGCCGATTAAAGATGATCTTGGTCGTGATCCCCAAGGGATTTTTTCGACCCTTCGAGTGGCAGCTTTGATTCAGCAAACTGGAGGAGGGAACGGCTTTTCTTTTTCGGAGCTTCGTCCCCGGGGGGATTTTGTCAAACGCTCCGGCGGGCGTTCCACGGGACCGGTCGGTTTTTTGGAAGCGTACGACTCCTCCTTTGGCGTAATCGCTCAAGGAGGCGTCCGGCGCGGAGCAAACATGGCGGTTCTCAGAGTTTCCCATCCCGACGTTCGGCTTTTCACTCACTGTAAGGAGAAAGAGGGGGAAATTTCCAACTTCAATATTTCGGTCGGAGCCACGGACGAATTTATGCAGGCAGTGGAAAATGGCGATAAGTTCAAACTGATCAATCCCCACGGCGAAAAGGTTTGGCAGGAAGTGGATGCGCAGGAATTGTTTAATGAGATCACTACCGCAGCCCATCACAACGGTGAGCCGGGGATCCTGTTTTTGGATACGGCCAATCGCGATAATCCTGTTCCCCATCTCTATGAACTTCAGGCAACCAACCCTTGCGGGGAGCAGTGGCTTGGCCCGTATGAAAACTGCTGCTTGGGATCGATTAATTTAGCGAGACACCTCATCACGCCGAAGGCGGGACAAGGTTCTCAAGCGAAGCGAGAGGTTTTTACTCCGCGCGGGAAAATTGATTGGGAAAAGCTGGCCGAAACCGTTCGGCTCTCCACCGTTTTTTTGGACGATGTGGTCGAAGTGAACGCCTATGTTCCGGAAGTCCCCCAGCTCAGGGAAGCGGCGATGGCGGTCCGGCGGATCGGACTGGGGATCATGGGGTTGGCCGATGTGATGTACGCTCTCGGAGTCTCCTACGGTGAAGAAGATGGGTTGGAACTGGCGGCGCAAATCATGGAATTTGTCCGCTATCACGCGATGCGCACTTCGATCGACTTAGCCCGGGAACGCCAGCCATTCTTGAAGATCAAAGGTTCGATTTACGATCCGAAGGAATTGGTTTGGCAGCCCCCCTCCCCGCTTTACCCTTATGAGCGTGATTTTGGCCGGCCGAAGATTGATTGGCAAACGGTGGTGGCCGGGATCAAAAAATACGGAATCAGAAACGGGGCCCAAACCACGATCGCGCCCACCGGTACGATTTCCACGGTCGCGGGAGCGGAAGGATATGGCTGCGAGCCGGTGTTTGCCCTCTCTTACGTGAGAAAGCTTTTCCAAGCGGCCGGGGAGGACCAGGGAAAGAGAGAACTCTCTTACACCAGTCCGATGTTTGATTGGGCGCTGGAGAAATCGGGTTTAGACCACGGTAAACGGGACAACATTTATGAAGAAGTTCGGCGGAAGGGGACGGTGCAGGGAATTAAGCAAGTTCCGGAGGAGATCCGCCGAGTTTTTGTCGTTTCGCAAGATATCGCCCCCGAACAACACATCAAAATGCAGGCGGTTATGCAGCGCTTTGTTGATAACTCCATTTCCAAAACCTGCAATTTCCCCGCGAATGCGACCGTCGAAGACGTGCGGAAGGCCTATTTGGAGGCCTGGAAGCTGGGTTGCAAGGGTTTGACCGTTTACGTCACCGGGACGCGTAAAGAGGTGGTTTTGGAGACCGCAGAGACCAAGCAAAAAAGGGAGGGAGAATTGGCGGTGAAGCCCCGGCCGACTCGCACGGTTGGTTCGACCTACCGGGTGGACACTCCGGTCGGAAGCGCCTTTGTCACAGTCAATGAAAACGGGGACAGCAATCCGCTGGAGGTATTTATCAACGTCGGCAAGGCCGGTTCCGATATCGCCGCCGATGCCGAGGCGATCGGGCGGCTTTCTTCGCTCGTTTTGCGAGTTGACCCCACGATGAAGCCGAAGGAAAGAGTGGCGGCGATTATTGACCAGCTGGATGGGATTGGTGGTTCACGGGCGGTGGGCTTCGGCGCCCAGAAAGTCCGTTCTTTGGCCGATGGGATCGCCAAAATTCTGAAGGAGTATTTGGGTTGGAAGAAAGAACAGGCAAAAATCGAAGAGATTCAGCCCCAGCTTCCGGTCGGAAAGCTGCAGAAAGTGGGGGATATCTGCCCCACCTGCGGCCAGGCGACTCTCGTTAATGAAGAGGGCTGCCGGAAGTGTTATAGCTGCGGTTATAGTGAATGTTGATTGCCTGCCATTGCTTGGGAACCGAATTTCTCGGGGAAAATTGCCAAGAAGGGGATCGAGTTCTGACCCAACTTCGCTAAAGCTTCGCTGGTCTAAGTCTGGTAAACTTTTCCTGTTATGCCGTTTAAGAAGGTTGAAGCCACTCCCGATTTCCCGGCCTTGGAGCGCCGGATCCTGCGCTGGTGGGATGTTAAAGGGGTTCTTAAAAAATATTTATCCAAGAATCGCTCATCGAATAAGCTCTTCCGCTTTTTAGACGGTCCAATTACCGCGAACAATCCGATGGGTGTTCATCATGCTTGGGGGAGAACCTACAAAGATCTTTTCCAGCGCTACAAGAACATGCAGGGTTTTCGCCAGCGATTCCAGAACGGTTTTGACGCCCAAGGGCTTTGGGTGGAGGTGGAGGTCGAGAAAGAACTGGGTTTTAAATCCAAGAAAGACATCGAGGGCTATGGGATCGCCAAGTTTGTCAACAAGTGCAAACAACGCGTCTTTAAATACGCCAAGATTCAGACCGAGCAATCTAAGCGCTTGGGATATTTTATGGATTGGGGCCATGACTATTACACTCTTTCCGACGAGAACAACTACGCGATTTGGAACTTCCTTAAGAAGTGCCACGAGAACGGTTGGATCTATGAGGGCCTCGATGTGGTTCCTTGGTGCACTCGCTGCGGGACGGCTCTTTCCGAGCACGAGATCGTGACGGAAGGTTACAAGGAACTGACGCATCAGACCCTTTTTGTGAAGTTTCCCGTGACGGGAAAGCCTAAAACCTATTTTTTGGTTTGGACGACGACTCCTTGGACACTGCCGGCCAATACCTCTTTGGCCGTGGGCAAGGATTTGCGTTATGCCTTCGTGGATGAGAGCGGGGAAACGCTAATTTTAGCGAAAGACCGGATCAAATCCTCGGGATTGAAAGGCGAAATTATCGCCGAAGAAGATGGGAAAGACTTGGCAGGTTGGCGGTTTGAACCGCTCTTTCCGGATTTGCCGATTCAGAAAGGTTTTTCCCACAAGGTGGTGACCGCCGATTTTGTCACGCTGGAGGAGGGGACGGGGATTGTGCATATCGCTCCGGGGAGTGGAAAGGAAGACTACCTTTTGGCCAAGAAAGAGAATTTACCGGTGGTGGCATCGCTGGATGAGGAAGGGAAGTTTATTGACGGTTTTAGCGGTTACACCGGCCGTTTCGCAACGGAGTCGGTTCGGGAGATCCTAGAGGAATTAAGGTCTCGCAGATTCCTTTTCAAGACCGAAAGCTACACCCACCGCTATCCGGTTTGTTGGCGCTGCGGAACCGAACTGATCTTTCGGTTGGTGGACGAATGGTACATCGCGATGGATGATCTCCGATCTCGGATGATGAAAATCACCAAAACCATCAATTGGATCCCTTCTTTTGGGAGAGAGCGGGAGTTGGATTGGCTCAAGAATATGAGCGACTGGATGATCTCCAAAAAACGCTACTGGGGGCTAGCCCTGCCGTTTTGGAAGTGTAAGAATTGCGGACATCTGGAAGTAGTCGGAAGCAAAGAGGAACTGGAAAAGAAAGCGGTTTCGGGATGGAAAGAGTTTGCGGGAAACTCGCCGCACCGGCCGTGGGTGGATGAAGTTAAAATCCGGTGCCCGGATTGCGGGGAGGAGGTTCCGCGTATTAAAGACGTGGGAAATCCTTGGCTGGACGCGGGGATTGTGCCGTTCTCGACGATCAAATATCTAACCGACAAGCGCTACTGGCGGGATTGGTTTCCTTTCGATTTCATTACCGAATCTTTCCCCGGTCAGTTTCGGAATTGGTTCTACTCTCTTTTGGCGATGGCGGCCGTCCTGGAGGATACCGCTCCTTTCCAGAGTGTTCTCGGGTATGCATTGGTTCGCGATGAACGCGGCCGGGAGATGCACAAATCTTGGGGGAACGCGATCGAATTCAACGAAGGAGCCGAGAAGATGGGGGTTGACATCATGCGCTGGCTCTATTGCACTCATGATCCGTCTACGAACGTTAATTTCGGCTACGGCCCGGCCGAAATAACCCGGCGGAGATTTTTCCTGATCTTTTGGAATGTCTACCGTTTCTTCGTTGATTATGCTCTGGCCGATGGCTGGTCCCCAAAAAGCAAATCAACCAACCAACCAACCAACCAATTAACCATCCTTGATCGTTGGGTTCTATCAAAACTCAACTCGCTGGTGAAATTAGTGACCGAATCTCTGGACCGTTATGATCCTGCCACCGCTTCAAATGCGATTGAGCGCTTCGTCGTCGGCGATCTTTCCCAATGGTATCTGCGTCGGAGCCGCGAGCGGGTTGGGCCAACTGCGGCGGATCCCAAAGACAAGGAGGCGTTTTATCAAACAATGTGTGAAGTTTTGACGACCTTGGTTAAACTCTCGGCTCCTTTCGTCCCTTACATCACTGAGGAGGTTTACCAAAATTTGGTTGGGGGAGGGTCGTTGCATTTGGCCGAGTGGCCCAAGGTTGAGAAAGGGATATTGAATGAGGAGTTGGAAAATCAAATGGTTCGGCTTCGAGAGATCGTTGAACTGGGCCATTCTTTCCGAAAGACTGCGGGAATTCCTCTTCGCCAACCGCTGGCAAAACTGAATGTCTTCGGCGCTCCGGAGTATCAAACCTTCGGTAGGGAATTAATTGGAGTTTTGGCGGAGGAACTGAACGTAAAGGAAGTTGAGTTATGTCCCGGGAAAGTTTTGAAAGTGGGGTTTAATACCGAAATTACCCCCGAACTCAAGGCCGAATATTCCGCGCGAGAGATGATCCGGGCGATTCAGGAATTGCGTCGAGAGAATAACCTAAATCTTACGGATCGGATTCGGGTTGGCTATCCGGCGACCGGAGAGAACAAGGCGGCGGTCGCGCTTTTTTCCCAGATGATTAGGAGCCAAACCCTTGCGGTTGGGTTGGAACCTGGTGATGAGCTCAAAATCACCGTGTTACAATTGTGAGCATTAGCAAGCAATTGCTAGGTTACTTTCTTAAGTAGCCGTCACAATTGTGAGCATTAGCAAGCAATTGCTAGGTTACTTTCTTAAGTAGCCGTCACAATTGTGAGCATTAGCAAGCAATTGCTAGGTCGCCGGAGGCGGCCGTCAAATCTTGAAGATATGGAAGTTAAAAAGCAGATAGTAAAAACGGAAAAAGTTAAGGAATCCGGAAAACTCGCGGTCTTAGAACTGGGAGGAGCCCAGCATCTTATCCGAGAAGGTACCGAGCTTTCGGTTCCCCACCTTTCGGGTGAGGAAAAATCTAAGGTTAAGATTCCGGTTACGATTCTGCAGCCCAGCATCGGTAAGGGGACGGCTACCTACCGAGTTATTGAGCATCTCAAAGGTCCCAAGATAGTAGTGATGAAATATAAAGCTAAATCGCGCTATCGTAAAAAACGGGGGTTCCGCGCCCAATTGAGTAGAATCGTGGTGGAAAAGATCGAAATTTAATGGCGCACAAAAAAGCTGGAGGTTCAAAAGCTAGACAAAAACCAAGAGTTTCCGGGAAGCGTCTCGGGGTAAAAGTTGGTTCGGGGCAGAGTATCCCAGCCGGGTCAATTATTATCCGCCAACGGGGGAAAAATGTTGCGCCTGGTCGGGGAGCCGGGATTGGAAGGGACTTTACGATCTTTGCAACCAAAGAAGGGAAAGTTTCCTTCACTACAAAAAAAGGAAAGAAACACGTTTCGGTGAATTAATGCCGCGTCATTAGGACGCCCGCCTGAGGCGGGCTAGTTAATGGACGATACATAATCGTCCATTAATAAAAAGCGGGCTTAATCAGAGCCACCGCCTCCGGCGGCCAGTATCGCAGCCAAACTTTTCCGATAATATTCTCCTTCTTGATCACTCCCCATTCGCGGGAATCCGAAGAGCGTTCGCGGTTGTCTCCCATCACCACGTATCCGCCGCCGGTTGAAAAAACTTTCCCATCTTTGATTGTGCGGCGGCCCTCGGTGACGGTACCTTCCTCCAGATAATCTTCCTCCAGTAGAAATCCTTCCGGATGTTCTTTGCTGATTACAAAAACTTTGCCGTTTTCCAGTTTAACTTTTTCCTCGGGGAGAGCAATGACCCGTTTGATGAAGTCCAGATTGGGTTGTTCGGGGGAACGGAAAACGATTACCTCCCCGCGTTGAGGCCCTTTCCTAAGCAAGTTGTAGCTAACCATTTCGGTGAGCAGATACTCTCCGTTGTGAAAGTTCGGGAGCATGGAATCCCCTCGGATTTGGTGCGGCCGAACCAGGAACAAATAGAGTGCCAGAAAGATTAAAACTGCCAAAATCGCTGTCTCGGCAATTTCGAAAAAGAAAGTTATAACACCGCGCAGAAGTCGAAGAATCATTTTTCAATCAGTGGGATCAACCACCAATTATAAAACAAACAGTAAGCGGCTCATCATCGTTGTATTATTAGGTAGTTTGGGGGAACTCGCTTCAGGCGGACTAGCTTTTCGAATAGAGCTCGAAAAGGAGAGTGTTGCTTCAGGTTTAATGGGTGCTTAGCTCAGTGGGACGCGATGCTTGTGCATCGCTATCTTTTCGCGAAACGCGAGAAGGAGAGCGCCTCATTGGAATCTTTGGGGAGTTAGCTCAGCGGTAGAGCGCTACATTCACATTGTAGAAGTCAGAGGTTCGAATCCTCTACTCCCCACCATAGTAAAAGTGAGGTCGCTGAATTCCGGAGGAATAGTGCTTAGCACTAATTAAATCCAGCAGCACCCACCATCTTTTTAAATATGTGGAGAAAAATTGCCGCCAACACCATCTATCAGCTGATCGGAAAGGGAGTCAGCATTGTTTCGACCATTGTGACGGTCGCTTTGGTTACCCGCGCTCTTGGAGTTTCTCAGTTCGGAGAGTACGTGCTGATTACGACCGTCCCGGCCTTTCTCTACCTGATTGCCGATTTCGGCCTGAACGCGGTTTTTCTTCGGCAGGTTGCAACCGATAACCACCACGTTCGAAAGTTCGGCAGCCTCCTGATTCTGCGTTTGGGACTCTCTTTTTTGACCTTTCTTTTGGCCCTTTCTCTTGCCCTTCTCGTACCTTACGCGCCTCTGGTGAAGTTAGGAATCGCTTTGGCGGCAACCACCGTCTTCGCCCAAGGTGCTTACACGAGCTTAAACGCCCTCTTCCAGCACAATCTGCGCTACGATCTTTCGGTGGCGGCGGGAATCGTTTCTTCCGTCTTTGCAGTTTTGGTATTTGCCTGGGGATTTTGGCAGCGGGCCGGCTTAACTTTCTTCGTTTCTGCGTGGGCGGCAACGACCTTCGTTCTTGCTCTTTTGGCTTTGATTTTGTCCTTCCGCTTAGCCGAGAAACCAAACTTCCGGGGTAACTTCACATTCGCCCGCGGGCTTTTTCTAGCCGCAGTTCCTTTGGGCCTCACGCTTATCTTTTCCCAGATCAATTGGATGGCGGATGTTTTTCTGTTGCGGGCGCTGGATTCGGCTGAAGCGGTAGGAATCTACCGTTTAGGGTACAAGGTTTTTGAAAATATTTTGCCGATTCCGATATTTTTTGTAAACGCTCTCTATCCGGTAATGTTGGCGGATTACAAACAGGGGGTTGTTTTTCTTTGGAGCAGATTACAGAAGAGTCTTCAAGTCCTTTTGGCGTCCGCGGTTCTTTTAACGGTGGGGGGATTTCTCATCGCCCCCTGGATAATTTCGGTTTTAGGCGGCGCGGAATTTTCCGCTTCGGCGCTGGTGATGCGGATTTTGGTTTTATCCTTCCCCATCTTCTTTGCCACTGCTCCTCTACAGTGGTTTTTGATTACGGTTGGGAAAGAGCGGGTTCTTCCTTGGATATACGCGGTCGCTGCCGCGTTGAATATCGGCCTTAATGTCGCTTTTATTCCCAGGTACTCCTACTTTGCTTCGATCACCGCCACAATCGCGTCCGAAATTTTAATTTTGGTTCTTCTGATTTTCCAAACGATTCGATTTCGGAAATTAACGGTTAAGGAGAATACGGACGGCTCGCTAAGTCGAACCTAGCTTATTCGCCTTAAATTCTTAAGGCGAATAAGTGACGGATAGTTCAATCTTCTTTTCGTTTCCGGCCTTGTCGGTGGCCACAACCGTGATTTTGTTATCCCCATCCTTGGCAGTTATCGTTGATTTAAAGGTTCCGCCCGCTAAGACCGGAGCCAGACTCTCGTTGACTTCTACGGTTGCTCCGGCTTCGGTTTTCCCTTCCACGTGAATTTGTTTTTTATCCTCTCCCGAGAAAGCCTGCCCGTTTTTCGGCGCCGTAATTTCCAATTCCGGCGGTTTCTTGTCGAAGGTAACGCTGAGCTCGGCCGAGCTCCGGCTCACGTTTCCGGCCCGGTCTTTAGCGGTGGCGGTGATGACATTCTTCCCTTGGGTAGTCAAGGCGACGTTGGAGAAGCTAAAGGTCCCGCCTCCGGCTTCAGAAATGGTTTTGGCTTTTTCAACTTCGTTGACATAGAGAGTGATCTCCGCTGCGGGTTCGGCGAATCCGGAAAGATTAATAACCCCGCTCTTGGTGTATGTAGAGATGGGGTTGAGAGTGGGAGGAGAAGGAGCGACTTTATCGCCGGCCGTGGATCCGGTTTCCCCGGTGAATAGGTTCCAGAAACCACCGATATAGGTGAGACCGCTGATCCCGATAAAATAGAGAGCCGCGACCACCGCTAAAATAATCCCCAGAACCTTTAGAAGACTGACCAAGTCGCTTCGGTCGTCACGGCTTAATGTCTTCCAACTCTGGCCAAAACTAATTTTTCTTCTTCTTGTCGCAAGATACCTTTTAGACCGGTAAGGCATTTCAAAATTAAAAATACTGGAGCCGGCGGGCGGATTTGAACCGTCGACCTTTCCCTTACGAAGGGATTGCTCTACCACTGAGCTACGCCGGCGACAGCAAATATTATAACCCAGTGAGGATGGCGGCCCCAATCGCCCCGGCCGAAGGTCCCAAAGCGGCGGGTCGGATGGCAATATCTTTTCGGCTGGGGTTAACGATCAAGTCCGCGGCGGACCGTTTGGTTTCTTCAATAAAGAAACCGTAAGCGCCCGCGATCCCTCCCCCCAACACAATTTCTTCTGGGTCAAGGAGATTCACAAGGTTGGCAATGATTACTCCCAGGTTTTTCCCAAATTCCTCAAAGGCTTGTTTGGCGTCTTGATCTCCTATCTCGGCTAACTGACGAAGTTGGTCGGGGCTCTTGCCAAACTTTTTGAAAAATTTCGCCGAGGCAAAATCCTCTGCTTCCTTGCGATTGGGCAAATCTATGATTTCGTGTCCTTCCTCTCCTGCTGTTCCCTGTCCCAAATAGAGATTTCCATTTAAAACGATTCCGATTCCCAGCCCGCTTCCGAGAGTAATCCCAATCACGTTTTGCTTTCCTTTGGCGGCGCCGGCTTGGGTTTCAGCGATCACGAAGGCCTTGGCGTCGTTAACGATCTTTACCGGCACACCCAGGAGTTTTTCTAACTCGGCTTTAATATTCCACCCTGCTAGGGTAGGGAAGTTAAGGGCGGAGGTGACGCTTTCCTTTTCGACGGTTCCTGGAAGTCCCACTCCCGCGGCGGACACGCGGCTTCCCCTAGTTATTTTAGATATTTCTTGGAAAATACGGTTGAGTTCTTCTCGGCTGGGTGCGAGGAGCTTTATTTCTTTGTCGAGGAGGACTTGGTTCTTCTCCCAGATAACATAGCGAACTTTGCTTGCGCCGACATCAATTCCTAGAGTTGGCATCGCCTTAATCATGGTAGCAATTCGAGGTTGTTATAAGAGGTTGTTATAATTTGAATCGTGGTCCCGTGGGGACGGCGCGACGATCTCGCACCTAGCCGCGGTCCCACTCGTTACACTCGCGGTCCCGTGGTGCAGTCTGGCCCAGCACGCTTCCTTGTCAAGGAAGAGATCACGGGTTCAAATCCCGTCGGGACCGCCATGCGGCGGTAGTTCAGTGGTAGAACGCTTCCTTCCCAAGGAAGAGGTCGCCGGTTCAAATCCGGTCCGCCGCTCCACTTCTAATTACTTGCCCCTTGTTACTTGTTACTATTTCCTTGATGGAGCCAACTAAGCTCTCCAACACCGCGATTGCCCGTCTCTTTCGAGAGATTGCGGCGGCTTATGAGGTCAAGAACGAAAATCGTTTTAAGATCCGCGCTTACGACACGGCGGCGGATTCGATCGAACACGCCACTTCCGAAGTTAAGGATCTTTGGGAAGAGGGAAGATTGGGAGATCTTCCCGGAGTAGGCAAGAGTATCTCCTCTCATTTGGACGAATATTTTCGGACCGGAAAAGTCAAACACTTCGAGGAAGTCAAGAAAGGATTTCCGTCCGGAATGTTCACTATTTTCGGGTTGGAGGGGGTAGGGCCCAAGCGGGCCTACCGTTTGGCGAAGGAACTTAAGGTCAAAACGATCGAAGATCTTCATCAAGCGGTTAGGGAGAAGAAGATTGAGAAGATAGAAGGATTCGGCCGGAGGAGCCAGGAGTTGATTCTTAAGGCGATCGAGGGCCGGGAACAGCATAAAGAGCGGATTCTTTTGCCGGTAGCGTTCTCAATCGCAGAGAGATTAATCGAACAAATTCTCCGTTTGCCCGGCGTGGTGCGGGCCGATCCGTTGGGATCGCTCCGGCGAATGGTTTCAACGGTGGGGGATATCGACATTGGCATTGCGACGACCGAGCCGCAGAAAGTGGTGAAAGAATTTACCTCTCTCCCCGACGTCGCCCGAGTGGTTGGCGCCGGCGGGGCGAAGGCGACGGTGGTTTTAAAGACCGGCCGGCAGGTTGATATTCGCGTCCATAATCCTAAAAGCTACGGAGCCCTCCTCCAATATTTTACCGGATCAAAATCTCACAACATCCATATCCGAAAAATTGCCAATGATCAAGGCCTCTCCCTTTCGGAGTATGGGGTTAAGAAGTACCAGGGGGGAAAGATTACCGGAGAATATCTGCCGACTGAGACCGAGGAGGAGTTTTACCGGCTGCTGAAACTTCCTTGGATTCCGCCGGAACTGCGCGAAGACACCGGTGAGATTGAAGCGGCGCAAAAAGGACAATTGCCAAAACTGGTTGAAGTTGCGGATGTGTTGGGAGAGATTCACGTCCATACCACCCATTCCGATGGCGAAGAAACGACCGCTTCGATGGTGGAAGAGGCGATCCGTTTGGGGCGGAAGTATATCGGCATCTCCGATCATTCCCCCTCCGTGCTGACTCGGGGTTTACCTCAGGCAAGGGAGGAAATTTTGAAGCGCAAGCGGGAGATCGAAGAGCTCCGCGAAAAATATCAAGACAAGATCGGGCTCTTTTTCGGGGCGGAGGTCAACATTGACGCCCAAGCCAAGATGGCCCTGCCGGACGAGCTGCTGGCGCTCTACGAATACACGATTGGTTCAATCCATACCTCCTTTGATCA
>MEUW01000010.1:0-293 GCA_001772805.1 candidate division WWE3 bacterium RBG_19FT_COMBO_53_11
GGTTCAGGGGGATTTGGAGGTACGTTCACCGCCTTTGTTTCCCTCAACGTTACCGGAACCGATCAGGTGGGCTCGCTTCCTTCCTCTGGATTCCTAAGCACTGCTCCAAACCTGACAGATGGTCGTTACTTCAACGCGGAGGACGCCAATGTCCGAGTGGCGATCCTCGGAAAGGATCTGGCGGAAAAGAACGACCTCCAAGTTGACTCAACCTTTGAGCTGGAGGATAAAAAATTCAAGGTCGTCGGAATCTTCGACACCGGCACGCTCTTCTCCAACAACGCCCTCTATCT
>MEUW01000010.1:301-1106 GCA_001772805.1 candidate division WWE3 bacterium RBG_19FT_COMBO_53_11
CGATTTGGCCAACAACGTTTCCGAAGCAATCGTCACTACCGACAACATCTCCAATGTCGAGAGTGTGATTGCGAAGATCAAAGGCCTTCTTGGTGATAAGGTTGATGTTTCTTCCGAGCAAGAACGCTTCTCCCAAGCGCTTTCTCCGCTGGAGAGCATCGCCAAAACCACCCAAGTGGCCGCGATCGGTTCCCTCGGTGCGGGAGTGATCATCATCTTCTTCGCGATGTTCATCACGGTTCGACAGCGCATCAAAGAGATTGGAATCCTCAAAGCCATCGGCGCCTCCAATCGTCACCTAGTAACCCAGTTCGTGGCCGAAACTATGACGATCTCCGTCTTCGCTACCTTTCTGTCCGCCGGAATCAGCTTTTTGGCAGGAAATTCTATCGTGAACAGTTTGGTCCAGCAGTCTTCAACTTCGGGGCCGGGGTCGGGTCTTGGCCGGGCAGTAGGACAGTTTTTTCTCGGTAACGTCGACTCTCTCCAAGTCTTTGATCTCAAAACTCTCGGTTACGCTCTTCTGATTGCAGTGGGAATCGGAATCTTGGGAAGCATTGGGCCGGCTTTAATCGCCAGTCGCTTAAAGCCCGCGGAGGTAATCAGACTTGAATAACGCCGTTGCCGTCAAAAATTTAACCAAGCACTTTAAGTCGGGAGGCAAGGCGATTGGGGCCGTAGACGGGATTAGCTTCCAACTGGAAAAGGGGGTTTTCGCCGCCATCATCGGAAAGAGCGGGAGCGGAAAAACCACTCTCCTTAACTTACTGGGGGCCTTAGATCGGGCGGATTCCGGCCGGATTGA
>MEUW01000010.1:1183-1480 GCA_001772805.1 candidate division WWE3 bacterium RBG_19FT_COMBO_53_11
TCCAATCCTACAACCTGATTCCGAACTTAAACGCGCTGGAGAATGTGATGCTCCCGATGGAATTCATCGGAGTCCCGAGAGGTGAGCGCCGGAAAAGAGCGCAGGAACTTCTCTTGAGCGTGGGAATCGATGAGTTGCGGCAGAAGCACAAACCAACCAAGCTGTCCGGCGGAGAACAGCAACGGGTCGCGATCGCCCGGGCCATCGCTAACCACCCTACCATCATCTTGGCCGATGAGCCTACCGGCAACCTAGACACGGAAACGGGGCACCGGATCGTGGAGCTACTCAAAAAGA
>MEUW01000010.1:1621-10019 GCA_001772805.1 candidate division WWE3 bacterium RBG_19FT_COMBO_53_11
CCTGATTATCACGGTCCGAGACTTTTGAGCGAATCGAAAAAGATAGGTTCGCACAGCGAGCCGTCCTTTTAAGGAAAAACTGGAGATTTGCAGGCAGTTGGGGGCTATTTAGGAACCTCGATCACCTCGGGGTGCGCAACTTGGCTGAGCAGATCGGTCAGAACCCATTGTATCCTTATGCATTAGCTAGAAACGAAGGTCAGCGCTTTACCCTGCTTGCCGGCTCGGGCGGTTCGACCAATCCGGTGGATATAATCGTCGTAAGTATTGGGCTGATCAAAGTTAATGACGTGGCTGACGTCGGGAATATCCAGACCGCGGGCGGCCACATCGGGCGCGACAAGCACCTTGGCGCGGTCTTCTTTAAAGGCTCGCAGGGCGCGCTGACGCTGTGGTTGCGACTTATTGCCGTGGATTGATTCGGTCGAGTGGCCAAGCGCCGACAGGCTATCGGCTAGCTTTTGGACTCCCCATTTGGTTCGTCCAAAGACGAGGACTTTTTCAAAATCAGGCTGGTGCAAGAGCCCATTTAGGATTTCGATCTTCTGCTCTTTAGATGAAGCTTGGATGACGTCTTGCTCAATAAATTCGCTAGTCACTCCCGTTTTGACTGATATCGTAACGGGATTAACCATCAGTTCCATCAGTAACTGTTCGATTTCTCTTGGCATTGTGGCGCTAAAACAGAGCGACTGACGCTCCCTCGGTATTTGAGCTATCAAGAACCGGATATCTCTAATGAATCCCATATCGAGCATCCGGTCAACCTCATCCAAAACTAGAATCCGAATCCCGTCCAACCGCAGTACTCTTCGGTCAATCAGATCTGTAAGACGTCCTGGAGTACCGATGATGACTTGAGGGCGGCGATTAAGAGCCGCGATCTGCCGATTTATACTTGCTCCGCCAACACATAGCGCAGAATAGAGTTTAAGACCCCAGGCGAAAACTTTAAACTCCTCGTCGATCTGGGTCGCCAGTTCTCTGGTTGGGACCAAAACCAAAACCGCCGCTTCATGATGCTGGAACTGTCTTAGATGGTGCAGTATTGGTAGTAGAAAGGCGGCGGTCTTGCCGCTGCCGGTGTTAGCCAATCCAACCAGGTCCTTGCCTTCTAAGATCGGCTGAATGGCCGCATCTTGAATCGGAGTCGGGGTCGTGTAACCGTGGGCTTTGATATTGAGCTGCAATCTCTCTTCCAAAGGAAAGTCCTTAAATTGGTGTTGGGGCACGAAATCAGCCTGCTCCGCCTGAACTACGGCTTTATTAACGAATTTTTCGGGATTGATATAAGCACCCTGATCCCTTGGGAAGCGAATGGGTCGGCCGTTATAAAACGCCCTCGGGCCGCCGATATTTTGTTTTCTCGGTCTACGGGAGTAATGACGCATGAATACTTAATAGCTTTTTTCTAATATCTCAGTGCGGATGAACCATCGAGATACGTTAGAAGAGCTCGGTATTCATCTATCACAAGAGGAAACTTAACGATACCACATATCCTGTAGTATGTCGAGTGGCTGTGCGTGTCGGTCTAGGACCTTCTTATTTTTTCGCCTTAATCTCGTTTAAAATCTTTTTTACTTTTTTTAAGCTTTCCCAGTCATGAATCGAAACTGGGAAAACATTTTTATTCATTTTCTTTATCTTAGTGATTTTCTTTTTCAGATCTCTCGGCTCTACCATATCGCTCTTACTTAAAAATACGTATTCGGTTTTCTTTATGAGCTCCTTACTGTATGTTTCGAGCTCCTTCTTGATTGTTTTGTAATCTTTGACTGGATTTTCCGCTTCCGCGGAAATTAAATGGAAAAGTATCTTTGTACGCTCAATGTGGCGGAGGAATTTTATTCCCAATCCTTTGCCGGAAGACGCACCTTCGATAAGTCCCGGAATATCCGCAAGTATAATTTCATAATATGCTCCTAAATTTGGTTCTAAGGTTGTGAAAGGGTAATTCGCGACCTTACTTTGTGCTTTAGTGAGCTCATTTAACAAACTGGATTTCCCGGCGTTAGGTAAACCGATAAAACCTACATCGGCGATAAGTTTAAGTTCCAGTTTTACGGTGGTGTGTTCGCCGGGCAGACCCTCTTGAAACTGCTTTGGAGAAGTATTTGTAGAAGACCGAAAGCGAAAATTCCCTTTCCCACCTTTCCCACCTTTTGTAATTAGTATCTTATCGCCAATTTTTAATATTTCTTCAGTTTCGCTTGTCTCTATTTTAGAGATTACAGTTCCGACAGGAATTTTTATCGTTAGATCCTCTCCGTCTGGGCCGTCACGAAACTGTCCCCCTCCAACCGCGCCATTATTAGCATTTATATTTTTTCTATATCTAAATTTACTTAGTGAGTTTAAGTCAGAAACACCTTCAAAATAAACGCTGCCACCCTTGCCACCGCTTCCGCCTGTCGGTCCCAAGCTCATTAAAGTCTTATTGAACGCAACTGCCCCCCTTCCGCCATTACCGGCATTTACTTTAATTGTTACCTCATCAATTAACATATCAAGTACCCCTCCGATTATAGCCCAAGGTGGTGAGCAATGCCGAGCCATATAAGCCTTCTTCGAAAACCAAAATAGGTGAGTGGATGACCCGCCTTGGTCACCTTTGGGTGCACAATTAAAGTTCCTTAAGAAGCTTTAAATCGCTGGAGATTAAGGCTTCTTTTTTAGCCTTTGGCCATCGTTTGAGCTGGAGTTCTCTTCGCATCGCTCCAATTCTTGAAGGAAATGTTTCCGTGTAGACCAGTTCAAACGAAGGAAAATACCGTATATATTTTGCGGATCTAGAAGATTTTTCCTTATGGTCTTTTAGTCTGCGCCCCAGATTGCTCGTTTGACCTGTATAGAGTGTGTTTGAGGAAGTGCGAAGAATGTAGACAAAATAGGCCATTTATTTGTTCTTCGACTAACGCTCAGGACATTCGACTCCAAAATGGCCGAGCGGGCCGGTCAGGACCCATCTAAAAAACTATCCCAAAGTCTCTATCTCAGTTAACTCTGGGGCGTAAATTTTATCTGTTTTAGATAATACAACAACAAACCCAAAGTATTTATCGCGTATTTCTTTTAGATAAAACGCAGTTTTGTAAAAACCGTTTTCAATTTCGTATCCGACACCACCCACCGCGCTTCGCGAAACGTCCCAAAAGTCAGCACATTTTACGAACCCAGAAGTAATTTTTATAACTGAGGTTTTGGAGTTATTTGTGATGAATTTATATTCCTTTGGTCCAAGAAGAGGCTCGTCAACACCAACTTGTCGTAAAGTCACATCAAAAGTACCATCCCCACCACTACCGATACAGTAAAAGTTGCCCTGATTCATTTCCTTAACTATTTTCTTTGTGTCGTATTCATTTTTATAACTTAGTGCGGGGTCACCCACCGATATTAATCCACTTTCGATATTTACACTTCCTAATTTTGTTTTAAGTGTTTTTACCTCCGAAATTCCTTTTAACTCAAATTCTTTAACTTTGGCTTTATTCAGAAGTCTCGAATTGTTTGCCATTTTGAAAATTTTTGCGTAGAAACCTATTTCATCAACATCATTAGCAGTTTTTAAAGCAGTTTCAGCTAAAGACGCCACAGATCTGATCTTTTTATATTTTTCTTTAGGAGTTAGTGTCTGGAGACTGTTGAACTCTTCTTCTACTATTGAGTAATTTTGACTCGACATAATGTCTGTCGCTTTGGTTCCGGGGCCTGGATTCGAACCAGGATTAGCGGATTCAGAGTCCGCGGTCTTACCGTTGGACCACCCCGGAATAAGCTAAATAATTTGACGGCTCGCTTCGCGAACCTAGAAATTCTCTCTACGATAGAATTTTACCATTACTTTTGCGAAGCAAAATGACGAGTTGAAGAACTCTAGCTTTCTTACGAAAGGGCAACTGAGCGGAGCGAAGATAGCACTATTCGCCTAGCTACCTATTGCCTAATTGCCTATTTAATTATCGGTCAGTTGCCTAATCATTACTATTTTAGTAATAATTACTTTGAAATGCCCAGATTACTCACTTCTCGTGGAGACTACGGGATACTTTTAATGGCTTCTTTGGCGAAGGATCCGGACAAACGGCCCCATTCTATCTCAGAAATTGCCTCTTCCTGCCGCCTTCCTCAAACTTTCTTAGAACAGATCGCCTTTGACTTACGCAAGTCCCAGTTGTTGACCGCCCAACGCGGTCGAAACGGCGGTTATCTGCTTACCCGGAGCCCGGAGATGATCAGTTTGGTGGAAATTTTGGAAGTTCTGGAGGGGCCTCTGAAGACGGTTCCTTGTCAAGATTCACAGTGTTCTCTTTCCGATTGTGCCACCCGGGGCTTTTGGGAGGTCCTCCAGCGTTATCTGCACAAAACCCTTCAGCGGATAACTTTGGCCGACCTAGTATCTGAGAATCCTCGTAAATTGTTACCCTTAATTTCATGAGGGAGCAGATTTTGCAAGTCCTAAAAAAGGTTAACGATCTGGAGCTGGGAATCAATATCGTGGATTTGGGCCTGATTTACAGTGTGGCCGTCAAGGGAGGGGAGGCCAAGATCACTATGTCTCCCACCACCCCGTTTTGTCCTTATCTCCCTCAGATGATTAGTGAAATCGAAAAAGCGGCGCGAAGAGTTCCGGGAGTGTATAAGGCGGTGGTTTCGGTGGTTTGGGCACCGCCCTGGAATATGCAGATGATGTCAAAGGAGGCTCGGGCGCAACTGGGGTTTATATGAAGAAAACCGCACTTGAAGTCCATAATCTAAAAGTCTCCATTGGCGAGAAAGAGGTTTTGCGAGGACTGGATCTGACGATTGGTTCTGGAGAAATCCACGCCCTGATGGGTCCCAATGGCTCCGGAAAATCAACCCTCGCCCTAGCGCTGGCGGGACATCCCGGTTATTCGGTATCCGGCCGAATCTCTTTAGATCGGCGGGAACTTTCTTCTCTGCCTCCAGAGAAGCGCTTTCGCGCCGGGCTCTTTCTGGCCTTTCAATACCCGGTTGGGATTGAGGGGGTTTCGCTTTTCAATTTTATTAAAACGGCGAAGAAAGGGTCCGCCGCGATGGAAATCTTGTCACTCTTAAATGACGTTCTGCCAAAAGTAGGATTGGAAGAGAGTTTTCTGAGAAGAACCGTCAATCTTGATCTTTCCGGGGGTGAGAAGAAGCGCAGCGAAGTCCTGCAGGCGCTGGCTCTGAAGCCGAAGTTCGCGATTTTTGACGAAATCGATTCCGGCTTGGATGTGGATGCGTTGAAAATGATCGCGGCGAGTATTCGATTTTTGGCAGACGAAGGAACCGGGGTGCTAATTATCACGCATTATCAACGAATCCTCAAATATCTTGATCCTAATTACGTTCATGTCTTGATCGATGGGAAGATCACCGCCACCGGCGGGGGGGAGTTGGCGGAGAAGTTGGAAAAGGAGGGGTATAAATCTTTCCGATGGACGGCCGGAGAACGACCTAGAAATTCTTTGACGAGAATTTAACGGCCGGAGAACCGACCTAGCATTTTAAGAAACAAAATGAAAAAGACTTTAACCTCCCGCCCGTATCGCTTTGGTTTTTCCTATCCGGAGGAACACGTTTTTAAGGCCAAAAAAGGGCTCTCTTCCAGGGTGGTTGAGGAAATTTCGGAGATTAAAAGAGAGCCGGTCTGGATGCGGGATTTTAGGCTGCGGTCTCTCGGTATTTTCGGGAGAAAACCCCTTCCCGGTTGGGGCGCGGACCTCTCTCGGATCAAGTTTGACGAGCTCTACTATTATCTTCGTCCCACCGGTGCCCAGGTAAAGAGTTGGAAGCAGGTTCCGGATTCCATCCGCAAAACCTATGAGCGGATTGGGGTGCCGCAGGCGGAGAGGAAGTATTTGGCGGGGTTGAAGGCGCAGTACGACAGCGAGGTCATCTATGGTTCTCTGCGCGAGGACCTGGAGAAATTAGGGGTCATTTTTCTGGGAATGGATGAAGCGCTTTCAAAGTATCCCGATTTGGTCCGGGAATACTTTGGCACGATTATTCCTCCGCTGGACAACAAGTTCGCCGCGCTGAACTCCGCCGTCTGGAGCGGGGGATCGTTCGTTTACGTGCCTCGAGGAGTTTCGGTTCCGCTGCCTCTCCAAGCCTATTTCCGCATCAATGCCCGCAGCATGGGGCAGTTTGAAAGGACTCTGATCATCGCGGAGGAAGGCAGTTTCGTCCACTACGTCGAGGGGTGCACTGCTCCGGTCTATTCCACCGATTCTCTGCATTCGGCGGTGGTAGAAATCATCGTCAAAAAAGGAGCGCGGGTCCGCTACACCACCATCCAAAACTGGAGCCGCAATGTTTATAATCTCGTTACCAAACGGGCTTGGGTGGGGGAGGATGGGGTGATGGAGTGGATTGACGGGAATCTGGGGAGCAAGGTCACGATGAAATATCCCTCGGTTTATCTGATGGGAAAGGGAGCGAGAGGAGAAGTTCTGTCGTTGGCCTATGCCGATTCCGGCCAGCACCAGGATGCCGGAGCGAAGGCCGTGCACGCCGCGCCCTACACTTCTTCCGTTATCACCTCCAAGTCGATCTGCCGGGGTGGGGGACGCACCAGCTATCGGGGATTATTGGAGATTAATCCCGGCGCGGTCGGTTCGCGCGCCAATGTGCGCTGCGATGCCCTGATTTTGGATCCTCAGTCCCGCTCCGATACCTACCCGACGATGAAGATCAACGAGAAGCAATCTTCGGTGGCGCATGAGGCGACAGTTACAAAAGTGGGGGAGGAACAGCTTTTCTACCTGCAAAGCCGGGGCTTATCCGCCGACGAGGCGGTGGGAATGGTGGTGAACGGATTTATTGAACCGATTATTAAAGTTTTGCCGCTGGAATACGCAGTCGAACTCAATCGTTTGATTGAGCTCGAGATGGAGGGAAGCGTAGGATGATCCTGGTTCCCGTTTCGGGTAATACGAACCGAAAAATCGTACTGCGCTTGAATCGCGTCGGGAAGGAGGAAGAGCTGGTAATTGTTTTTGCCGGGAAAGGTGACGACCGGATTGATTTGGATGTTTCGGCGATCCACTCCGCCCCCAAAACCAAAGGCCGGGTCACGGTGAGAGGGGTGCTCCGCGACCGCGCTTCCGCGCGGGTTCGGGGGCTTATCAGGATCAATAAGGGCGCCCAAGGCTCGGACGATTTTCTGGAGGAACGGACCCTTCTCTTGGGCAAGGGTGCTCGGATCGAGGCGCTCCCTTACCTTGAGATCGAGGCCGACGAGGTGCGGGCTTCTCACGCGGCCACGTCTTCCACAGTTGATGAAGAGCAGCTCTTCTATTTGAGAAGCCGGGGGTTGAATCAAGCGGAGGCCGAACGGCTTTTGATCACCGGATTTCTACGGAAAGCCGTTGCAGGAGAGGAGGATAAAAAGCTAGGATCGAAGTTAGAGAAAGTTATCAGTTATGCCTTGGATTAAAGTCGCCAAAACCGCCGATATTCCCGATGGGGAGATTCATACCATTTCCGTCGAAGGTAAAAAAATGGCGGTAGCTCACATCGGATCGGAGTTTTTTGCGATCGACGATATCTGCACTCATGCCCAGTGTTCCTTAGGAGAGGGTTCTTTGGTCGGGCAGGAGGTCGAGTGTCCTTGCCATGGTTCGCGCTTCGACGTCAAGAGCGGGTCGGTTCGGTTCCTTCCCGCGACTGTTCCCGTGAAAACCTATTCTTTAAAAGTGGAAGGAGAGGATATCTTGGTTGAAATTTAAAATGCTCGACGTCCAAAAAATCAGGCGTGATTTTCCAATCTTGCACCGTAAAGTCCACGGAAAACCGTTAGTTTACTTGGATAACGCGGCGACCACTCAAAAACCTCGGCCGGTAATCGACGCGGTCAGCAAATACTACGAGGAGTACAACGCTAACGTGCACCGGGGGATTCACACTTTAGCCGAAGAAGCCACGGCGGCTTACGAGGACGCGCGGCAACGGGTTGCCCAATTTATCGGCGCTCGCAATCCGGCTGAGATTATCTTCACGCGGGGCACTACCGAAGCGATCAATCTGGCGGCTTATTCTTGGGGAGAAAAATTCCTGAAAAAGGGCGACACTATTCTCCTTACTTTAATGGAGCACCACAGCAACTTGGTTCCTTGGCAGCTGCTGGCCCAGCGCAAGGGACTTAATCTCGAGTTTATTCCTGTGACCGCCGAAGGTTATCTGGAGGATCCCGAGGGAATGATCCGGCGTCTCCAACCGAAATTGGTGGCTTTTGCCCATGTTTCCAACGTTTTAGGCACCGTAAACCCCGTCCAGAAATTGGCTAAAGTTTCCCACGAAGTGGGGGCAACGGTGTTAGTAGACGGGGCTCAAGCGGTTTCGCACCTTCCGGTCAACGTGGCGGATCTGGATTGCGACTTCTACGCGT
>MEUW01000010.1:10049-15708 GCA_001772805.1 candidate division WWE3 bacterium RBG_19FT_COMBO_53_11
AGAGCGAAAATTCTTAAGGAAATGCCGCCTTTCTTATCAGGAGGGGAAATGATTCGGGAAGTTTTCTTGCGGGAATCTTCTTTTAAAGATGTTCCGTATAAATTCGAGGCCGGTACTCCCAGCATCGCACAGGTGATTGGGTTGGGAGCGGCGGTGGATTATTTATCGGAGTTGGGGATAGAAAACATCCGGCGCTACGAAGAAGGGCTTCTGGAGTATGCTTTCAAAAAGTTGGAAGCAATACCAGGTTTGACGATTTACGGCCCCCGCAATTCCGGTGATCGGGGAGGAGTCATTGCTTTTAATGTCGCGGGGATTCACCCTCACGACCTGGCGACTGTTCTGGATCAAGATGGGGTAGCGATCCGTTCCGGCAACCACTGTGCCATGCCTCTCCACGCTCATTTCAAAATCAACGCCAGCGCCCGGGCCAGTTTTGCTTTTTACAACACCGCTGCTGAAGTTGATGTCTTGACGGAGTCGATCGAAGGAGCCAAGAAAGTATTTAAGGTATGAGTTTCGTGTTTCGGATTTAGGATTTCGGATTTTGATAATGATGGATATCTACCGCGAAGAAATTTTGGACCACGCCCGCAACCCCCGCAATCGGGGAAAAGTGGCCGATCCGACCTTTGAATTTCACGCCTCCAATCCGCTCTGCGGAGACACATTGGATCTGCAAATCAAGATGCAGGGTAAGCCCCCCAAGGTCTCGGAAATCGCTTTCCAAGCGAACGCTTGCACGGTTTCGGTGGCCGCGGCCTCGATGCTGACCGAAAAAGTTAAGGGGATGACTGAGAAGGAATTGGCGGAACTCGACGAAAAAGATGTGATTTCTTGGTTCGGGGGATCTCTAACGACTTCGCGGACCGAATGCGCCCTCCTACCTTTGAAGGCGCTCCGAGACGCGCTGAAAGGTGGTGAAGAAAAATGATCAAAATTAGTGAGTCATCTCCAGATTTTACTCTGCCGGGTTACTACCAGAATCAGACGATGAATTATTCTCTCTCGGATTACCGCGGGCGGTGGGTGGTGGTGTTTTTCTACACCGGCGACCGAACCTCGGTTTGTTCCACCGAGGTGACGGCCTTTAACGATCACGTTGGTGAGCTTGACGCTCTGAAATCTTCCGTTTTAGGGATAAGTGTTGACCAAATTGATTCTCATCGGAGCTGGGCGGATGAGCTAAAACTTAATTACCCGCTGCTTTCGGATGAGAGCGGAGACGTTAGCCGTCTCTACGGAGTTTATGACGAGCGGGAGAAGCACGATTTTCGCGGAACGTTTATTGTGGATCCGGAGGGTAATCTCCGTTTTATGTCCATCGGCGAGCCCAAAATCGGGCGGGGGATTTTTGAAACGATGCGGGTTATCCAAGCTCTGCAAACCGGTGAAGCTTGTCCGGTGGATTGGAAGCCGGGCCGGCCAACTTTGGGAGGTTGAACAGGCTTTAGAGCAATCTTCCAATCCCCAAAATTGTAAAAATCCCCAGGGTGTGCAGCCCAAAGGCGGTCAGCGCAAACGTGGGGGTGGACATTCTTCTATTTGAGGATAGAATAGCTACGCCGATTTCCGTCGGGAGCGGGGAGGCGATGATGAATCCGGCGATGATCATAGATAAATACTTCTGCCACCGGCCTAAAACCAGCCGTTCTTCTTTCCTCAACACATTAGCAAAATGGGTCTTGGAGAGCTGGGTTAGATCTCTGGCAAAAAATCCTCTCAAGAAAAAGAAAATCCCCAAATCACCGATGAGGGCGCCCAAACCTGCCAGAACCCCCGCCAAGAAATAGTTTTGCTCACCGGCGATAATCAAAAGAACCGCCGTTGCGGGAGCGGCGGTAAATCCAAAGGCGTAGAAAAATCCGCCCGCCAGGGATCCCCAGATTCCAATTGACAAAAACAAGCTGTGGATCGGGCCAAAATCCTTACCCGTAAAAATAAAATAGGCGAGGATATAAGAAATAAGCAACAAAAAAAGGCGTGAATACCGCATCAACCAAAAATACCAGAATGGTTTCCTTGAATGATACCCGAAAAGGGGTAGCTGGGTTATAATTAGTTTCTGGCCCCATCGTCTAGTGGTTAGGACATGGCGTTCTCAACGCTAAAAGAGGGGTTCGACTCCCCTTGGGGCCACCATTCGAATCGGCGAATTTCGAAGAAGTAGTCTCCTCGGTCTCCTGGGGTGGCCTGCGGGTGCCTACTGGCGGCGCTTATTTTGTTTGATATAATTAGAGTGTGAAAGAATTTTCTGACGCGATCAACGACATGATCAACAGCTTTACAAAGGGTTGCTCGTTCGTCTTCGTGGTCGCGATTCTGGGGGGGATTTTCGCTTTGACTTTGGTCTTGTAGTTTGTTAAAGTTCAAGCGTTAGTTTTTAAAACACACGCCCCAAAAAGGGGTTGCTTTTTTTAGGCGGAGCTTAAAAAATTAGTCCGCCTTAGGTGGGCGTCTTTTTAAGATGGCAGAAGAAAAAGTTTATCTGACCCAAGAGGGTCTCAAAAAATTAAAAGAGGAGTACGATCAGCTGATAAATGTGCGCCGCAAGGAAGTTGCGGAGAAACTGCGGAAAGCGCGAGAGCTGGGCGATATTACCGAGAACGCCGCCTACGAAGCGGCGCGGGATGAGCAGGCCTTTGTGGAAGGCCGCATTGCCGAATTGGATGATCTTTTGAAGCGCGTTGAAGTTGTGGAAGAGATAGAAGAGGGAAAGGTGACCATTGGTTCTACCGTTCGTGTGCACTTGGATGGAGATGTGCAGGAGTTTAAAATTGTTGGTATACCCGAAGCCGATCCGGAGAACGGTAAGATTTCTCACGATTCGCCGCTAGGGAAGGCCCTCATGGACAGAAAAGTAGGGGACCACGTTGAAGTTGATGCCCCAGTTGGCAAACTTCGCTATCACATACTCGAAGTCAAGTAACCCCTCGGGTTTTAAGTTCTCGTCCCGCAGATCCGTTTCTAACTACTCGCTACTTCGCTTTGCGAATGACGGGCTAAATCGCCCTGGCTTTCTTGTGAAAGGACAACCGAGCGAGGCGAGATTGCTAGAACTCGTGCAAGTGAGTCGTCCAACCGAGCGTTAGCGAGGACAGCACTGGCTATTTCCGAACTTTGTGAGGAAAGAAGGTTCTCGAACGTTAGTGAGGGGTCCTTTACTGATTGTCAATTACCATCTCGTATATAATTCCTTTGTCATGTCGTTGGATGAACTCCGCCGGTTTAGGTTGGAAAAGCTGAAAGCGCTCAAAAAATCCGGAGTCGATCCTTTCCCCAGCAAGTTCGAAAAAACCCTTTCGCTCGCCCAAGTCCGCAAGGCCAAACTCGGCGCCAAAGTGCAGACGGCGGGCCGGATTATGGCTTGGCGCTCCCACGGAGGAATCACCTTTGCGGACCTGGTTGACTATACGGAGAAGATCCAGCTCCTCTTCAAAGAAGATACCCTTTCCAAGGCGGATTGGGAACGGCTTTCCCTTCTTGACATCGGGGATTTCCTCGGAGTCGGCGGCGAGCTCTTCAAAACCCAAGCCGGGGAGTTGACCGTTCTCATCAAGAACTACGTTTTATTATCCAAGACGCTCCGTCCCCTTCCGGCTAAGTCGGGATTGACGGATGTGGAAGAGCGCTATCGGAAGCGCTACTTGGATTTGCTCGTCAATCCCGAAATCCGCGAACGCTTCGACCGGATCTCGGCCATTACCGAAAGCATGCGCCGGTTTCTTCTCAAAGAGGGCTACACGGAGGTTCTGACTCCCAGTCTTCAGCCGCTTTATGGGGGAACTATGGCTCGTCCCTTTGTTACCCACTTTAACGCCTTGGATGCCGATTTTTACCTGCGGATCGCGAACGAGCTCTACCTCAAACGCCTGATCGCGGGAGGATATGAGAAGATTTTTGAGTTTTCAGTTGATTTCCGCAACGAGGGGATCGACACCACCCACAGCCCCGAATTCCTTCAGATGGAAACGATGTGGGCCTACGCCAACTACGAGGACAACATGGGATTCGCCGAGCGGATGATTTCGGCGATCGCCAAAGATGTTTTGGGAGGGACAAAGATCGTTTTCCAGGGTCAGAAAATTGACCTCACCCCTCCTTGGAAACGGTTGCGCCTGGTGGAGGCCGTGAGTGGGGAAACTAAGCTGGATTGGGACAAGATTAAAAACTTTAAAGAGGCCCAGGAGGCGGCGAAGAAATTGGGTGTCCGCATTGCTGATAAGCATTTGCGCGGGGAGATTCTCGAAGAGATCTTTGATCAACTAGTCAAACCGAAATTGATCCAGCCCACCCTGATCCGCGATTATCCCCGGGATATCTCTCCGCTGGCCAAGACGGTTAAGGACAACTCCGATTACACGGAGAGGTTTGAGGTTTTCATCGGTGGGAGGGAGCTGGCGAACAGCTATTCTGAGGGCAATGACCCCCTTCTTCTTCGGGAAAATTTTGAGGAACAGGCGAAACTGCGGAAAGCCGGTACCCAAGAGGTCCATCCCGTCGATGAGGACTTCTTGGAGGCAATGGAATACGGAATGCCGCCGACTTCCGGTTTTGGGATTGGAATGGAGCGGCTTTTTATGATCTTAACCGATACGACCTCCATTCGAGATGTAATGCTTTTCCCGGCCCTCCGGCCCGCTCCAAAATAATATGCTCGACCCGAAGTTTGTTTTGGAAAATTTAAAGGAGATTAAAAAGACGGTTAAAGAGCGGGGGATGAAAGTCGATTTGGATTTGATCGGCAGCTTAGCTCAAGCCCGAGCGGAAACGCGGGTACGGGTCGAGGAACTCCGGGCGCGTCGGAATCAGCTCAGCCGGAAGCCGACCGCCGCCAGCATCAAGCTTGGGACCGATATCAAAAATGAACTCAAAAACCTCGAACCTCAGTTGAAGAACTTCGAAGAACAGCTGGAAAAAATTCTGTGGCAAATTCCGAATCTTATCCACCCCGCGACGCCCCGCGGGTTTGAGGAAAAAAACAATAAAATTGTCCGAGCGGATAAGCCCCCGAAGCCGGCCTTCAAACCCCTCGATCACGAACAGCTCGCCAAAAAATTGGATTTGGTCGACTTTGATGCCGCCGCCGCGGTCGCCGGTTCCAGATTTTACTACCTCAAGAACGAGGCCGTTCTTTTGGAATTCGCGCTTATTAAGTACGCCTTCGACCTTTTGCTCAAAGAGGGTTTTACTCCATTTATCACTCCGGACCTGGCTCGGGAAGAGATTATTGACGGGGTGGGATTTGTGCCCCGCGGTCCCGAGTCGAACATCTATACCGTGGAAGGTGAGAATTTGGGCCTGGTCGGCACCGCCGAAATTACCTTAGGAGGCTACCACGCCGGCCAGATTTTGGAAGAGAAAAGCCTTCCCCTGAAATACGCCGGATTTTCCCATTGCTTCCGCCGGGAGGCAGGGAGTTACGGCCAATTCTCTAAAGGTTTGTACCGCGTCCACCAATTTTCGAAGTTGGAAATGTTCATATTTTGCAAACCTAGTGAGTCCGAAAAAATGCACGAGTATCTTCTTTCTCTGGAAGAGAAGATCTTCCGCGGCTTGGAAATTCCTTATCGAGTTTTGGATATTCGCGCCGGCGACCTGGGGGCGGCGGCCTATCGCAAGTTTGATCTCGAGGCCTGGATGCCCGGGCGCGGGGAGT
>MEUW01000010.1:15734-16006 GCA_001772805.1 candidate division WWE3 bacterium RBG_19FT_COMBO_53_11
GGTTGGGGATTAAGTATCGAAAAAGCAACGGGGAGACGGAGTATCTGCACACTCTCAACGGCACCGCCGTGGCAACCTCGCGGGCCCTGATCGCGATTTTGGAAAACTATCAGCAGGAAGACGGTTCGGTAGAAGTACCCAAGGTCCTGATTCCTTATGTTGGGAAGCAAATTATTCGGCGCTAACCCCAGAGTCCTTTATACGACCTCGTCCTCTCACAGTGGGAAGATTAATGTTTGGGAAAAAGAAGGGAGTTTGGTCCTTGAGGTAGG
>MEUW01000010.1:16044-16784 GCA_001772805.1 candidate division WWE3 bacterium RBG_19FT_COMBO_53_11
TACCCCAGCGCTACTGGTATAAGGCGGTTGAGGTTGTTTCCGAGAATCTTATAGCAATCAACCCCAGGGGTCGGGAGATGCGGGCGCTCTTGATCGGGGTGGGAGGGGGGACGATTCTGCACCTGCTCTCCCGGAAATTTCCTAAATTGCGGATGACCGGAGTGGAGATTGACGAAGAAATCCTCAAGATTGCCCGGCAATTTTTTGAATTAGAAAAGATTCCGAATCTGGAGATCGTCACCGGTGATGGGGGAGAATACGCCGCTTCCTATCACGGCGATCCTTTTGATCTCGTTTTCCTCGATGCCTACTTGGGGGGAAATTTTCCGCTGCATTTTGAGGAAGAGCAGTTCCTTTCCGAGCTGAAAAGGATTACCGCTTCGGGAGGTTTGGTGGTGATCAATCGTACCGGCGGTTTTTCACGTTCCCAATTCGGTGAAATCTTGGGAAGAGTATTTGCTAAGGTGGAGGTAGTGCGGATCCCGCTTCCCGGTTTTTTGGGAGGACTGGGGGGTAATTTTCTCTATATCTGCCAATAGTGCAGACGCTGGGAACCTAGGAGCACTATATGTCCGTTCGAGCGAAGCGAGAGCGAAACACTAAGATGGCAATTTTTTTAGCGCAATATCTTGCATACGCGGCGTTTTTGGTTGTCCCTTACCTTTGGTTGAGGAGGGAGAGGCATGACCTTATCCGGATCATGGTCACGATCGTTGTGGCTTTTGCGGTTTCGGAGGCCC
>MEUW01000010.1:16796-17047 GCA_001772805.1 candidate division WWE3 bacterium RBG_19FT_COMBO_53_11
TCTCTGTTCCCCGGCCGTTTGTCGCGGAGAACTTTCAGCCGCTGATTGAGGTCGCCCAGCGCGATTTTTATGGTTCTTTTCCTTCCGGCCATACGACGTTTCTGGCGGCGTTGGGTTCGGCGGTTTTCTTTACCGAGAAATTTCCCGGGACGCTAATTTTGTTTTTGGCGGTGGCGGTGGGAGTGGGTAGAGTGATGGTGGGAGTTCATTACCCGGTGGATATTTTAGGCGGGTTCCTGATCGGGGTGGTG
>MEUW01000010.1:17054-30654 GCA_001772805.1 candidate division WWE3 bacterium RBG_19FT_COMBO_53_11
GCTTCTTTAAAGCTCTGCACGAGCTATTTCCTCTTTGGTAGCAATGGATATTTTCCAAGCGGCAATTTTGGGCATCGTTCAAGGGCTGACGGAGATCCTGCCGATTTCCTCGTCCGGCCATCTCATTCTGGTCCCGGCTTTTTTAGGCTGGCCGGCCCATCCCCTTTCCTTCGACGCCGCCCTGCATTTGGGAACGGCGTTTGCGCTCCTCGCCTTTTTTGCCAAAGATTGGATCACACTTTTCAAGGAGCGCCGGTGGGGTACGATCGTTGCGATTGCCCTGGCCTCGATTCCGGTCGGGTTGATCGGGCTCGTTGGCTCGGACGTGATTGAGCAAAGCTTTCGCGGCCCGAAGCTGGTGGCGGGAGCGCTAATCGGGGTGGCATTTTTGATGCTCTTGGCGGAATGGTTTTATCGAAGAGAGCGGGAGAGGAAAGAAAACCTTACGGCTCCAGATATCTTTGCGATTGCCCTGGCCCAGGCGCTGGCTTTAGTGCCGGGGGTTTCACGGTCGGGGATTACGATCCTGGCAGGGATGGGGAGGGGACTTACGCGTGAAACCGCCGCCCGCTTTTCATTTTTAATTTCTCTGCCGATCATCTTTGCCGCGGGTCTTTGGGAATTGTTTTCGGTTTATCGAGAGGGTGCGCTCGTTAACGATTGGAGCAGTTTCGCGGTGGGAATTGGAATATCTTTCGTAGTAGGTTTGATCGCCGTGAAAATTCTTTTCGGGATTTTAAAGCGTTTTTCATTGATCCCATTTGCAATTTACCGAATCGCTTTGGGGGTTCTGATCCTTCTGTCTACTAACTACTAACTACTAACTACTGTCTATTACGTATGGCGGTCGGCTACCTTTGAGGCGCCGAAGGATTCGGGTTTGGTTTTGACTTCGTATCCGCTGCCTTTGATCATCGCCACGACTTCGGCGATCATTTCCCGGGTTTTGCCGTTTTCCCCGATGTCTACATGGATTTCCAATCCGATTTGCAGCAGTTCCGCCGCTCCCTTGAGGTGGTGGATAAATTCGTTGGCAAACTCCAAGGATGTAAGAGCTTCCTCGTAAATGCGCTCTTTGAGGGTGTAGGGACGAGTTTTCTTGTATCCCTTCCAAAAATAAATCCCTCCGCCCCCTACCCGGTGAACGACCAGGGCAGTCACGAAATCTACCCCGGTGCCGTGGTGGCTCTGGGAGTCCGTTCCGATGATGATGCGGTATTTTTGATCGGAAGCTTCTCGGACGAATTCGGAAATCCGGTTAATGATCTGCGCAATCGTGAGGATCCCGTAGGTCGGGCTGTGAAAAGTTTCAATTTCCTTGACCTCAGTGATCGCGTCCACGTTCTAATTATACATCCGAGTTAAGGCGAGGATGCTAGGTCTGCGAAGCAAGCCGTCCTACCCGAGAGAAATTAGGGAGTAGCGAGAGATTCAAGGATGGCGTCCAGCTCCAAAAGCTCGGATTCAGGCGAGGTTTCGTTGAGCGTGTGCTGGTAGTTTTTGATGCTGGTTCCATCGCCGGTGAAGGCAGGGTTGGTGAAGTTAAAGATCCGTTCGCTAATTCCGCAGGCGGCTTGGAAGTAAGCATCACCGGCCGTTTTGTCCCAGTAAAGTTTTTTCTCAATTCGCCGTACGCGCACGCCAAAGAGTTCGTACTCTTGGTGAGTGACGGTGGTCAGGTCCACGATGGTAGGAGCAGGGTCACTTACCTCGGCGTTTATTCCTTGGATTTCGGCCAAGTAGGCGGCGCTGTCGTCAGAGAACTGGAAGTATTTTTGACACGAATCCACCCCGCCAATGCCGTAAACGCCCGCCAGTTTAAAGACCACGGCGCCATCGGGGTTCTTAATCTCTAACCCAGTGAGTCCTGCGTAGGTAACACCTTCGGTAAGCATCGTTGAGCCGGCCCCGTTTTGATATTCCACGATTGTCCAATCCTCGGGGACCTCGCCGCTGACATACTGCCCGTCGTATTCGGTCGTGGTTGGGCCTTGGTCGGCGGTGGCCGGTTCTCCTTGTTCTGGTTCCTGGTTGGGCAAGTAATAGAAGTAGTAGTACGCCGCCGCAGCCGCCGTGGCTAAAAGGAAGAGCACAATCAAGACTTTTTTATTCTTCACACTCCTAGGATAGCAAAGATAAGGTATCCTTTTAGATAGATGTTTTCCTTTATTACCAAAATCTTCGATTTCAACGAGCGCGAGATTAATAATATCCGGCCGGCGGTCGCAAAGATCAACGCCTTGGAGCCCGAATTCAAGAAACTTTCCGACGCCAAACTAGAGGAGAAAACGGCGGAGTTTCGCCAGCGACTAGAAACTAACAACTATTCACTAGATACTATCTTGCCGGAAGCGTTCGCCGCGGTGCGGGAGGCCTCAAGCAGGACGACCGGCATGCGCCCCTACGATGTTCAGCTGATTGCCGGGGCGGCTTTGCATCACGGCAAGATCGCCGAGCAGAAAACGGGAGAGGGAAAGACGCTCTCCGCCACCCTGGCTCTATACCTCAACGCCTTGGGGAGGAAAGGAGCCCATCTGGTTACGGTCAACGATTACTTGGCCCGCCGGGATGCGGAGTGGATGGGTCCGATTTTCCACGCGCTCGGTATGAGCGTCGGTTGCTTGAACCACGAGAAAGCGTATCTTTTCGATCCAACCCCAGGGGTTGAAAGGGAAACCCCTGGGGTTGAGGAAACTGAAACCCCCGAAGAGCTGCAGCTGGGGCAGGGAAGATACTTGCGGGAGGTTCCGCGCCGGGAAGCCTACCAAGCCGATATTACCTACGGGACCAATAACGAATTCGGCTTCGACTACCTCCGCGACAACATGGTTTATGACCCTTCCCAAATTTCCCAGGTAAATAGTTTGGGAGAAGAAGGGGCGCACCATTTCGCGATTGTGGACGAGGTGGACTCGATTTTAGTTGACGAGGCGCGCACTCCTTTGATCATTTCCGCTCCGCAAGCGGAAGCGACCCAGCGCTACTACGATTTTGCGAATTTGGTTAAGAATCTCGTTGCCAAAACGGACTACGCGCTCGATGAAAAAACCCGCTCGGTTACGCTGAGCGAAGTCGGCCTGCGGAAACTCGAGCGGGTGTTGGGCGTACCCAACCTCTACGAGAAGGATTTTGAGACCGTCCGGCACGTTGAGCAGGCCCTCAAAGCTTCCACGCTTTATCAAAAAGATCGCGATTACATCGTGAAGGACGGCCAAGTGATTATTGTCGACGAGTTTACCGGCCGCTTGATGCTCGGGCGGCGCTACTCGGAGGGATTGCACCAGGCGATCGAGGCGAAAGAAGGAGTCGCGATTCAAAAAGAGAGCAAAACTCTCGCCACCGTCTCCTTTCAAAACTACTTCCGGATGTACCAAAAGCTGGCCGGAATGACCGGTACGGCCGCGACCGAATCGGAAGAATTTTCCCGGATCTACAACTTGGAGGTGCTGGTAATTCCCACTAACGAACCGATGGTTAGGGCCGATCACTCCGACGTGGTTTATAAAACCGTCACCGGCAAGTTCCAGGCGGTCGCGAACGAGATCGAAGAATGCCATCGGCGCGGTCAGCCCGTCCTGGTGGGAACCACTTCGATTGAGAAGAACGAACTGCTTTCCAAATTGCTGAAGCACAAAGGCATTCCTCACCAGCTGCTAAACGCGAAACAGCACGAGAAGGAAGCCCACATTATTTCCCAGGCCGGTCGTAAGGGAGCCGTAACGGTGGCGACCAACATGGCCGGCCGGGGGGTTGATATCAAGCTGGAAGAAGGGGTGGTGGATTTGGGGGGCCTACACGTCATTGGGACCGAGCGGCACGAATCCCGCCGGATCGACAATCAGCTCCGCGGGCGTTCCGGCCGGCAAGGGGATCCCGGCTCCTCCCGATTCTTCGTGGCTCTTCAAGATGACCTAATGCGCATCTTCGGCGGAGCGATGGTGGAGGGAGTGATGAATCGCTTCGGGATCGCCGAAGATGTTCCTCTTGAGAGCAAGCTCGTTTCCGGCGCGATTGAGAGTGCCCAAAAACGAGTGGAGGGGTACAACTTCGATCTGCGGAAGCACCTGGTCGAATACGACGACGTGGTTAATAAGCACCGCGAGATTGCTTATACGATTCGCCGCAAACTCCTCGCCGGCGGAGAGGAGATGGAGTTTTTTCTTCTCGCCAAACTCTCTTCCTATTCGTCCCAAGTTGAAGAAGTTTGGCGCAAATATAAGAAAGAGTTTGGCGGGGATTGGCTGAAAATTGTTCAGCAATTGGCCTTGCAATCTTTCGATGTGCTTTGGATTGAGCACATTGACACGATGGACGAGCTGCGGCGGGGGATCGGCCTGCGCGGCTACGGGGGGCGGGATCCTTTGGTGGAATATAAGTCTGAGGCCCGTCTGCTTTTCGACCGGCTGATCAACGAAATCTGGTCGGCTTTAGCCCAGCGGCTGGAACGGATCGAGATCAAACGAAAAGAAAAAGTTCCCCTTCCTGCTTCGCGGCCGGTGGCGCTGCACCACCCGACGGCCAACATGGGCCAGGAAACGGACCAAGAGGTTATAGGCAACAGGCAACAGAAACCGCATTCGCGGTTAAACGCGCAAAGCGCGTTTCCAAAAGGCAAAAAGATCGGCCGCAATGATCCTTGTCCCTGCGGGAGCGGACTCAAATGGAAAAAATGCGGACTGATCAATGCCCCTCAGCACCGCGGGTAGGGTTTATCAGAACCCAATAGTTTTATACAGGTTTTTTACGTAGGGCTTTAATTCGGTTTTTAGTTCATTTCTGGTTCTCACTGTTACTATTTTCCTTGTAATTATTGAGTGACAAGTTGGGCATAGTATTGCCCAATCATCCGGTTTATCGGATTTGGGTTTTATGTGATGTAGTTCGGTAATTGGCAAGTTGCATACTTCGCAGTTTTTGCCATAAATTCTCATCCCATCGGCTTTGTGTTTTTGTTTCGAAGTACCTTTTCGATTCTTCCACAAAGAATAGTTCATTCGGTAGTATTTGATTACCTCTGGTGTTACTCCTAAGTCTTCCGCTATTTGTTTATCGGTCATTTTTCTCCAATTTTTTCTGATAAAAGTTTTTTCTCCTTTCAATAATTGGTTAGTTTTTGGTCTTAGGCCAGCGGCTTTAAGAGCTTTTGACCAGGTGCCAAAGTGTCGAACTATGGTTCTTGCTGCAGGACCGGGTACTTGATTTAAGTCCCTATATGTTGGGCTTTTGCCAGTTAGTTCTGAAACAGCTTTTATATAAGATACGATCACGTTTCTGGTATAAGGAGTCTTAAATTTACCTACTTTGGTGCGCACAACAACATTTTACATTAAGTGGATTAAGTGCCACAAGATGGAATAAGTGCCATTATCCCGCTTTAGCGGGATAACTAGGTCCGCGAAGCGAGCCGTTCATTCCCTCGGAATGTTAGGTCCGCGAAGCGAGCCGTCCTATCCTACGCTCCCTGCCTAACGGCCTATTGCCTAAATCCCTTAATATATAAGTAATGGCCGAAATCTTTCTCTACCTTTTAACCGCCCACTTGATCGGGGATTGGATTATTCAAACCTCTTGGATGGCGCTGGAGAAATCCAAACACCTTTTTCCTCTCTTGGCGCACGTTGTGACCTACCACATCTTTACTTTCGGAGCTTTATATTTGGTTGGGGTTGACCTAGTCCAAGCGCTTTGGGCGACTCTCTTCCTTGCGGTTACGCATGCCATCCTCGACAATCGCCGCTTCGAGTTCTGGTGGCTCAGGAAGATTAAGAAGGTAAAAGATGAGGAGATTCCGGTTTGGCTCCTCTTGGGTGTTGACCAGTCTTTCCATCTTGTTCTCCTCGCTCTCGTGGCCTTTTGGCTTCATTGATTGTTGGTCTTTCTTATCGTATTTATCTATACCTTATATATAGCGCGGCGATTTTGGGGGCTTGACAAGGGGTTTAATTTTTAGTTAATCTCAACCGTAATGACATTTTCCCAGAGATTAGCCATCGGAGCTTCCACTGGTTTGGTTGCCCTTTCTTTGGCGGCGACCGCAGCATTTGGGTACATCGTTTATACCCCGATTATCACTAGTGAAATAGCCAACGGTGCCATTACGACCGCCAAGATTGCCAACGGTGCGGTCACAAACGCAAAGTTGGCAAGCAATGCGGTTACCGGGGCTAAGATTGCGAACGGAACTATCACGGCTGCCGATCTTGGTAATAGCTCGGTTGGAAAAGATGAGATTGAAGAGGATGCGGTAGGAACCGACGAGGTCATTGCCAACAGCCTCGGGAGTGAAGATTTGGCGGACGAATCCGTGGGAACCGGGGAGATCGTCGACGGTACTGTCCTTGGGGAGGACTTGGCGGCGGACATTTCTATCGTGACCACAGGCACCCTGGACGTGACCGGCACCTCGACTCTTGGTCCCCTGACCGCTACCGGAGCTGTTGATTTCTCGGGTGCTTCGAGCCTGAAGGTTCCGACTGTTGATATTGGTACGGTAGCGTGCGATGGGGATACCGAAGGAGATATCGCATACTACGAAGGCCACATCTACGTTTGCGACGGATCGGATTGGTTGCAGCTCGACAACGAGATCTTTGATTAGAGCTAATTAGGCCAAAACGGTTAAACTCCCCCGTCTGGGGGATTATTTTTATCTTGGTCCTTGCTTAGGTTATTATAATCTCACGATGCCAAAGCGCGTTATTTTAGGAATCATCGCGGGGGGAGTTTTGTTGGGGATGGCGATCATCGGGGGTCTTTTTATTTTTGGGCGATCCCCAGCTTATTACCGGATCTCCGATGACTCCCTGGGGTTGGCATTCGAGATGAGCCAGGATTTCGAACGGATCCCGCCGGTCGAGCTCCAGAGCCGCAATCCCGCCTTCGTCTACGGTTTTCGGCCGAAGCAGATCGACGATGTCTCTTGTATCATTTCACAGACCACGCGCCCCAAAAGCGGCCCGGTCTCGGTCGAATACTTGGTGCAAGGCACCTTCGCCGCAATCAAAAAAAACTACCCCGATGTTCATGCGGATGTATCGAAAAAGGTCTTGGTCGGCGGCCGCGAGGGAGCCTGGCTCGAGCTTTCTTACCAAGATGGGTCAAAATCCGTCCAGCAACTTGAACTCGTGCTGACCACCGACGAGCGGACGACCTTCGCTTTCTGCACTGTTCCCGCCCCGCTTCTTCCTCTATATAAGGAGAAGTTTCAGCATTTTCTTGGTTCGGTGAGGGTTAATTGAGGAAGGGCAAAGTTTCACCGGCGCGAGGCCTCGGGCCTTAAGCGTCGGGGTTTAGGGGGGGCTTGACAAGGGGTTTAATTTTTAGTTAATCTCAACCGTAATGACATTTCCCCAGAGGTTAGCCATCGGAGCTTCCACGGGTTTGGTCGCTCTTTCTTTTGTTGCGAGTGCCGCGTTCGGGGCTATCGTTTACACCCCGGTTATCACTAGTGAAATAGCCAACGGTGCCATTACGACCGCCAAGATTGCCAACGGTGCGGTCACAAACGCAAAGTTGGCAAGCAATGCGGTTACCGGGGCTAAGATTGCCACTGGAACGGTTACTGCTTCCGACCTTGCGGCTAGCTCGGTGGGATCCTCAGAGATCGTTGCCGGGGCGGTGGGATCCTCAGAGATTGCCACGGGGGCGGTGGGGAGTGACGAGGTTGCTACTAACAGTCTGCAGGACGTCGATTTGGGTGCCGACTCCGTGGGAGCGTCTGAGATCATTGAAGGGCAGGGGTTTACCTTCGCGACCGTCAACACCGGTTTCGGCGCGAATGAGCTCTACGATATGGACCAGAATGTCCTGACCACCTCCGACGTAACTTTCGATGATCTATTCTTGACCGGTACCCTGGACGTGACCGGCACCTCCACCCTCGGGGTCTTGAACGTGGGAGGCGATGCCACCTTTAGCGGCCGTTTGCTGGGAGCTTTCGGTGATGTTACCGTGGGCTACCACAGCGTTCCGCAGGACTTCCGAGTTTGGGGTACCAGCGTATTGGCCGGGGACACCGAAATCGGGCGCTCCTGGGAACCCGCCGATCTTAGAGTTTGGGGTAACTTCGACGTGACCGGCACCTCCACCCTCGGGATCTTGAATGTTTGGGACGATGCCAACTTTTACGACTACGCCACCTTTTGGTCGGATCTTCTCGTCTGGGGCGACACTGACCTTATGGGTGACTTGGACGTGACCGGCACCTCCACCCTCGGGCTCTTGAACGCTGGAGCTACCACCCTCGGAGCTTTGGATGCCGACGCGGCGAACTTCGATACCGTGAACACGGGCTTCGGTGATAACGAGCTCTACGATATGGACCAGAATGTCCTGACCACCTCCGACGTCGCCTTTGACGATCTGGACCTTACCGGTACTCTGGACGTGGGCGATGCCGCGACCTTTAGTGCCTCCTTGACGGCTAATGGCGCCTTGACGGCTAATGCCGCCTTGACGGCTAATGGCGCCTTGACGGCTAATGGCGCCTTGACGGCTAATGGCGCCTTGACGGCTAATGCCGCCTTGACGGCTAATGGTACCTTGACGGCTAATGGCGCCTTGACGGCCACCGGCGCCGTCGACTTCTCGGGAGCCTCATCCCTTAAGATGCCGAAGGGTGTTGGGCTCGCTGCCGCGGGCAACTGCGCCGTGGTGGCTGACCAGGGCAAGCTCTACTTTGCGACCACAACTGCCGGTGCTATGACCAGCGGCATCGCTTACGTCTGTACCAGTGATGCGGATGCCAACGGCACGCACGACGATTACGCTTGGGAGGCTCTGAACTAGTCAGCTGGTTGAAGTAAAAGCGACAAATACCCCTTTTTAGGGGTTTTTTTGTTTGCTACTCTAATGATAAAATGAGAAACATGTCACTCTTCCAAAAATCCCAAGTGTCTGGCCGAACTCTTCTGCTTGTTTCGGCCCTTGCGGTTCCTCTGCTAGTTTTGGCGGTTTGGTTCTTCTTTTTTTTCAATCGGGGTTTGGCTTTCTCGAACGACCAATTTTCTTTTAAAACCCCCCCTGGTTGGCATTATCTAAATTTAGAGGAAAGCGGTTTGGAGAAACTGATCGTGGTCAAGGTCTACCAAAATAACCCCGATATCACCTTTCATGTGAGTACCAAGTTGGCCCTGAACTCAATCAACCTCGCCGATCTCCCTAAGGAGCTAAAGGCTACTTTCGAAAAAGAAGTTCAAAAATTTGAGGAGCTGGGGATCGGTTTTCAGAAGATTGATGATCAAGACGCCCTGCGCTACGAGTATCGGTATCAGGCGACCGGTTCAGATGGGAAGGTTTTCCTGACTCATCAGGAGATGTTTATTGTGCAAGTGGGGGCGCAGGTCTTTTATCTCGTTGGCCAAGCCGCTGACGCGGATTACAAAACCGCCCGTCCCAAAGTATCTCGGATAATTAATTCTTTCCGGTTCAAATAAGGCTCGGGGCTTTAGAAGAGGGCTTCCAGACCCAAACCTTGGGGATGAGGTCTCTCGATCGCTAGGAGAGTCTCTGAAGGGTTTTAAGCTGGTAAGTAAGGAAGTTGCAGCATCGGCTCTCTTGAGGCCGTAGAGGCGCGCTACACGCAAGGCGACTACATTATCGATAAACTGGCTTGTATTTCCGTTAGTATTTACTTGTGCTAAACATTGGCGCTCACGTTTCCATTGCCGGATCCTTGGATTTAGCTATTGATCGGGCGGTAGATATCGGGGCAAGCTGTATCCAGATCTTCGGTTCGGCTCCCCAACAGTGGCAGAGTGTAATTTACCCTTTGGAACAGATCGGGGAGTTCAACCGCAAACGCGAAGAAGCGAGGATCGCCCCGGTCTTCCTGCACGCGATCTATCTGATTAATCTGGCCTCCGAAAACCACTTTATCTTGGGCAGTTCGATTGCTTCCTTGGTTCAATACCTCAAGTTGGGGAAGCTGATTGGGGCCGAAGGGGTAATCTTCCACGTCGGTTCTCACCGAGGGAAAGGATTCAAGTCCGCCGCGGGTCAGGTGGCGGAGGCGATCTCCCAGATTTTGGCGCAAACCGAAGGCTCGGGCAAGCTGATTATCGAAAATAGCGCCGGCGCCGGTGGGATTATCGGGAGCAATTTTGCGGAAATTGGATTTTTGGTGAAAGCGGTTAGTAGTCCGCGTTTGGCGGTTTGTCTGGATACCGCCCATGCCTTTGAATCCGGTTATGATCTGCGCACCAAATCCGGTTTGGACAAGATGTTGAAGGAGTTCGATAAGCAGATCGGGTTGGAAAAACTGGTGGCAATTCACGCCAACGACAGCAAAACCCCGTTAGGTTCCAACCGGGACCGGCACGAAAATATCGGGGAGGGCTATATCGGCCTCAAGGGCTTCCGTCTCCTGACTCACGACTCTCGACTTGCTTCTTTGCCCTTTATCATCGAAACTCCGCCCGGATCGGACAAAGACGACATGGAAACTTTGCGATCTTTAAGCGCTCACTGGTAGAATCAATCTGATGCCGCATCACAATGTCAACCGGGCTGCTTCCGAAACTTCTTATCTAGTCAAGGCTGCACTTTACCTCCCTTACTTCTGGTTTGTGGAGGGCGTCCGCACTTTTACCAGAACGATCTGGCGCGGAGTTGTCTATCTGGATCAAATTACGGCAACGACGATGATGGCCCGGCTCCTTTTCATGCCTTTGTTCGGCGATTATTCGGCTTTTGGCCGAATCCTGGGCTTCCCATTCCGCCTTTTCCGTTTGGTGTTCGGCGCGATTTTGATTGTTTTGGGAACCGCGGGAATACTGGGAGCCTTTGCAGTTTGGTTCATCTTTCCTTTCTGGCTCTTTTTTAACTACCCTTCCCTCGCGATTGTGTTTTTCGCGGTCGCTTGGGTATTCGCTCTCTATGACCGGTTGGGCCGTCCCCACCTTGAGATTGAGGGTCCCTGGAAGGATGGTTTTTACATTCTGGATTTTGCTTGCGAATCGGCGCGCGGGGCAATCCGCTGGTCCAAAGACTCCCCCCAACTTTTCCAGAAATCGGCGCGGGGGCGGCACGGCCGGAAATTTCTCTTTCGTTCCGGGGTAGGGGAGTTTGATTCCCAAAAGCTCAAAGATATTCCTTTGGACCAGGTTTATCGAAACGCCTACGATTTAGCTCTTTCGTTGCAGTTTAAATCTCTCTGCGCTTCTCATCTCTTGGCGGCGGCTCTGGTCTTGGCGGGGGAGAAGTCCGAAGACGTCAAGCAAACCCTGCTCTGGGAGAAACGGCGGCGGGATTGGACCCATCTCCCCTTCATTTGGGAGAAAGATTATGAAGTCGGCCCGATTGGGGGAGTTAACCGCGGCTGGACGGGGAGAGTGACGCCGACTTTGGACACATTCTCGATGGATTTGACCAAGGAGGCCGCCGCCGGCCGGCTAAAGCTGATGCTGGGGAAGCAAAAGCCGCTGGAAGAAGTGGCGCGAATCCTGGCCCGAGAGAGAAAGGCGAATGCCCTTTTGGTCGGTCCTCCCGGATCCGGAAAGACCTCTTTGGTGGAGGGGATTGCGCAAGAGGTGGTGCGGGGAGCGCGCTTTGAGTCTTTGCAGGGACGCCGGATCATCCAGCTGGATGTGGGAGCGTTGGTGGCCGGCACGCCGACGGAAGGAGAACTGGGGGAACGGATCCAGCATATTTTGGATGAAATCGAGGTTTCCCGGGGGATTATTCTTTTCATTGATGAGATCCACAACCTGATTCTATCTGGAGCGGAGGCGCAAACGTCGTTTGTTTTTAACTCTATCCGTCCCCACCTTGAGACCGGAAAGTTTCAGCTGATCGGGGCGACCTCCTGGGAAAACTACCGCAAATACATCTCTCCGAACGACGCCTTCTCCGCCGTTTTTGAGCTGGTGGAAGTGCCGACGGCGACCCGGGAAGACAGCATCGAAGTTTTGGAATACCAGGTGCTGGGTTTTGAGAAAAAGAGCCGCAAGGAGCGCAAGCCGGTTCAAGTTACCTCCCCGGCGATCCGAACCGCCGTGGAGATGTCGGATCGGCTCATTTACGAGCGGGTTTTGCCGGATAAGGCGTTGGATCTTTTGGAAGAAGCTGTGTTAGCTAAGCAAAGCACCGGGGGAGGGGCGGTCGGGGAGGAGGAAATCGCGGTGCTTATTTCCGAGAAGACGAAAGTCCCGGTGACGAAAATTACCCAAAGAGAGGCCAAAGAACTGCTTAATCTGGAGGGAACCATTCACAAAGGCTTGATTGACCAGGAGGAAGCCGTAAAAGGAGTTTCCGACGCTCTGCGGCGGGCTCGGGCCGGCATCCGCGAGGAGGAAAAGCCGATTGCGACGTTCTTGTTTGTGGGACCGACCGGGGTTGGGAAGACCGAATTGTCCAAAGTTCTCGCCAAAACATATTTCGGAGGAAAGGAAGCGCTGGTGCGGGTGGATATGTCGGAGTTTGCCGATCTCAAAAACATCTACCGGCTGGTCGGCGCGCCTCCGGGGTCGGAAGCTCCGGAGCCTGGCCAACTCACCGAGGCGATTCGCCAACGGCCGTTCTCGCTGGTTCTTTTGGATGAGTTTGAGAAAGCCCATCCCCAGATTCTCAACATTTTTTTGCAGGTTTTTGACGACGGGCGCCTGACGGATGGGAAAGGGGAGACGGTGGACTTTACCAATACCATCATCATCGCCACTTCCAACGCGGGGACGAAGTATATTCAGGACCAGCTCACGGCCGGGAGGAGCGTGGAGCAGTTTAAGACCGAGTTTTTGGAGCATCTGCGCGGGATCTTTCCGCCGGAGCTTTTGAACCGGTTTGATGCGGTGATGATCTTCAAACCGCTTTCCCATGAGCATCTCGCGAAAATTGTGGAGCTCAAAGTGAAAAGCTTGGAGAAAGATTTGGCCGCGAAGAGCATCAAGCTTGCGGCAACCCCCGAGTTTACGGCTAAGATCGCCGAGCTGGGCTACGCGCCGGCCTGGGGCGCCCGCCCTCTGACCAGGGTGATGCAGGATATGGTGGAGGCTCCGCTGGCGACCAAAATCCTGACGGGGGAGATCAAGGAGGGGCAGACCGTCACCCTCGACCTTAATTTCCTGCCGAGATAAAAAAATGGACACTTTAAAAAAACGCTTGGTACAAGTTAAAGAAACAATCGATTTTGAGGAGAAGAAGAAGATCCTGCGGGATCTGGAAGCGCAATCCAGCCACCCCGATTTCTGGAAAGACAACCTCAAAGCTCAAGAAGTGATGCGCGAAATCGCGGATTTGAAGCGGGAGATCGGGGAGGTGGAAGAGACGGAGCTGGCGATCGCCGTGGATGATCTTCAAGCCGCTCGCGAACTGCTGGGAAAATTGGAGCTTAGGACTTATCTATCCGAACCCTACGATAAGAATGACGCGATTTTATCCCTGCACTCCGGGCAAGGGGGGACGGAAGCGCAGGATTGGGCGGCGATGCTGGCCAGGATGTATCAGCGGTTTGCCGAAAGGCGGGGTTGGAAAACGGTTGTTCTCGAGCAGAGTCCGGGGGAGGAGGCCGGTTTTAAGACGGTGACGTTTGAGATCAAGGGGCCGCTGGCCTTCGGCTATCTAAAACGGGAGGCGGGCGTCCACCGGCTGGTGCGCCAGTCACCGT
>MEUW01000010.1:30664-34968 GCA_001772805.1 candidate division WWE3 bacterium RBG_19FT_COMBO_53_11
CTTTGGTGGAAGTCATTCCGGTTTTGGAAAAGGCACCGGAATTGGAGGTTAAGGACGATGATCTGGAGGTGGAAACCTTCCGTTCTTCCGGCCACGGGGGGCAGAACGTGCAGAAGGTGGAAACGGCCGTCCGTATCCGGCACAAGCCGACGGGGATTACGGCTACTTCCCAATCGGAACGCTACCAAGCAAAAAATAAGGAAATTGCGCTCAAACTGCTTACGGCTAAACTATTCGTCCGGGCAGAAGAAGAACGGCGCCAGAAAGAGGCCCAGCTTCGCGGTGAATACCTTACCCCCGGCTGGGGCAACCAGATCCGTTCTTACGTCCTTCACCCCTACAAGCAGGTCAAGGATTTGCGCACCGGTTTTGAATCCAAGCATCCCGATGCGGTTTTGGATGGGGAGTTAGACGATTTTATCGAAGCGGAACTGAAAGCGGAGTTTATTTAGTGATATCATTTTTTTGATGGCTGCCAATAGCTCGTCTTCGACGAAGCCCGCCCCGAGCGGCCTTTCGCCCAAAATCTCACTGTTTTTCTCCCGTCTCAAAGATGCTTTCGTCGCGGCGGAAACCCGCTTGTCGGCAATGCCCCGCCGCCGGATTGTTCTCCTGGTTCTGGCGTTAGCGTTGGGATTTGCGCTTCTGGGAGTAGTTTTCGGGATTGTCTTAACTCCTTACAACCCTACTTCCACCCCGCCGCTGGATTCGGAAACTAGTACCGGCGATGAACAGCTTGCTTCTTTCACGGGAATAGTTCGGGCTCTGAGCGAACCTAAGGAGGGATCGTCCTACTACCTGCAGCTGGAGGGAGGAAACCGGATTTTGTTAAAGAGTACGAACTTTGATATCGCTTTTTTCAAAGATGCTTCGGTTACGGCCAGGGGAGTGGCAGCAAGTACCGCCGATGGGAATGAGCAAGTTCTCTTCGTCAAGTACGTTCAGATCAAATGATTAATTTTCAAGAAGTTAGCAAACATTATCCCGACGGAACGGTGGCTTTGGAAAAGGTTTCTTTTGAGGTTTCACCCGGGGAATTCCTTTTCGTCGTGGGCCCTTCGGGGGCTGGGAAAACTACCCTGGTCCGGCTTCTAACGCGGGAGGAGCTTCCTACCGAAGGGGAGTTGCAGGTTAGCGGGCGGAGTGTGGCGGATTTGGCGGGGAAGGAGCTGCTTCAGCATCGGCGCGAACTGGGAGTGGTGCACCAGGATTACAAGCTTTTGCCGGAGAAGACCGCGTTTGAGAATGTCGCGTTGGCGCTGGAAGTTTTGGGCCGTTCCGATTCGGAGATTAAAGAGATCGTTCCGCACGTCCTGTCTTTGGTCGGTTTGGAGGAGAGGGAGCATCATTTTCCGCACCAGCTCTCCGGTGGAGAAAGGCAGCGCTTGGCGTTCGCGCGGGCCCTCGCTCCCGAACCGAAAATTTTGATCGCGGACGAACCTACGGGCAACATTGATCCGGAAAGCGCTTGGTTGGCGATCAAGCTGTTGGGGAAGATCAATGAAATGGGGACGACCGTTTTAGTGGCCACGCACGCTGCCGAGATTGTGGACCAGTTTGGGAAGCGGGTAGTTGGCTTGGATAAGGGTAAGGTTGTGAAGGATCAAAAGAAAGGAAAATATGCTTCGTAGGATCATCCGAAATGCGCTTTTAGGGATTACCCGCCACGGGGGTCTCTCGCTGACCACGGTTTTGGTGATTACGCTCACTTTTGGCGCCACGAGCGCCTTAACTCTTTTTGCTTTCGGGGCCGGAAAAATTTTGGACTACTACGAATCCCGAGCATTAGTCACGGCATTTTTCAAGGATACTGCGGCCGAAGACCAGGTATTAGCCCTGCGGGATGAGCTGCTGCAGCGTTCCGGCGTCAAGGAAGTGGTTTATACCTCCAAAGACGAAGCCTTTGCTCTCTACTCCGAACAGTTCAAAGATAAGCCCGAACTCCTGGAAGGCATTCCGACCAATGTCTTGCCGGCCAGCTTGGATGTTCGCACCGATAGTCTGGAGGATCTGCCGAGCGTCGCCGAATTTTTTAAGGGAAACGACCTGGTTGAAGAGGTGGCTTTCTACCAAGACGTGGTCGAGCGGTTCAAGAATCTGGTTAATGCCACGAGAATGGCTCTGCTTGTTTTGGTTTTGCTTTTTGCGGGGATCTCCGTAGTAATGGTCTTGGTCACCGTCGGATTGATTATCCACTCCATGGAAGAAGAGATCGAAATCATGTCCCTCCTCGGGGCGACTAAAACCTACGTCCGTTTGCCGTTTATCATTCAAGGGGCGATCTACGGATTTTTGGCGGCGGTGATCTCGGGAGGTCTGCTGACTCTGGCGATTCCTGCGGTTTTCCCTTATCTGCAAAGTTTCTTTGCGAACGTGCCTCTGACGGATCCCTCGGTCCTGTTCCAGATATCTCTGGTAGGTTTGGAAGCGCTGGCGGGGATTCTCATCGGGGGTTTCGGGAGTTGGCTCGCGGTCAATCGCTACCTCAAGGTTTAGATTTGGCTTGCCCCTCGTAGCCCTGAGTTGGATTGAACGGGCGAAGTGGGGTAAAATAGGGATAGAATGCTGCCCAGACTTTTTACCATGTTCAAGTTTTTGGTGCGGATTTCCCTCTTCTCCGCCCTCTTCTTTTACTTCCTAACTTTGGTTGTTCCCACCAACGCCGGATGTACGGATTATTTTTCCTGTCAAAAAGAAATTCAGCGGGTTAAAGGTGAGATCTCACGTCTCGAGGGCTTGGCGGATACTCTTGAGAATCAAATTGCTTATTTGGATAACCAGATTTACTTGAGCGAATTGGAGATTAAAGCAAAGGAGGAGGAGATTGAGGTTCTCTCCGTAGATATCGGCGATCTCTCAACCCGGTTGGAGAGGGTCAGTAACTTCCTGGATTATCAAGAAGAGATTTTTGTCAATCGAGCGCGCTTGGCGTATGCTTCCGACCAGCTCTCCTCCTTCGATATCGTTTTAGGCGCCGAAAGTTTGGACGACGCCTTGCGGCGGATCAAATATCTTCGAGTTTTAGAGGATCAGGATGTCCAGGCGCTCGGCGACCTGCGCGATACCCGGGCATCCTTCAACGACCAGAAGAAGGAACTGGAAGATAAGAAATCCTCGGTCGAAAGATTAAAGCGGGAGGTAGAAGACCAAAAGGCGAGTTTGATTGCGCAGCAGAATTCAAAAGGACAGCTTCTAACAGAAACTAAAGGTCAGGAAGCCAGTTACCAGCAACTTCTCAAGCGGCTGCAGGCCGAGCTTAATTCCATCTTGGCCGCTTTACGGGGTGGCGGTACTGTAATCGGCGAGGTTAAAGTGAGCGGGGGCCAATTCAAGCGCTTAACGAATCAGGGTAACACCGGTTGTACAACCGGTCCTCATATTCATTACGCCGTGGGGGTAGGTCCGGTTGGCAACTCCCGCATTGACTATTTCCTTAGTCCATGGGGGTATCCGGCGAAACTTCATCTTTCTGGGTCAACAGTTATGAGCGGAAACTATTTCTCCCCAGGGGGGCCGATTAACTATCTCACGCAAGGATACTGGTCGGGTCACAAAGCCATTGATGTTGTTTCCAGATCTGGTTGGAACGGTAGCTATTACGGAGTTTACGCTTCCGCCTCCGGGACAGCTTATCTCGTGAAAGACACGACTTGGGGTTCTTGGTGTTGGACCGGCAAGAAGTACGACGGTCCGGCCTACGGAATTGTGATCGATCACAAAAACGGATATAAGACTCTCTACTGGCATATCCAACCATAGGTTGGATATTAGCGATCTTCGATCGCGTCCATTCAGCCTTAACGGCTTGACATAGTCCTTCTCATTGGTTAACATCTTTATTGCCTGCGTCGACTTATTGCCTTGTCTTGGGGGTTTGGCTAGGGGCGCTTTCAATGAGCCGGGTCTTTGAGGGAAGCTTTTCCGCAGGTTGCTTGTCCTAAAGCAATGAGCGTTTGTCCTGCAGCTTGTGGCGCTCCCAAGTTGCAGGTTCCGCTCCTCCCTACCAGGGAGAAATCAGCTTCGCGGTTGATTTCTCCTTTTTATTTCTTAACAAATGACGTAGCGTTAGCCACCGCTTTCTGCGGGGCTTCGCCAACGGCGGGAGCGAGTAATTTGTACAACCTAACGAAATTAGGGAAGTACTTCTCTCTTTTCTTTTTTCCAAGTATCTTATCAGCCAAAGGCGGACAGGATCTTTGTCAGTTGACAACAAAACTGCAAGGTCCTATAATTAAAAACACTGCCTTGCCGACGGCATTATTTGCTCGCGGCACAAGAGCTGCGCCCGCCGCTTGCGGCGCCGG
>MEUW01000010.1:35044-35620 GCA_001772805.1 candidate division WWE3 bacterium RBG_19FT_COMBO_53_11
GTCGCCAACCTGCGCAAAAGTCCGAGGCCTGCTGGTGCCCCCAGGCCAAGGATGAAATCATCGCTCGCGAACCTACCTTCGCGAGCTTTTTTTATGACTTGACATCAGCTTTAGCATAGTATACTATTCCTCTCAGTGTAGGAATAGCTAGGTTCGCGCAGCGAGCCGTCCTATTACAACAATGCCGAGAGTCTCTCCGCGCCCGATCAAAAAGGAAATCGAAAAAGAAATCACCGCCAACTTGGAGTGGGTTTTTTCCCAGCTCAAATCGGAGCCGGCGGCGAAGGATTTCCTCGATGATTTCTTAACCGATGAAGAGCGGCTGATGCTCGCCAAGAGATTGGCGGTTGTTTATCTTCTCAAAGAAGGGTTCAGCTACAACAAGATCTCCGAAGCGCTCAAGATCACTCCGGTCACCATCGGCAAAATCCGCCGGATCTTAAAGTCGGGTAAACCTCGAACTACAGAAATTTTTATCCGAATGGAAAAGCTTCGTTCTCTGAACGAGGCGCTGAAGGACTTAGGTATTTTCCGCAAGCAGCACTCCCACTGAGCTATCAAACGGTTTCACTAACG
>MEUW01000011.1:0-614 GCA_001772805.1 candidate division WWE3 bacterium RBG_19FT_COMBO_53_11
CGCGGGTCACGCCGAATTCCCTCCCCACCGCTTCGAGCGTACGGGGCTTGCCGTCGCGGAGGCCGAAGCGCAGTTCAATCACCCGCTGCTCCCGAGGGGAAAGCGTCTCCAAAACCTCCAAAAGCTGCTGTTTGAGAAGCTCCTTGGAGGTGTCATCGGTGGGAGCGGAAACTTCTTCATCGGCGACGAAATCCTTGAGCCGGGAATCCTTTTCCTCCCCAATCGGGGTTTCCAGAGAGGTGGGGCGTTGGGAGACCTTAATGATCTCGCGGACTTTCTCTATCGTAATTTCCATCTCCTTGGCGATCTCCCCCGGATCGGGCTCGCGGTCCAGTTTCTGCTCCAGCTGGCGCTGAACGCGGTGGAACTTGTTGATCGTTTCAATCATATGCACGGGGATGCGAATCGTCCGGGCTTGGTCGGCGATCGCCCGGGTGATTCCTTGTCTGATCCACCAGGTGGCGTAGGTTGAGAACTTGAATCCCCGCCTCCAATCAAATTTCTCCACCGCCCGCATCAGCCCGATGTTTCCCTCCTGGATCAAATCAAGGAAGGAGAGTCCCCGCCCCAGATACTTTTTGGCGATTGAGACCACCAGCCGCAGGTTCGCTTTC
>MEUW01000011.1:660-1774 GCA_001772805.1 candidate division WWE3 bacterium RBG_19FT_COMBO_53_11
GTTTTTCGCGCGTAGGCCGGCCCATTCGAGGGGTGGCCCTCTTGAGGCGGAGGTCGGCCGCCGTTCCCTTCTCAATCTGTTTGGCGAGAACAACCTCATCGGCTTTCGTCAGCAGCGGCGTTCGGCCGATCTCCCGCAGATACATCCGGACGGGGTCGGAGGTCACCGTCACGTCGTGGGCGGCCTGCACCTCCAGCTCCCGCTCAACCTCCTCGGCCGGGGCCTCTTCTTCGGTGGTTTCAAAAACGTCTACCCCCTCCTCGATCAGAAGGGTGTAGAGATCATCCAACTTTTGAATGTCCTCTTCGGCCTCGGGGAAAAATTCCAAAACCTCTTCCTGGGTTACATAACCCTCTTTTTTGCCTTTTTCCAAAAGTTTTGCGACCAATGGCGAATCTTTAAGAAGTGTTGGCATGGATCTTTTATAGTGACTCAATCTTCTCGGTAAGCTTCAAAATCTCTTTCTGCAGCCGGCGGACTTCCAGAGCATTTTTACCCTTGTCGGCCTCCCGGACCCGCGCCACCAAAACCTTGCGCTCTCTCGACAACCGGGCGTTCTTAACGCCTCTTATTGCGTGTCCAAATTCTTCCTCCAACTGGGCGGGATTGAGGTCGCCCAAGAAGGGCGCCAGAACGGCATCCTGCAGAGATTTCCGAGCGTTCTCGTCCAGTTTAGCAGAAAAATTCTCCAGACGAAATCTTTTCACGGATTTAAGATACTCCCGCAGAGAGGAGATTATCCCGCTCAAGCCGGGGTCGATCAGGTCACCGTCCGCCACCCGCCGAACCGCGGAAGAAATTCGTTCCGGGGGGAGGGATAAGAGCAGGGCCACAAGGTAGAGATCCTTCTTGCTGGCCGAAACCCGTACCGGAGAGGAGACGGCCGGAGCCGCTGCTTCTTCCAAAGATTCCTCCTTCTCAAGCTGACGCCAGAGAACGCTCTCTTCGAGCTTCAATTTTTCGGCCAAACGGCTCAAGTAGGCCGCCTTTTCAACTTCGTTGGCCAGGCTCTTTACCACCGGTAAAATCTCCGCCGCGATCGCCTTCTTTCCGGAGGGAGTTGAAGAGTCAAAACGGGAAAACGCCGACTCCAAGTAAAAGTCAAAGAGAGGCG
>MEUW01000011.1:1796-1888 GCA_001772805.1 candidate division WWE3 bacterium RBG_19FT_COMBO_53_11
GAATCCCGCCGGGTCGGCGAGAACCGCCTCATCGGGATCTTTGCCTTCCGGCAGGAGCACCGCCGCCACTTCCAGACCGCCCGATTGCGCCA
>MEUW01000011.1:1921-2804 GCA_001772805.1 candidate division WWE3 bacterium RBG_19FT_COMBO_53_11
CCGCATCACGGTCAAAGCAGATGATCAGCCGCTTGGCAAACTTCGACATGGTCACAATCTGGGAAGTGGACAGCGCCGTTCCTTTGGTCGCGATCACGTTCTTAACTCCCTCCTGAAAAAGGAGAATGGCGTCCATCTCTCCTTCGACCAAAATCGCCTCTCTCTTCTTCTTGATCTCCGCCTTGCCAAGATCGAGATTGAACAGGTAGTGCCCTTTCTCAAAAACGGGAGTGTCCACGGTGTTGATATATTTCGGCTCTTCAGCTCCAAGAGTTCGGCCCGCAAATCCGATCACCTTTCCGAGGGAAGAACGCAGCGGATACATCACGCGGCCGCGGAAGAAATCAAAATAGCCCCGCCCTCCTTCCTTCCTCACCGCCAAACCGGCTTGGAGTATCTCCGTCAGACTGTACCCTTTCTTAAGAAGGTAACGCCCCAGGCTGTCCCAAGAAGAAGGTGCATAGCCAAGTCCAAACTCCTCAATCGTTTCTTTTTTAAGACCGCGCTGCTTAAGAAATCCCATTGCGGTTGAACCAATTTTGTGATCAGTTAATAGGAAATGGAAATAATCCGCGGCCAAGCGGTTGAGCTCCAGCAATTTTTCCTTCTGCTGCTCCTGAGGGCTTTCCTTTCGGGACAGGAGCTTGACCCCGGCGCGCTTCGCCATCTCCTTGAGCGCCTCACCGAAAGAAACGCCCTCCATCTTGCCATAGAAAGTAATGACGTCGCCGCCCTCACCGCAACCAAAGCACTTGAAAATCTGGAGTTGAGGCGAAACCATAAAGGAAGGTGTTTTTTCGGAGTGGAACGGGCAAACGGCTTTGTAGTTCTTGCCCGATTTCTGAATTGGAAAATAGGAGGAAACAACTTCAACAATGTCGAG
>MEUW01000011.1:2935-3232 GCA_001772805.1 candidate division WWE3 bacterium RBG_19FT_COMBO_53_11
TGACTTCGAGGAACATCCCGCAGGAGCGGAGGCGACGAGGGCGAGGTGAGGCTGGAGCACCAGACTACGCCGTTTCCGAAAAGGCATTCCCCGAGCGGATAGCAAAAAAGGCCTCTCGATCTAAAACCGAGAGGCCCAAAAATCTTAAGCCGTAGCGACGCACGTCTTCCGTCGAGGCCGAAGCAGAACCGCCAATCCGCCCGCGATCAGCGCAATTCCCAAACCCTGCGGGACGGAAGGAAGCAATCCGCTTCCAAGCGCCGTCAGCAGAGTTGTGACCGGTGAACCAAGCAGGAG
>MEUW01000011.1:3293-3482 GCA_001772805.1 candidate division WWE3 bacterium RBG_19FT_COMBO_53_11
CCCAGGGGGAAGAGTGCTGTCAGTGCCACCCACCCCAGATGGAGTGGAGGAAGTTGACCGAGGAGCGTCAGCTTGCCGGTCGCGATCAGCACCCCTAGGATGATCAGCGATCCGATCCCCATCCGTCCCAGCGCCACGATCTTGGGCGGAATGGTGCGCAGGACGTGCTTGGAGAGCACGTTCTCGCCC
>MEUW01000011.1:3692-3834 GCA_001772805.1 candidate division WWE3 bacterium RBG_19FT_COMBO_53_11
GAGGTCAGCGTCAGTCCCTGAAAGAACAGCAGAAAGGGGATCGAACCGCCGATCAAACCGATTGCGGCCAGCTTCATCCAATCCCGCGCGGTGAGCTTCTTGAACGCTCCCCACTCTCCCGCGCCCGCGACGATCCCCAAGA
>MEUW01000011.1:3951-4288 GCA_001772805.1 candidate division WWE3 bacterium RBG_19FT_COMBO_53_11
AGAGAACTCCCTTTCTCTCCATAATTCGTCCACTCTCCTTCCGAAGGATACCAACATTCTAGCTGATATCATCAATGTGATGGACGGACTTTTGCGCGCCAGCCGCTACGCCTTCGGCCCCAACCGCCTGCATTACTGCGGGCCCGACGCCAATTCCGAAATCCTTGCTCACATTCGGGAAGGCGTGGCCGACCCCGGATTGGTAAAGCTCCTCTCCGCTTTTCAAACGATGTACCCTTACCTGCTCCACATTGCGCACGCGAACGAGATCAGGGATCCCTTTAACGAGCGGGTCGTTGAGGCCTACTGGGTCGGCAATGAACTGCTGGAGAATATC
>MEUW01000011.1:4423-4605 GCA_001772805.1 candidate division WWE3 bacterium RBG_19FT_COMBO_53_11
CACGAAGAGCGCGAACACACCCTTGAGAGTATCGATTCCTGCCGCGTCAGCTGGGGAACGGTGCAGGAGATCGACGGCCCCAGAATCACGGTGAAAAGCGAACCGCTTATCTATGAAAACCGAAAGCTTCGTCTGGGAGAGGCTGCCCTCCGGCCGATTAACCGGCGGCTCGAACAGGAACC
>MEUW01000011.1:4744-7222 GCA_001772805.1 candidate division WWE3 bacterium RBG_19FT_COMBO_53_11
TCGTCTACGTTTTTGGCAATCCTGACCTCCCTCGAGATTCGCTTCCTCTCCGTCTTCTTCCGAAGCTAAAAGTGCTTTTACCCGGGATCGATTTTCGAGTTCACGACCCGCACGAAGAGTGGGAGATCGAGGAGGAAATTACGATCGTTGACACAGTCGAGGACCTCCGCAAAGTTCGGGTGTTCGATGATCTAGAGCATTTCTACCCGGCCCCGCGGGTAACGGTTCACGATTTTGATGCGCTCGCTAATATGCGCTATCTTCAGAAATTGGGGGGAGTGAGAAGAGTAGAAATCATCGGTGTCCCAACCGACCTATCCGAGGAAAAAGCCCTCTCCCAAGTTTCCAAAATCCTCCTATCTCGGGTGCGACCGCACATCGATGAGTTTATGATTTCTTCCAATCAACCTTAAGGAAGTGGGCGGCGCAGCTCATGCAGGGGTCGTAGGCGCGGATGAGCTTCTCGATCTCAAACGCGATCTTTTCCTTGGGGGTATCCGGCAAAAGATTCTGTACGAGCTGGTGAATATCTTCTTCAATGTTGATTTGATTCTGTCCGGTTGGGACGACAATCTCACCTTCCACGACGTTCCCGTCGGGATGCAAATGGACTTTGTGGTAGAGCGTCCCCCGCGGCGCTTCCACGACTCCGACCCCCACCGATTCCTGCGGCGTCCCTTTGATGACGGGTTCGGGGTTGAATTCCGTCCCGGCCAGGATTTCGCCCGCGTCGTCCACCGAGTGCAGAATCTCGATTGCTTGCGCTAGATTATTGCGAAAGATATCGGTCGACGGGAAGAGATCAAGAGTTTCCCCCAGCGTTTCCTTGGTTTTCGGGTGCAAGAAGTTCTTAGCGAGATTCATTCTTGCCAAAGAACCGACCATATAGGACTCACCTTCGTGCTTGTAAGCAGATGCTTGGGAGTAGGGCAAAACCACGTGCTCCAGATGGTCGCGAAAACTCTCCTCTTCGATCAGGCAACCCTTGTTGTCGCAGATCTTGCCGTTCAGGAAACCGTAGCGCTCGGAAACCAGTGCCATAAAGTTGGTTTGTCGGTCAAAGTGGAAAGGGGCGTCTTTCCAAACGTCAATCAGCCGCAGAACCGCCGGGCGGATCGCTTCCAGCTTGGCCAGCGCTTCTTTAATTCCCACGGCGTCGGGAAAGCGGCTGAATCCCCCGATCATCGGGTAGGGGGCGTGCACGCTCCGCCCCGCCACCAGCGTCGCCAGAAAATTGCCGGCGGCCTTGATCTCAAAAGCGTCGTGCAAAAGCTGGTGCTGAACGGGATCGTTCTCATCAAAATCCAGGAAGGAATCCTTGCCGAAGACGTCCGGCATTGAGAAGAGGTAGAGATGAAGCGCGTGGTCGCGGATCATCAATCCGTACATCGTCAGGGTGCGCAGGAGCAGGGTTTGAGGCGAAGGCGTGATTCCCAAAGCACGCTCGCAGGCCTCAATGCTGCAAAGAAGGTGGGCGTTGGAACAGGTCCCGCAGATCCGCGCCAGCAGCTGGGGTAGCGCAATGATCGGCTTGCCCTGGATTGCTTGGGTGTAGAAGCGCTTGTAGTCGGTGATGCCGAAGTGTACCTCTTGGACCTTGTCTTCCACCACTTTCACCGTCAGCGAGGCGGAACCCTCAACTTTGGTAATCCGATCCAGGTCCAAATCAAAGGTATGCATTAGACTTTTCCTCCCTGAAATTCCGCCACCAATGCGTTAACTTTGGTCAAAAAATCGTTCGGGTCCATCGGGCAGCCGGGGATCTCCGCGTCGATCGGCACCACTTCCGAAACCTTGAGTACTTTGGGAAGAGCCGAGAAGCGGGCGAGCAGAAAATCGATCTGCTTCTGCTGGTCCTCGTTGAAATAGTTGCGCTGGGCGGAAGGCATCCCCATCACCGCACACGCTCCCACCGCCACCAACTTTTTCGCGTGCTGGCGAATCTCTTTCAGTTCTTGAGCTTGCTTATCGGAAGCAATCGCGCCTTCGACAAAGGCGATGTCCATCTCATCCATCGTGTTGACGGACTTTAAAACCCGGGCGTGGCGGAAGTCGAAGAGCTTCTTCCATTCCTGCCAGTGGTCGTTCATTACCTCCGTCATGACGATCGTATTATCCTCACAGCAGGAGAACGAGAACCAGCCAATCCGAATTTTCTTGGGTTGTGTTTCTTGGTTGTCCATCTTTACACTAGATCATCGTCAGATCTGTTCTTATATCTGATAAAAGGGACTTTTTAGCAGAGAGATCGGCTCCTCCCTCAATTATCTTCGCCAGTGCTCCCATCTCGCGCGTCAGGTTGAGCAGGGTTGCTCCCACCAGCTTTCCTTTGTGCAAAATCAATCTCCCGTAGGAACCGGCCTCAGGAGTCCCTCGGGTTATTGCCTCCCGATCGGGCGTCACGCGGGCGTTACCGACAAACGCGATCGCCAATCCCATTCCTTGGGTGGTATAGAAGGAAACCATCTTGGAAGGCTG
>MEUW01000011.1:7234-7314 GCA_001772805.1 candidate division WWE3 bacterium RBG_19FT_COMBO_53_11
CCTATTCGCCGCCGCCGTTCTCCCGTGTACCTGGGCGTTGACCCAATTCCCTAGGATTACGCGCTCGCCCAACACCAAAT
>MEUW01000011.1:7419-16208 GCA_001772805.1 candidate division WWE3 bacterium RBG_19FT_COMBO_53_11
ATCCCGGCGACGATCAACTGGCAAGGAAGACGGGTCCCATCCTTGAGCAAAACTCCCGTCACCGTCTCCTCGCCCTCGATTTGGGCAACCTCACTGCGGTGGAGAATCTTAACCCCGTGCTCAGTCAGGACCTTCTCGATCATCCGCCCCGAAGTCTCATCCAGCACCGGTTCCCAGTAGTAAGATTCCAAGATTACCAGCGTCACTTTCACCCCCGCCAGCGTCAACATATCGGCCATCTCAAAGCTGATGAACCCGCTGCCGATCAGAACTGCCTGCTTGATGTTCTTAACCCGGGAAATAACCTCCTTGGCGTCATCCAGGGTCCGCAAGGAGAGAATTCCCCGCTTTTCCGAACCCGGAACGCTCCAGCGGCGGGCGCAAGCCCCGACCGCGAGGAGAAGCTTCTCATAATGCCAGGCGGATCCGTCATTGAGGCTGACTACCTTGCTTTGGGGATCAAGCTTGATCGCCTTCTTGCCCAGCAGCAGGCTGACCTGGTTCTGCCGATACCAGACCTCGTCCTTGAGCCAGATCTGATCAAAAGGGATTTTCTCGAGGAAAAAGTTGGGTTTGGAGAGCATAATCCGGGAGTAAAAACGATATGGTTCGTCAGAGACGATCGCGATACTGCCTTCCTTGTCGGAGGCGCGGAGCGTTTCGGCCGCCGTGGTTCCCGCCACCCCGCCCCCCACGATCAGGTACTTAACCTCGTTCACGGATAAATTTGGTTTCCTTGTTCGTCGATAATGATGATCGCTTTGGTGGGACAGGATTGCGCCGCCGTCAGGAGAGTTTCATAGGGGATGGCTTGATCTTCCAACGCTTCTTTTTCGGCCGGTCCGGAGTTCTTAACGCTGCCCTGCTGTTTGATCACGGCTTTGTTCTCTCCATTGAGTTCAAAAACCGTCGGGGCGGCCACGACGCAACTGCCCGCGCCGATGCAGAGATTGCGATCCACGATCACGCGTTTAACCTTGCGGATGGGAGCGGCTTCCATTGCGATTTTATCGTAGCAGAATCAGGACAGATTATTGAATCTCGGCTAGTCTCCGCTCTATGCCGGCGAGCTTAGCCTCGAGGATTTGACCCTTTCGCCCCGGGCTTGATCCAAAGCATCCGAACGCAGCATCGCTTCCACGCTCTGCCAAATCTCTTTCAGATCCCGGTCGGCACCCCGGCTCGCAAACTCCAGCGTCCGGGCGGAGAGGGGCAAAAAGCGGATCCCCTCCCTGCGCTCTCTTTCACGCTTTACCGACTGCACTTTTTCATCGTTGGAAACGCTCATATCCATGGGAAAAGTCCGGCCGGTATAGGGATTAAAAAAATGGAAATCGATCCCTTCTTCAAAATCCTCTTTCTCGAAGGTGCGGCGTGCCGCAACCCGCCTTTCGGCGACCATTTTGTCGGCCTCCTCCTGACTCAAATTTTCCTTAAGAGGTTCAACCCCTAACTTTTTCAAAACGGATTCAAAGTTTTCTTCGGCTTTGTGCCCGTATTCGATTCTGTGTCCGGCAACAGCTTCTTCCGGTATTCCTCCCATTTCGGCGATGTTTAGTGCGGTCATTTTAGGGTTTAGAAACACTCGTTAGTTCGGTCTTCCCCTGGCCATTTACCTCTTCCTCCAACGCAAGAGTTCCAATTTCCGGGCAATAATATTTATATTCGTTGAGAGCCGAATCGATCTTGCTCCAATCCCTTGTTTGGAGGCAATTATCAAAAGTTCCATAGGAGATAGATACCGTTTTGCCAAGCGAGATCACATCCCCCATATCCTCAGCGCTGCCCTGGAAATACTCTTGGCGGTAAGAATCTCCCACTTTCGGATTAGCTTCCATAATAATTCCGGGTTTGGCCCCATCGATCCCCGCTTCCCAAGAACCCAAGGTACTGGTGACTTTTCCGTTATCATATTCTTTAGAATCCTCTCCCAAGTACCACACGTTCCCCTCCTTGTCCTGAGCGTACCAATCGTAGGTCTCTTCGATGAGTTCGTCGTCTAACCACACCCGATCCCAAACTTCAATCGCGGTTATGCCTAAAATTTCCTTGGTTTTATCGGTAACGATAACGATATTATTTTCTGTTCCCTCCGGTGTTTCGCTCTGGTAGGTAAAGGTGGTTCCCGGGACGAGCATATAGTAGGGGTTATCGACAACGGATCCAAAATCGGCCGGATTGGTCGTTGGGTTATACTCCGCGCTGCCTGTTCTCTGGTTTTGATACCAGTAGTAAACCCCAACGGCTCCGACTGCTACCGCTAAGATGATGAGGGCAAAAATTAATTTATTCCGCATTGTTAATTCCAGCAGTGGCGGAGGCGACAGGATTCGAACCTGTGAGGGCTTGCGCCCAACCGATTTTCGAGATCGGCGCCTTAGTCCACTCGGCCACGCCTCCTAACCTTCTCTATTATAATGGGAGTATGCGCCTAAAACATCTTTTTCCGATTCTAGTCTATTTCTTCCTGTTGGGATTGGGCGCGGGCAACCACCTCGCCTACCCGCAGGAGATCGTCGCCCAGGAATCTTGGGGACTGTTCGCCACTATCCCGCCGGGAGAGATTACGCAGGGGAGCGTTCTGGGAACGGGGAATGCGTTTTCCGCCGGTGAGATTGTCCTCCCGATCGTCGGCGATATGCTCCTCGCCCACGTCAACAAAACCTATGCCCTGCCGGCGAGCTATGTCCCCCCGCACCTAACGCCGATTACCGCGGTCCCGACGGCCGGAACTCAACTTCTCCGATCCAGCGTCCTACCGTATCTCTATCAACTCTTCGGCGCCGCGGAAAACGCCGGTTTTAATCTCTCGATCGTCTCTTCCTATCGTTCCTACGCCACCCAAGTGGCAACCTTCAACTACTGGGTCAGCCGGTACGGATACAGCGCCGCCACGACCGGATCGGCCCGTCCCGGTCACTCCGAGCACCAACTGGGAACGACGGTTGATTTGGGATTGGCCGGAAAATCCTGGCCCACGGGATACAGCATCAGCCCCGCCGCGGGCTGGGTCGCCAAGAACGCCCACAAATTCGGTTTTGTGGTCTCCTACCAATCAGGAAAAACGGCCGTTACGGGATACATCTCGGAACCCTGGCACATTCGTTGGGTCGGAATAGAGTTAGCCATCGAACTTTATAAACAAAACCTGTCATTGGAAGAATACCTCTCACATCAGTAAAGCGGAATTGCAACCGAGCGCAGCGAGGATGGCACATCCGTTTCGCAGGGATGGGGCTGACCACAAAACTTTACGAGCAAAAACTTACGCTGGAATAATATCTTTCCCCTTAACCCCCTTCTTCTTAGGCATACCTTTTACGGGAATAGATACGTGGAAGGTGGTCCCTTTCCCCTCCTTGGACTCAAACCTTATCCTCCCGCCGATCTCGTCCAAAATAGACTTAACCATATAAAGGCCCAAGCCGGTTCCATCCGTTTCCATCTTCGTGACATTATCGGCACGGAAGAGTTTGGTGAAAATCAAGTGCTGCTGCTTCTTTGGAATACCGCAGCCTGTGTCAGCAACTGTAATAGAAATATCAGGATTACCTCCCTCGAGTGACAAGCTTACCGCCCCACCCTCCGAAGTATATTTTACGGAATTGGTAAGAAGATTGCGAAAAATAATTCGGGTAAGTTTGGGATCAACATTAACGATAGGTAGATTTTTAGAGTAGAATTTTTTAACCTTAAGTTTCCTCTCTTTTATTTTTAGGGCAAGCTCCCCAAACTCGCTCTCGATAAGTTCCCTTAAGTCGGTTGGCTGAGGTTCAATAGCAAATGTCCCCAACTCAAGTCTAGAAACACTCAAAAGAGCGTTGACAAGCTCTATCATCCTTTGGTTCTCACGGTATATTTCCTCGAGATGTTCCCTTTTCTTACCCGTTATCTTACCAAAATCGCCTTCCAGAAGCATTTCTGTGTACCACCGAATTGAGGTAAGAGGCGTTCGCAGCTCGTGGGAAGCAAGCGAAACAAATTCGGTCTTGGACCGATCAATCTCCGTTTCTTTGGTTATATCTCGAAAAACTAAAATCACCCCGCTGATATCACCTTCCGAAACAACTGGGGCTGCCGTAACTGCAACGGGAAGCTTTGGCAAACCTTTACGGAGGAAGTAATAAGTCCCTGACAATTTTTCTCCGCTCGAAAGCACGGTCGGAACTATCCTCTTGCTCGTAGGAACCGGGTTTCCCTTTTTATCTTCTAAATCAAGGACTTCGACAAAAGGTTTACCAATCATCTCGGACCCAGCGCCCAACATTTCTTCCGCCGAAGGATTTACTAACATTACCCTCCCGTCCTTGTCCACCGCGATCATCCCGTCGCCTATGCTTTCCAAAAGGGCCGTGTCTTTCGCAACCTCCAACTCTACTTGCTGCTTCTCCTCGGTTAAATCCTCAAGTGCGTTAAGGAGAGCCTTTTGAGTCTCCTTCAAAGAATTTCTATCACGATCTGCCCTTTCTAATGCCTCAGAAAGAGTGTTGATTTTCCGAAGGTCGGTAAGCACCAGGATAATACCGGCGGGCCTGCCGCGATCATCCCTTACCACCGAGCTGGATATGCTTACCAAAACCCGTGTAGAAAACGCTGTTTCAACCTCATACTCCGTCGCCTCCACGGTAGAGTGCGTGTCAAGAAAAAGAGGAGAGAGAGCCCGCCCCACAAACCTATCGTAAGACCTCTTATCCGGGAGAAATCTTTGCACAGAGTACCCCACCAAATTACTTTCCGAGTATCCAAGAAGTTCCTGGGCCTTTTTGTTAACAAACTCGATTACATAGTTAGGATTTAAAACAATAAGAGCCTCTCCCATCACTTGGACAATGGTCGAGGCAATCGTAGCAGGGTTAATAACAAAGAGCCCGTATTTAATAAGTGCAAAGGCAATAATGAGAGACATCGAAGTAGTCAACCAAACAGCCGCCGGGAACGTCGTGCGCCCGAGTATTGGCAAGAGGCCGTCCGTAATAGCACCCCCTACAATTGGGATCAGTGTTCCAAAGATAAGAAGGAGAGTTTGCTTCTTCCTTAGGGGATAGCGAACTTGCCGGTAGAACTGGATAAGAAGAAAAAGTGCTATGACGGCCAACCCCACCAACCAGAGCAACGTAATTGGAAAAAGCGGGCCAACCGGGTTCTCCAAGAAACCCCAAGGGGTAAGCTTAGCCAGGGAAAAATCATTAAGAAAAATAAGATCCGTCGTCAGGTACAAAAAAAGAAAAACGAGCATCGGGCCGAAAATAAGGAAAGCATATAAAAAGTTACTAATCACACGATCCTTACCAACAAAACTAAGGCTAAATGCTAAGAGAAGTGGGCCTACAGGGATCCATCCAAACGCAACAATATTGTTCCAAAAAAGAAAGGTGCTTTCGGTACTGGTAAAGAAAAAGAAAAACTGGGGCAGTCCCCAAATAACAATTGCGAGCAGAAAGAACAGGAACCACCGTGCCGAAGTGGTACGGTACCCCTGGTGTGCAACAAGAACCATCAAAGAGGCGTTAACAAGTACGGGGATCAAAAAAAACAAGGAATAAGGGTTGAAGCTAAAGAGAGGCGTATCAATTCGTGCAAAGCTAAAACCTGAGTATAGCGAAATAAGGACAAAAGCTGCTGCGACAAATGCCACAACGGGGACAAAGTTTTGGGCTTTAGGACTTTCCATCTTTTGCGCCTTTTTGTTTGGCAAGCTCTTTTTTGAGCCCCACCATCTTGAGCTCCCGACCGACCAGAGATTTATTTAAACGCTCAAGTTCAACTGTTTTCTCCTCGATTTTATTCTCTAGATTGGCAGAAAGATCATCTATCCGAGCAAGCTTTTCTCTAATAATCTCAAGCATCAGCTGCGTGCCAACGTAAATCTCGGTGAATTCATCTTCTTCCTCGGGTATGCTCAGGTTTTGAGAAAAATCCCCAACAACGGCTTTGGAATAAATATCTGTGAGCGGAGTTAACTTTTTTTGGATAAGACGCCGATAATGACGTTTAGACCACGACGGCCATTCTAATCCTAAGATCTTAGCCATGTCTTTGCCTCCTTTTCGCTGTCAAAGCACTGAGCCCTTGGCTCTACGCCCGCGCCCTTAATTATCCAACCAATAGTAATCCTTAGGAATTTATCAGCACCTGTGAATGCAATCTTCGCCCAAGCAGGCGATTTCGCTGCTTCGGCAGTTGCTATTCTGGCCCCCACGCTGTCGCTTTCCAACCCGCTCATGTCGCATAGAATCTTCAAAGGCTCTCCGGAACGGGCAGCAAGCTCTTCTACCTTACGCAAAAGTTGTTTCACGTCGTCATAGGTTAGATGGCCGCTAAAATCGATACGGACAAGTTCTTCTTTGTCTAGATAAATCTTGTTCTTCTCCATTTTTTAATGATACCGCTCCCCTAACTCCCAAAACAAACGCCCCACCTTTTAGAATAGTGTGATGCGCCCGAGAGGATTAGATTAGTGCTAAACGCACTATTCGCCTCCGGCGAATTCTCTATCTTTTCGCGCTTTAATGGGACGGCTTGGCTTCGCCAAACTTAGCCATTCGCCCAAGGCGAATGGTGAGGACGGTGGGAGTCGAACCCACAACCTTCAACTTCGGAGGCTGATGCTCTATCCAGTTGAGCTACGTCCCCAAATTAAAGTGCGAAACGTTCTGTCCGCTTACATTCGCTCGCGAATTGCAACCAAGCGCGGCGAGGACAGCACTACGGGCGCCTGGCGGAGGGGGCGGGATTTGAACCCGCGAACCCTTTCGGGTAACACGCTCTCCAAGCGTGCGCACTAGACCACTATGCGACCCCTCCTGAAAATATGGCGGAAGGGGTGGGATTCGAACCCACGAGAGAGACAAGCTCTCTATCGGTTTTCAAGACCGACGCTTTCGTCCACTCAGCCACCCTTCCTAATGGGACGCAATGCTGAAGCATCGCTAACCATCTCCTTACAGTCGATGGTGAGGACGGTGGGAGTTGAACCCACAACCTTCAGCTCCGCAAGCTGACGCTCTGTCCAGTTGAGCTACGTCCCCGTGATTCTCTTAATTATAGCTGAAGGAAAATAGGAATGGTCTATTCGAGCGGAAAGCGGCGGGAGATCCCGACCGAAATTTTCTCCATCAAGTCTTCTTTGGCCTCCCTCTGATAAGGGAGATAACTGCGCAGGACATCCGTAATTTCCTCCTTGGCCACTTTACCAAGGAGTAGATACAGCCGACCCGGATAGGCCGTTTTGGTATCGATGTGCAGGACCATTTGTCCGGCGTGCGGGGCAAACCAAAATTCCTTGAGCTCCTCCCACAGATAATCGTGACCGTGGGTCTTGATCCCGTGGTTGGTAATCACGTGACTACCGATCTTTGGAGGATGCGCGCTCAGCACCCACTGCAGAAACCCGAAGGATGCCAAAACTCCGGCCAGCATAAATTCTTTGAAGAAAATCGCCACAGCGGCGAGAACGCCTAAAAGGGTAAAAAGATTCTTGAAATAGGTTTTGCCCCGTCTGGCGTAGATGCGCTCGGGCGCCTCCCACACCAAAAGGGTCGTCTCCTCGAAGATCTGCTTGTCCGGCATTAATCCCAGTTTACCAAAAATGATTGTCAAGAGTTTAGCTGGTAAAATAGGAGAGGATGGAGGGGTGCCGGAGCGGTCCATCGGGAGGGTTTGCTAAACCCTTGAGCCTAACGGCTCACGTGGGTTCGAATCCCACCCCCTCCGCCAGTCCTAATGAAAACTTTGGATTACAAATCGATTTCCAGTAGCAAGCAGTACGATCAGTTCCTGAAAGACCTTTACATCGGAGTTAAACAGAAAGTAGAAGAAATCATCGTTCCTCCCGTCAAAATCATCGCGGTCGAAGGAAACGAACCGCCCGCATCAAAGCAATACCAAACCGCAATCGCCTGCCTCTATGGAATCGGCTACACTCTGAAGATGAGTTTGAAGTACGGTAAGCTCCCCAAACCGAACGATTACTTCGACTACAGCGTCGGCGGCTTGGAAACGCTTTGGTGGAGCAAAGAAGGAACCCCATTTGAAATCGCTAATCCCAAAACTCTTCAATGGAAAGCGTACTTGATGGTTCCCGCATTTGTGGATCAGGATCTCTTTGCCGAAGCTGTTGCGATGGCAAAAAAGAAAAAGCCGGAAATACCTTACGAAAACGTAAAGCTGGAGGAATTAGATGAAGGCCATTCTGTCCAAATCCTGCATGTTGGACCTTACGACCAAGAACGCCCGACGATCGAACTGCTGAATGGCTACATTAAGGAAAACTCCCTAGAGATGGCTGGCAAACACCACGAGATATACATCAGTGATCCCCGCCGAACCAAGCCTGAAAAGCTTAAGACCATTATTCGCTTTCTGGTCCGGAAAGTTAAGTAACTCCCCTTAATCCTTCGCAAAAGCCAGTACCCAAACCTGCCCGGCACCGGCCTTTTTGAGGGTGCGGGCGGCCTCCCGCGCGGTCGCGCCGGTGGTGACAACATCATCCACCAAAAGAATGTCTTCGCCGTGAAGCTCTTCCACAACGGCAAAGACCCCCCGCACATTCTCCTGCCTTTCCGGCCGACTTAAAGAAACCTGCGAAGAGGTGTCTTTGGTCTTACGCAAAATGTCCGGCCGAAAATCCAGCTTAAGATCTTCCGCTAACGCCCGGGCGAGAAGCTCGGCCTGATTGAATCCCCGCACCCCCTGCCTCCAGAACGAGAGGGGAATCGGCACCACCTGCGCCTGCGGCCCAAACTCGACCCCCATCTCCTGAATCTCGCCGGCGAGAAGCTCCGTCATGA
>MEUW01000012.1:0-146 GCA_001772805.1 candidate division WWE3 bacterium RBG_19FT_COMBO_53_11
TCTAACCTTCTCGGTCACTTCCTCCGCCAATCTTTCACAGGAGACCTCGTCGCAGAAGGCCGCCGCCGTCGCGCCGTAGATCGAGGCGTACAGCTTTCTCTCATCGAAGTTCTCCCGATGGCCCCTTCTTTTGATGATTACTGTTT
>MEUW01000012.1:200-2262 GCA_001772805.1 candidate division WWE3 bacterium RBG_19FT_COMBO_53_11
TAGAGCAAGCAGGAAAATCCCAATCACTCCCCGCATCAGCGCCCGGTGCTTCTTTCTCCAAGCTTCAAACGCGGCCGAGGAGGTGCCGAAGTAAGACAATCCGATGATGATGAAAAGCGGGAAGATAAAGACAAGGTTGTAAAGCAGAAGGTAAGGAACGGCGGTGGCGAAAGCTCCTTTAGAAAGGAGGGCTAGAATGGCGAAGTAAGGCGCTCCGGTACAGGGAAGTTCCACAAAAACCACAAAAACTCCCAAAAGAGCGGCGAGCGCCATGCTCACGGCGGGGGCTTTTTCTCCTACCTCACCCATTTTGGCAGTATACATTTTGATTCTTTCGGCACTTCCCGGAATCAGTTGCAAAGAAAGTCCCCTTCCGTACGCGAAGAAATCTTTGATCTCCAAAAGCCCGGCGCCGATGGCGATCAGCGCCGCGAACCAGTAGAAGAAGTTGGAGATTCCGACCGAAATCGTAATTCGGAGGATCCCGAATCCCAGACCAAGGTAGGTAAGGTAGACGGCGGCCGCATACACCAATCCCCCAACCAGCATTCTCCGCGGGCTCTTAAAGACCTTGGTCATATAAGAAATCAGGAAGATCAGCACTCCAAAAACGCAGGGGTTGATGCTGTCTGCGGCGGCGGCCGCGATTACAATCGGCAATGTGAGTTCGGTGATCATTCCGGCAATGGGCACCCGGAGAGTTCCGAGAGCTTCTCCAAGGATTGGACTCCGATTTGGCGCTCTAACTCCGTGGAATTGTCTTCACTTTCCCTGATCCAAGTCGGAGTTTTCTCAATGTCGCGGATTAGGCAACGGTCCGTTTGCGGATTATCCCCCCGCGGGTCGCATTCTACGTATTCGAGGTATTGGAACGAGTCGCCGAACATTAGCTTCTGTCGGCCGCAGTTGGGGCACCAGAATGTACCGTACTCTGTCCAGCCCTTCTCGGTTAAACACCGCGCAAAATCATCGTAATTCTTAGTGGGAGTAAATCCTTTCTGGGTAAAGTACGATAAGCCGATTCCCAGGACTCCTACCAGAATGGCGCCGACCAGCCAATTGGTCATTATTTTCACCTTAACCGAACGGGTTTTCCAAAAAGCAAGGCCCCCGATCAAGACCATCAAAACTTTGGAAGTTTCGCAGAGGACACAAACCGTTTTAAGCAAAAAGACTTCCGCGTAGCTCAGATAAAGAGAGAAGACTAGAGAAGCGACCGTCATGAGAAGAATCAGCGGATAGGCCCCGGCCACTCCGTTAAAAATAATACCGGAGACCGCGGCGAAATAGAGAAATCCCAGAATAGCCACGGGGATTCCGAAGAAAGTGGAGTAAACGCTCTGGTTGACCGCGGAACAGGAAACACCCTCACCGAAGTCGCAGAAAGAGGATTTGCCCGAGGTGAACTTAAGGTAGGTCAGGTAGGCCATGATGACCATCCCCAAAATTGAAATCGCGATAATCAGGAGATCAACTTTTCCGAGCTTTGAGTTCTTCTTAAGATCGGCGGGCATATTTTCTTAGATTAAAACTTCCCGAAGGTGCTGTGCAACCTGCACCTCTCCTAGATCAACTATGTTTAACCTAAAAACGCGCCGACGAGGTAAATGATTAGAATTCCAAACACCAGAAGGGCTCCTTGGACCAAAGATCGGCGGCGATTAAACTCCCGGTGAGTTTCCGGAATCAGGTCCACGGCGGCAATGTAAATAAAACCTCCTGCCGCCAACGCCATCAAAGGGCCGGTTACGGATTCGACGGTGCTTGCCAAAGCCAAGGTCGTCAACGCCCCCAGTGGAGTAGCCAAAATCGTCAAAACAACGTAAAGAACGGCCTTGGCCTCTTTTACTCCCCCGTGAAGAAGCACGCTAAATTCCCCAATCCCGGCGGGAAACTCGTGGGCGACAACCGCAATCGTGGTTAAAACCCCCAACTCGAAATCAACCAAAAAAGTCAGAGCAATAATTATGCCATCAACCATATCATGCAGGGTATTGCCGAAGAACATCAGGTAGGCGGAGGGGTGGATACCATGGGGGCCGTGAGCGTCCTCTTCGCCCGG
>MEUW01000012.1:2330-8256 GCA_001772805.1 candidate division WWE3 bacterium RBG_19FT_COMBO_53_11
AAAAAACCAAAATCCCTTCCAAAACACCCAAGAAACTGCCGCCCTCTTCTAAGGCCTCGGGAATAACTTCCAAAAATGCCGCTCCTAACAAAGCCCCGGCCGCAAAAGACACCAGAAAAAGAGAATAGCGCCGGGCCCAGCCTTTCTTCCAAAAGAGGAGAAGACCGGAAAGGTCGGAGATAGAGGCGAGAAGCGCGGCACCGAGAACGGTTAAAAGCATACGTTCATAGTAACAACATCAACAGCGGTATGTATTCTACTTTTGCTACTTAAGTTACTGTGGTTACTCTCAATAAATCTCTTCTTTCTTTTCCTTGGCGAAGCTGATCCACTCCTCCAGAACCTCGAGGATGACCTGAAAAGGCGCCTCTACCAGAAGGGTGACGACCAGAACCAGCACGTTGAATCGGGAAAGTCCCGCCGAAATAATGCTCCCCGCCCGCAAAAAAGGCAGGGCCAGGAAATCGAAGACCACGGCCGGCACCGTCTCCTTCGCTCCGACGATCACCAGATCCCGCGAAGATTCCCGAACTCGAACCCCGAAGTAAGTCACGATGGAGGTATAGAACAGGAAAAGCGCGATCCCGAAGAGGGTGAAGCCCAGCTGATCCAACCCCCAAGCCAACACCCCGAAGATCGCGACAAAAGCGAAAAGGTAGATCAAGAAAAGAGTCAAGCCCAGTCCGCCGGCGCGCTTTTTGACTTCGACCCGGTTCTTTTCCGAAAAAATTCCCCGCTGCCCATCCGGGGAAAGGATAGCTTCCTTCGCCGCGGCGATAATCCGTTCCTCGTTCTCTCGCCCCGGCAGGGCGAGGGAAAGGGTTAGGAAAAACAGTAGGAGAGGTGGAAAAATAAAGTTGATCGCAAACGGCAGGGGGCGAACACTCCCGTAGATGAGATTCTCGGCCGGCAATTCGAAAACGAAGGATAGGACCACTTTGGTCAAGAAGATGTAGATCAAGGCCCGGGTGGTAGTCGTCGCCAAGCGCTCGCGCTCTTTGGCGATCTTGCGTGCATAGGAGTTGGCAATCTCGGCCGCCAACGCCACTTTATCGGTTATAACTTTCGTTCCGACACGCTCTAGTGCATCTCGGAGAAGTACAAAAGGAGAGGCATAGCGGCGAACCAAGGCCGAAAGAGCTCCGGACAGATGGTACTTAGAGAGTTTAACAGTCGCAAGTTTAATCTGGGAAAAATTACCGATTACCTCACCCAAGTGGGCCTCGCCGTTTTCTTTCCAGTCGGGATAAAACATCTCGAAGATGTTGAACTCCAGCATCGCCCTGTCCAGCTTAAGCAGATTGCGGTAAATCGCCAGCTGCAGCTGAACCTGCGCATAGCGCTCATCTAACTCAGGATCGGAAAGAATCACCGTCTTCTTCAGATTGACGAGCATTAAGTGGGCCAGCGCGTCTTCGCGGGCGGGCGGGGCGAAGAACTCCTCAATCTCGGAGGAGACCCAGCGCACGACCAGGACAAAATCGTCGCTGGCCGGGGTAATTTCCCGCGCCTGGAGAATCTGCCGGTATTTCTCCAGAATTCGCGCGATCTGGGCGATAATACTCTCAGGATAAAAGTCGTTCTTGAGGTAACGGCCCCGGATCAGCTCCTTTAAAAGCCCCTCGGCAACCAGGTTGGAGTTGGACTCGGCCCGCAGGCGACGGGAAAGGATCCGTTCGGTGGAAGCCCGGCGGAAGAGGTGGGGCTCGTTGTATTCCATCGCCTGGCGCACTTTTTCATAGAGGGAAGCCAGGGTGGAAACGGCGTGAGGAACTTTGATTTTTGGACCCTCTCCCGAAATCTGCGGCTCTCCAGCCGAGTAAGCTGAAGAGAGTTCCGCCACCGCTTGCTGACGCTCGGGATCAACAGGATTATTTTCCGGCATAACTGGTAAGTATCATAGCATGAGAGTAACTAGTAATTAGTAGTTAGAGGTTAGTAATTGAAAGCGAGGATTTCGAGAAAGTGCAGTCCGCCTGAGGCGGACGAGAACTTAGTAAATCCGAACAATCCCATTTAAAGCCCAGCGCGTCGCTTAATCTCCTCCTCCACTTCTCCGGCGGGGCGGGTGAACTTGGATCTGGAAAGAGCTTTAATCCGCTCCGCTTTCTGCGGATCTCGGGGAAGCGCCTGGATTCTCGCCCAGTCGGTTTTCATCGTGAAGGGAATTGAAGGAACCCCGTTGATCAGCAGCCGGACGTAGGCCTGACCGATGGCGGCGTTGAGAAGGTCGCTCTGGGAAAAGTCCGGCGCGATTTCCTTCTCCAAAAACTCGGCGTCCTCCGCCCCGACCCGGAAGAGGACCTTGGTGCCGACGTTCCCGAAGACCGCCTTTTTGATCTCCTCGGCGAGCTGGCCGATGAACTGGTTGGCGACGATCAGGTCCAATCTGTACTTCCGCGCCTCGGAAAGGATTTGGACGAAATCGGGAGTGGCGAAGTTTTGGAACTCGTCCACGTAGAGATTGAAATCCGGCCGCTGTTCTTCGGGGGTATCCGCCCGGCTCATCGCCGCCGTTAAAATTCTAGGAACCAGAATCAGCCCTAAGAAATTGGAGTTCTCTTCGCCGATCTTACCCTTGGAAAGATTAACCAAGAGAATCTTCTTCCGATCCATCACTTCCCGGAAATTGAAGGAGGACTGGCCTTGGCCGATGATGTTGCGCATCAGCTTCTCGGTCACAAAGCGGTCAAACTTGGAAACGAAGTAACCGAGCGTTTCGCTCTTGTGAAAGTCGGAGGTTCGAGCAAGCTCGTCCGTCCAGTACTTCTTTACGATCAGGTCGGTGATCATGGGAATCTTGCCGGCCGCAAAGACCGGATCGGTCAGGAGCCGGAAGACCTCGATCAACGTATTCCCTTTTTCGCTCATTGCGGTCAACATCACGTTCCGGACCGCCCGCTCCAACCGCGGTCCCATCACCCCGGTGTGGTTGGGATCATAGAGCTTGTAGAGCAGGGAGATGAAGGAGTTGACAACGAGATGTTTGCCCTCCTCGGTCTCGGCTTCTAGAATATTGAGGGCCGGCGGGCGCTCCGGATCGCCGGGGTCAAAGTAGATCACGTCTTCCACCCGCTCTTCCGGAATCATCTGCAGAAGATCCTCGACCGCGTCCCCGTGCGGATCAACGAAGCAGAGCCCCTCGCCGGCCAGAATGTCCTGATAAGCCATAAACTTGAGCAGTTCGCTTTTGCCGGTCCCGGTCTGCCCGATGATGTAGGTGTGCCGGCGGCGGTCATCCTTCTGGAGGTAGACCGGCATCTCCGCCCCCCGGGAAGAAGCCAACCCGAGGTAGAGCCCGGAGGCCGGCAGATCGAGCGGAACCGCGCCCGCCTTCGCTCCCAGCCACTTGATGGTGGGAGTCGTCACAGCCTTGCCGGGAAGGTGAAAAAGCGTCGCCATCTCTTCGCTCGAAAAAACCGTCCAATGGAAAAACCGCGGCACATGCCGGTAGAGGAAGTCCACCATGAAAGACTTCTTAAACCAAGCCCGCTTGCGAGAGAAGGAGGCCAGCTGGGGCGAGGAGAATTGGCTCAAGCTGATAACGATGTTGGAGAGATGCATATCGGCCGATTCCTTGGTCGGCGAAACCGTCACGATTCTAATCAAAGAGAAGAAGCCGGGCTTGTTGATTTTGCGCGCGACGGCCTCCTCGGACTCCTTGCTTAAAAGAATCTTTCTCTCGCCCTCCGGCTTTCGCTCCGCTTCTTTGGCCTTGAGGATAAAAGAATGGCCCTGCTTCTGCCAGCCGGCGCCGGCCGGAGAGATCGCGAACTGAATCACCGCTGCCTCGCCCGGCGCAAGTTTAGTCAAAGCCGAAGTAATCGCATTCAAAGAATCCATCTCCTCCCCCAAGTCCGTGTAAGTCTTAATCGGGAAATATTTTGGTCCGGTTGTTACAATCTGGTCGAAAGCGACGTAACCTTCCCTTTGAAAGATGTCGTAATCGGGAATTTCCCGAACTTCAGCCGTCGCGTAAGCCGCGTGCAGCTGCTTCTCCACCAGCGGTTGGAACTCTCTCGGCACCACCGCGATAAAGTGGATGTGTTCGTGGTCGGCGACGATCTCAAAGCTCAAGCCGGCTTTGGATTTGAGCCCGGCAATGGCCGCGAAGAATTGGTCGGCGGCATTGGCCTTGATTTCGCTGTCGCGGGGAACCAGAATTTCCAAAAGCACCAGCTCGGCTCCGCCTTTGCGGGCGGCGGGAGCCCCTGGCAATTTCTGCAAATGCCGGTTCCACCACTCCCCTAACCAACGCAGTTCCGCCGTCATCGGAAGCTTCTGGGATGTCTTTATTTCTTGTTGAGACAGAGGAGGAGCCGAGAGTTCCGGCTCGGGGCCAGTGGGGGGCTGGCTAACCACCGCCTCTGGCGGAGCCCCGCTGAAAGCAGGGGCGGGCTGACTAGGAGGAACGGGGGGAGGAGGAGTGGGAACAGGCCTGCCCGCCGAAGCCTCGGCGGAGGCGGGAACTTCTTCCTTCCGGCCCTCTTCAGGACTGGGGGATGGGACTTCTGGTGTCAGGGGTGGTAGGCTTTCCATTCTCCCTCATTATGGCAAAAAAGAGGAGTTAGGAAGGAATTTCGATCAAGACGACGCTCATGTCGTCTTTCTTGTGGCGGATGTGCTCTTCCTGCCGGCTTCGGGCTTGGGCGGCGCGCAACAGCGCCTCGGCCGAAGGAGAAGCGCTCAAGATTCCCAGCATCTCCGCGGTGGTGAGGTTGTCATGGATCCCGTCCGAAGTCAGAAGTAAGCGGTCTCCCGGCTGGAGATCAATGGTTAAGGTATGGGGCTTGATTTGGCCCCTCTCACTCCCCAGCGCTTGAGTGATGACGGATGTTTGGCGATAGTAATGTTTCCGATCCGTAAAGCCCAGCCGGCGGGCATCCGCTTCGCTCGAGATTCGATCGAGAGCCGCTTGAAGCTTGAAGGTTTCCTCAGGACTCTTGTTGGCGAGGGCGAGGAAAAGATTGTCGTCCAGCATCAGCGGGCGCAGCTCTCTCCCCCGGTAAAGGTAGATGCGGCTGTCGCCGACGTTACCGAGGTAAGCTTTCCTTTCCCCTTCGGGGGTCTGCCAAACCTTAACCACCGAGGCGGTCGTTCCCATCCCTTTTAGGCCGGGGTCCTCCTGGGCTTTTTCGAAAACGGCTTTGTTCGCTTGGAGGAGGGCGGTTTCGACCGAACTGGGGGGGGGCTCTCCTTTCAAACCCTCCCCGACCACCGCCGAGGCCAAGCGAGCGGCCGTTTCGCCGCCGGCCGGGCTGCTCACCCCGTCAAAGACCCCAAAAACGCCGTGTTCGCGGTCGGACAAAACGACATCTTCATTCCGCTCGGGATGTTTTTCGGAAGAAACACTTTCAAAGGCGACCCCGACCTCCTCGGGAAAGGGACGTTCGGGGGCGGGGGCGGTTTCAAGGGTGGGGCTGTCCATTGCTCCCATTGTACTAAAGCACCTCGCTAAGATAAACTAACTCTGATGGACATTTTTGACCGCGTCGAAGAATTGAAAAAGCAGGGGAAAACGGAAGAGGAGGCCTTTGAAATTGCCTCCAAGGAGGCCCGCGAGGAGCAGGAAGGGCACTGGCCCACAACCGAAGAGGGCCGGAAAGAGTGGGGATTCAAAGGTCAGACCCCGGAAGAACAGGTCCGGATCGACGAAGAAAAGCAACAGCAAGGATCGAACTCGGAAAAACCCGCCAACCCTTAATTTTCTAAATCAGCTAGTAAGACCGAATTCGAACAAACTTTTCGCGATGTAATAGAAGGATATTAAGAGAATCACGAGCGCCAGGAGTGAGATTTCCAAACCCCCGAAAGGGAGAATCGCCAACCCGCCCGTAACCCCTAAAAGTGAGATCAGCGCCGTACTGCAGGCCGAACAGGAAGCGGCAAACGCCCCGGCCAGCGACCCGAAAAAGCTCAAAACCCC
>MEUW01000012.1:8344-8800 GCA_001772805.1 candidate division WWE3 bacterium RBG_19FT_COMBO_53_11
CGATGGCGGTCCAAACGGTGTGAAGGTGGTTGGTAAAAACCCGCCAAAGGAACAACAGGCTGCCGTTAATCGCCGCCGCCGAACGGTAAAGCGCCAGGTCGTTCACCACGAAATAAATTACAAAGAGAATAAAAGCCAAAACCAGCGCCATAATCAGATAAAAGGGACTCCGAAGGAGAAGTTTGAGAGCGGCGAGAAGCTTAGTCGGCCAGAAGCGCATCGATCACCTGTTGGAACGATTCGAACGGCTGGGCCCCGCTGATGACTTGGCCGGTGAAAGTTCCGGAAGAGTCGGTTTTGCCGATGAAAAAGGTCGGGGTACCGATTCCCTGCTGGAAAACGAGTGGGAATTCCTGGGTCAGCTTCTCTACCGCCGCCAAATCCGCCGCCACTTCGTCCTTGAATTTCTCCGAAGAAAGGCAACTGTTGAAGGCGGTAACGTCCAAACCGATCTTG
>MEUW01000012.1:8813-10688 GCA_001772805.1 candidate division WWE3 bacterium RBG_19FT_COMBO_53_11
CGTAGTCCGCCGTTTTCATCCCCTCCCCGTTGGAAGTAGTGCGGGCGAAAATCTCATCGTGGTAGAGGAAGTAGCCCTCGTCTCCCTTTTGGTCGCGGGCGCAGTTCGCCGCCAGCGCTTCCTTAGATGCGGCCGGCTCGTGGAAAGGAAGAGGCAAATCCCGATAAACAAAGCGGACTTTACCGGTGTCGATGTATGCGCTCTTAATTTGGGGGAGAGTCTGTTCGAAGAAGCTCTTACAGAAGGGGCACTCGTAATCGGAAAACTCAATCATCGTGAGCGGGGCGTTGGGATCGCCGATCCCCGGATCGTCGTCCACCGAGACCTCTACCTCTCCGGTACCTGGATCGCCAGAGGGAACATCGGCCGACAGGGATAATCGCCCTAACCCGCCGGTGTAAATGATTGCGGCCGCAATCATCAAGCCGCCAAAGAGGATCGAGAGAGGAACAAACAAAGGCTGGTACTTCGCTAGTTTGCCTAGCGAATCCAGCTTCGCCGAAGGCAAGGCGTCCTTCATATCCTTATTTAAACCTACTTTGACCATTGGATTAGTATATCAAAGTCAAAAATCTAAGATTAAAAATTAAAGAAGATTTATTATAGTATACTATGTGTGAAGTAACAGTGGTTGGCTAATCAAAAATACAAAACCTTGATAAAAACGGCACAAGCAATCCCCCAAACTGCTAAGAAAACCCAATCCAACCAGCTCCGCCAGAGATGATACCGCAGAGTCGTGGAACGAACTCCCAGCGCGGCGTGGGTGAAAAAGGCCAGCATCAGGGCCGGGTAGAGCCAAGGAAGCCCAGTTACGTCCGCCCCGAAAATCGGAAGAACGAAGCCGTAGCCGAAGAGAAATAAGAGCGTCCAGCCGGTGGCGTATTGAATCGAACTCAAAATCTTCTCCTTGCTTACCGAAATTTTACTGTTAACTGTCGACTGTTCACTGGTCACTCTATTTTCAGCGTCCCCACCATCCCCGATTCCTTATGCCCGGAAACCGAACAGTAGATTTCGTACGTTCCCGCCTCGACCGCATCGAATTCAATTGTTTTGCTCGAACCCGGCAGGATTGAACCGGTATCGAGATCCAGCTCATCGATCGTCCAGGTGTGGATGGTGTTTCCGATATTTTTGAAAGTGAGCTTGACCGTCGCTCCTTTCTTGACGGTGATTGTCTTGGGAGAGAAAGAGTATTCGCTGCCCTCGACGGCCACCTCCGTCACGCTCTCGCCCACTACTGTCTCCGGCACATCCTCCTCACCCGGCGCCGGCGTGCCGGAAGACTCATCGGCGTTCTTCTCCGGCAGGACATCCGTCACATACCACCAAATTCCGAACCCTGCGGCCGCGACCAGAACCAAAATCAAAAACGGGATAAGTTTCTTCATTTATTAACCAAATTAACCGGGGACTTTCCGGCAAGCACATCCAGCACCGCTTGGGCCGCCAGCGTCGCCATTGCTCCCCGCGCTTCGTGAGTCGCCGAAGCGGTGTGAGGGGTCAGAACGACGTTGAGAAGTTCCGCTAACCCTGGCGCGAGGTTCGGCTCGTTTTCGTAAACATCCAGCGCCGCCCCTTTGATAACTCCCGCTTTCAGCGCTTCGACCAGCGCCGCTTCGTCCACTATCGGACCCCGGGAAGTATTGATTAAGTAAGCGGTTTTCTTCATCAGCGCCAGCTTTTCGGTGTTGATCAGGTGGCGGGTCGCCGGCAGAAGGGGGACGTGGATCGAAACGAAATCCGCTTCCTTCAGAAGATCGTCAAGATTGGCTTGGTAAACCGCGCCGTATTCCTTTTCAAACTCGGCATCCTGCTTAGGGTCGTGGTAGAGAACCTTCATTCCCATTCCCTTGTTCGCCATCTCGGCGA
>MEUW01000013.1:0-8583 GCA_001772805.1 candidate division WWE3 bacterium RBG_19FT_COMBO_53_11
CGTGAGCCGGGCATCCCAACCTTCGGGATCGATCGGGTGCCCCCCTTTGTAACGAATAAAAAGGGGCTTGTATTCGTCCTGCCGCGCCCCCAAGTACTTATCCAGCGCTTCCGCCGCCTCGTCCGAAACGAAAACTACCCGGATCTTCCTCCCTTTTCCCACCACCGAAATCTCCCGGGTCTTGAGATTGATATCTTTAACATCCAGTCCCGCCAATTCCGAAACCCTTAGGCCGGTCGAAAAAAGAAGCTCCAGAATCGCTCGGTCCCGCAATCCTTGGAGGTTTTTCGGGTTAGGAGCGGTCAGAAGCCTCTCTAAAGCGGATTCGTCCAACACCTTGACTTTTCGGTCGCCCTCCTCAATCAGCTCGATCCGATCCGGCGGCATCACTTCCAATTCCTCCTGCCGAGCGAGGTAGCGCAGAAAGGAACGGACCGCAATCAGGTGGTGGTTCTGGGAACTTTTTTCGAGCGGGTCTCCGTTCTTGTCCTGGTAGCGATTTAGGAACAATTTGTAGCGCCGAACCAATTGGGGCGTGATGGAAGTAGGGGAGTCAGCCTTGGCGAAATCGAGAAATCTTTTAACAAAGAAAGCGTAGTTCTCAACCGTGCGCGGCGAGCGACCCTTCTCAATCTCCAAATATTCCAAAAATCTTTGCAGGTATTCTTTCATCGGTTTTGGGCAGATGGGGGAGTAAGCCTCGGCCGCCGACGCGGAAATGTACTTCGTCTATTTATGTAGATTATCAGACGCACAGTTTCAATTTACCGGACTCCCCTTCCGGATGTCAAGTTTTAGGGCCCATCCGACTATCTCTCCTGTAACCGCAGATATTCTCCTGTGCTTTCCTCGCTACACTCGGTTGCAATTTTCGCTTCGCGAAATGTAGAGCTGTTCCAACGACCCAAGTTATCCCTAATAAGACTTAACAAGATTCACACTAAGACGGCCCATACGTCGTCCTCGCGCCAATTTTGTTAACGTTTGTACCGGCTTTTGGAGTCAGGCTAACCAAACACCGCCGCCGATACTCCAAATCGCCAAATTCACTTTAACGAGGGGACTTGTTGCTAAATAATTTGCGCTAACTTTCTAAAACTTGTTGGGTGCTAAACAAATTAAAATAATGCGAGTAAAGAAAATCTGCTATCGTGCTCTAGTCTATCGCAATATAAAAATCCTATAATTGTCAGTAGCTATTATAGGTTTAGCACCCACTCCCCCGCCCTGCGATTTATCTTGCTACCTAATCACCGCGGCCAGAACAAAAACGGCTAAGGAAACGAGAATATATTCCAGCACGATCGTATATTTAAGGTGCTTCTCAAAGTAGGCTCGCGAAACCCCCAAGGCGGAGTAAAAGAAGGTCGCCTCGGAAATACCGCGCAGATGGGCCTTCCACGGGATGAAAGAGAAGGCTAATGATACTTGGACAACCGCCAGCGCCAAAAGTGCGGCGGCGGTAAAAAACCGCCTTTCTAACAGATCCGCGGTCGTCAGAAACCAAAAAGCATCCGCTGCAAGAATAAATATCAAACCGAAGATCAGGGCGCTGTTCAAAACCACCCCGAAACCAAATTTGTACAACACCGTCAAGAGCAAAAACGCGGAGGCGAAGGCGAAAATGAAAACCACCGGCTTGGCCGCCCGCTCCAACGGGATTTTTTCCTTCCGGATCCTCCCCACCTTGAAAACGTTCAGAGCCAAAAGCAGGATGTAGAATCCCCCCAAGAAAGCCGCCCAGCTAATTATCTTAATCGCGGGGTAAAAGTTCGGGAAAAGATTCTGCCCCAATGATGCCCCCAGCGAAAAGAAAAATGGCAGGACGGGAAATGTTAGCGTCTCTACTCCGCCCAGCCTTCCTAAAGCCAACGGCAAAATCAGTAAGGAAGCAAACGGGAGCACGAACGTCAACCCAAAATATTCTTGATACTGAGGAAAGGACAATAGGGCAAGGATGCCAGCCATAATGAGGGAGATCAGAAAAAACCTCGCCCGCTTGCTGCGCCAAAAGGTAAACATTTCAGTCGGCCGGTTTACCTTTTTCCAAATGGCAGATCGCGATCGCCAGTGCATCGGCGGAATGGACCGGAGTCGGGTGTTCTTTTAGATGGAGGCGCTTCTTTATCGCCTGTTGAACAAGTTTTTTATCCGCCCGGCCATGCCCGGCTACGATCAGCTTCGCCTCCAATGCGTTGTACTCGTAAACCGGCAAATCCCGCTCCCCCGCCAAAAGGAGAATCACTCCGTAGGACTGGGCGACTGAAATCGCGGAAGCGACATTAACATTAAAAACTACCCGCTCGATCACAATTTCATCCACCGCGTGCGCGTCAACAATATCTTCCACTCCCCTCTTGATGATAAGCAAACGCTTGGAGAGCGGTTCATCGGAAGAGGTCTTGATCATCCCGTGATTCACATACTTAGGCCCCGCACTTTTATTTTTTCCTTTTTGACTCTCGATCACCCCCCACCCCATTTCGGCGGTGCCGGGGTCAATGCCAAGAATTATCATTCTAGTTATTAGTTACTAGTTCGTAGTTCATAGTACAAGAATCAACGAACTAAAGACCGCCTCTGGCGGGCGTGCTACGAACTCAAGACTCGAGCTGCGTAAGCAGCTCGCTTGGGATATCAAAATTGCTGTAAACCTCTTGGGCATCATCTTGATCGTCAAGAGCTTCGGCCAAATTTAAAACCTTCCTCGCCGAATCGGGATCGGTTACCGGGACCATAAAAGTGGGATTATTGGGATCGGTAAAAACATACGCCGCCGAACCAGCCTCTCCCAATTTTCCGCCGTGGTTCTCAAAAATGCGCCGGATTTCAGAAAGGGTGCGATTCTTATTGTCGGTCAAAACCTTAACCATAAAAGCTGTCCCCATCGGTCCATAACCCTCGTAAACCGATTCCTCCAGCGCCTGGGCGGAGGACGCGGTGGCCGTGGCCCTCTCGATATTTTCTTTAGGCATGTTGTAGGAATGGGCTTTTTCGATCGCCGCCCTTAAAGTCGGATTGCTGTCGGGATCTGAACCGCCTCTTTTCGCCGCGGAGGAAATTTCCTTTGCCAGCTTAGAAAAAATCTTGCCGCGCTTAACATCGGCTACTCCTTTAGCGCGCTTGATGGTTGCCCATTTGGAATGACCGCTCATTGGTTTAGTCAATGCTAGGTCCGACAACAAGTCGGGCCGTCCATTGCGAATTTATGATAACAGAAGACAAAAGGGCTGCCAGAAACTTGTTCTGACAGCCCCAAAGGCTTACGGCATGACCAAGAGATCCAAAAGACGGCGGGCATCCAGCTCCAGATCGGTAGGAACGTACCCGATGGATTCCTCATACCAGTCCAGAATCTTGGTCACCTTGTACCGGAATTCATGGCGGCATTGACCGCAGATGCAAGCTCCGCGTTTACCAACCGCCAACCGGCGTCTCCATTCCTTCTCCAGCTCCCCAAGCTCCTCCACCCGGCATCTCTCTGCGTCTTCGTTGATGGCAGAAAGAATGCCGTCGAAGTGCTCCCTCTCATCGAAGCTCCGCGATCTTTCCTCAGCCGGCGCAGGAGCCGGGAGGAGAGGCGGGACAGATGGTTCGCTCGATGTGGAGCAGCGCAACCGCTCTTCCACCTGCGGATCGGGCGGCGTCTGGGACATCTCCAGAAACGCGATCAAGCCCTGTGCTTCTTCCTGAGTAGCGGAGAAGTTGCGGTAACCCGCGTCCTTGACGAACTGATCGAACATCACCAGATGCTCGCCATCGGGCATGGGCGCCATGATCCCCCAGATCTCACCCCGGAATTGGCGTTCCTGCAGGCGAACGGAATCCGGAACCTCGTCCCAGTTAATGACGGGAAAGATTCGCGGATCGGGAAGGCCCGAGGGACTCGCATCCACCCAGTCCCCAATCTCCTCTGCCACCTGCTTCATCTTGCTGTGTTCGCGCAGGTTGGTGAGAATTGTCTGGGCCATCACCCGGTTCGGGGCGGCGACCACATTCTCAGGATCATCGTAGGCAGCCCAAAACCGGCGGCCGTCGGCCAAACGCGCCGCGATCCCCCAGAAACCCTTGTGCGGCCCTTCAACAAATGGGGATACCGCAAAAACGGTGTTCTTTGGGATCTCATCCCAAGGCAACGCATTCATCTGACCCTCCTTTCTTAAGGGTTAAGTTATCTATATTTTGACACAAAACTAACAGGAAATCAAGACTATGGGTTAGGGGTTACCGAAGTTCTTCTTCTTCGTCGAGAGGTTTCGCGGGTTTCTTCGCCGAATCTTCTTTAGCAGGCGCTTCTTTTTTCTCTTCTCTCGCGGGAGATTTTCGGACCGGTTTTTCTTCTTCTTTCTTGGGGGGCTTGGGGGGAAGCGCTTTCCCGCCTACGCTCCTAGCTTCGGCGGATTTCACTTCGCTCAACTTTTCTTCCTTCTTTAAGGGCGGGGCGGTAGGCGCAGGAGCTTTTTCCGCCGGCTTCTCCGGCGCTTTGGCTTCGGGCTTGGGTTCCTCCCGCTTCACTTCCGGTTGGACGGCGCTAACGCTCGGTTTAACGGCCGCTTGCGGCGACCTAGCAACCTCATTAGTTCTCGGTTGGATGGAAGGTTTTGGTGCTTGCTCGGGAGCTCCGCTGCCCGGCTTCCGGCCGATGATCTCCACCAGTCCCGCAAAAGGAACATTCCTCTGCCCTTTTGGCAGAAGGATTTTGATCTTGTCACCCTCTTCCCCACTCCAATACCGAACTGCTCCTTGGATTAACCGATAAGATCCGTCCTTACCCAAAGCATCGAAATGCCCGTCCTTCACCGCCAGATGGGCTTCCTGCTCCTCACGCTCCATCTCCTCCAAAAGCTTAAAGCGCCGGCCCTCCGGTCCTTCGACCATTTTGAGCTTGTCGCCGTAAACGAGTTTGGTTTTGGCGGAGTAATTATCGGGAACGGGATACTTCTTACCGGCTTCGGTGACCATAAACATCCCGTCGTACTTGCCGACCAAACCGGGCATTTCGGTAGTTACCCCGCGGTGTTCAATTTCGGAAAGGAGCTGTTTGGCTAAATTCAACGAAGAGGAAGCAGCGTTCAACGCCTGATTGAGGAGTTGGATTTTATCTTTCCCCATGTGTCCCTCTGCCACTGTTGATTATTCTATCACGCCTCTTCGTCTTCTTGAGTTGCGGGAGGCGCGATCGGCTCTTCTTGACCGGTCGCCGCAGGTTCAATCACCGTTTCGCCTTTTTCCTCCGCAATCGCCATTCCCAAACTGAATACCCGCTCCGACCAGCGCCGAATTTTATCGTCAACATCGGCCGCGTCGCGCCCGTAAACCTCGCGCGAGTGCACGATCGCCGCTTGACCCTGGTAGGTCTGGCCTTCGGGAGGAGTCAACGAAATCGCCGAAAACGGCTTGGAGGTCATTCCGTCCACGAGCAGCTTAAGGTAGAGATGGTACTTATCCAAAGAGATGAGATCCTCCGCCGTGAAATAGGGCATAAATTCCTTCTCCAATATCACTGCATCCGGCGCTCCCACTGAAAACAGCACCATCGTTCCCACGTTTCCAAAGACCGCATCCTGCATGCTCTCCGGCAATTGGGCCGTGTACTGGTGGGTGAGATGAAGGTTAAGGCGATATTTGCGGGCCTCGGAAAGAATCGAGGCAAACGAACCGGAAGCAAAATTTTGAAACTCGTCCGCGTATAGGTAGAAGTCCCGCCGTTCGGATTCGGGGATGTTTACCCGCTGCATCGCCGCAAAGTTTATCCGCGAGATCAACAGGGAACCCAAGAGATTAGCATTGTCCTCCCCAATCTTTCCTTTAGAAAGGTTGATTAAAAGAATCTTGCCTTCATTCATGATCTCATCCAAATTCAAGGACGAGGTGCGTTGCCCCACGATGTTGCGAATCGTAGAGGACGACAAAAAGCGGCCTACTTTGTTCTGAATCGGCGCGACCGCCTCGGTGTGCAGGCGCGGATTAGTCATCATCTGGGTATACTCCTTTTCCCAAAACTCCCTCAACACCGGATCTTTCATCTTGTAGACGATGTATTTTTGGTAGTTCTTGTCCGAGAGAAGGCGGGTAATTCCCAAGAGAGTTGTACCAGGAACATCCAGCAAAGTCAGAATCGCGTTGTTCAAAAGATACTCCAACCGCGGGCCCCAGGAGACGTCAATGAAATGCTTCTTAAAGGCGTCCAAAAGGCCGGAAGCGAGCAGGTTCTTTTGCGAGGTATCCTGCAGTTCCAAAAGATTAAGACCGATCGGACGATCGGTGTCGGAAGGGTCAAAGTAGACCACATCATTCACCCGTTCCGCCGGCACAAAGTCCAGCAATTCCTTAACCAAATCCCCGTGCGGATCCAGCACCGCCACCCCCTCGCCGTTCTGCATATCCTGCACGATCATATTCTTAAAGACCGTCGTCTTTCCGGTACCGGTCTTACCGACCAGATACATATGCTGGCGCCGGTCAACGCGCTTGATTCCGAATTTTACAAACCGCTCGCGGAAGGTGGTCTGAGCGAAGTAGGTGCAATCGGAAGTCGGCAGATTCGCGGGCGGTTCGCCCTTTTTGTAAGTCGCCCAAGCGATCGCCGGAGTCTGCACGGAAATATTCGGCAGGTGAAAGATGGAGGCCAACTCGGCAGTATCCAAAACGTAGGGTTTGGCGGAAAATTCGCGCCGGACCACTTTCTCCTTAAAATCGGTGATTCCCTCGGCCGGGGCAACCTGGGTAAAGGAGTTTAGGTTGGCAGACGAAAACTGCCTAAAGGACGCCCCCGCCCCCCGTAGAAGCTCACTGCAATTCTCGGGATCCAGCGCGGCGGTAAAAATCCGCACCACCGTCTCGAATCCGACGCGGGTAAGCTTGTCCTCGATCATCTTCAGCTCAAGCTCCTGGCCCGGAGAAAGCCGGGGGAATTCCTGCTTGGGCGGAAGGGGCGGTTTGCTGGAAGGGACTACCGTCTCCGGATTGGCAAACTGCTTCATCGCATGCGGAATCAGACTTCCCAACTCTCCCGCTACCCCGCTGGCAATATCGGAGAGTCCCAAACTCATCTTCTTTACTCCGGTCTTCACTTCCTGAACGTATTTGTGCCCGGCCGCCTGCCAAACATCCGGAACGGGACGGGTCAAGACCTGAATCCAAACCCGCTCCCCCTCTTCAACTTCGCTCATTGAGCCGGTTACCGCCGCCAGCGGATCGACTTCGAAGTCGCGGAAGGTTTTCGTCGGGAAAAAGGAATCTTTGGAAAGAATTAGGTTGCCTCCGCAAGTGGCGAGTCCGGAAAGATCCGCCTGCATGTAATCGTGCTCAACCAACTTAAGCTCGGCCGAAGGGTACTGGGCATAGACCTGGCCTTCAACGAATTCCTGCAGATGCTTAGGACACCAAACGTAGAAATGGATTCCGGAAGAATCGGCGGCGATTTCGAAAGAGATATGCTCCTGATGCTCAGGATCGGCCCGCAGTAAACCGTGAAGAGAGGCAAACATCTGCTCCGCCGCCAAGGGCAGCAGCTCATTAGCTTTCGGAACGCGAATCTCCAACAGCACTCCTTCCTCAGAACGAGTGGACTTTACTTTAGAACTACCGGAGCGTGCCGAACGAACGGCCCCCATGATAGAGAGTCCAAGCACACCAAAAATGAACGGTAGTACAGTAATCACCGCTTTAAAATGAGCAGGTTTCAGCCGGAGGTCGAATAGCCCCCGGGCTAGTAACCTCCAATGTTTTAAGCATACCCTATACGCCTCTGGGTTGCAATCCCCTTATAGGTCGTCCCCTGGATTGCTTTTTCCAAATCTTGTGGTCTAATTAAGGGAGAAAATCCCATAATAGGAGGAAGTTGTGAGAGAGCCGAGTCTGCAGAAAGCTTCTGAAGAGAAGCATTTGCGCTGGGATCTGACTGAGTTCTACCCCGGTCCCCAAAGCGCTGAGGTTGATGCCGATTTTGCGCGAGCCAAGCAACTGGCGCAGGAGTTTCACGACCGTTACCTGGGCGAGATCAGTGCTCCCGGCTTGGATGCCGAGTTACTGTCGGCGGCCTTGACGGGATTAGAGGAGATCTCCATCCTCATCTACAAGATTGGGGTCTATGCCTACTTGCTGTTCTCCTTGGACACCCGCAACGAAGAATCTTCGGCACTGAAGGCCAAGAGCGAAGAGCTGGAAGTAGAGGTCAAACGTCAGCTGATCTTCTTCGATTTGGAATGGCGCCGCGTCCCCGAGGAGAAGGCGGCCGCGCTCCTGACCGATCCCGCGCTGACGCGCTGGCGGCACTACTTGGAAGGGGAACGCGCCCTCATCCCCCACACCCTTTCCGATGCCGAGGAAAAGATTCTCAACGAACTTTCGCCAACCTCTTCGGCTTGGGTGACCCACTTCACCAAGATCTTGGGACGGGTAGAGGTTAGCGGAAAACCACTAGCCGCGGCGTTGGCTTCTCTTGATAACCCCCAGCGGGAAATCCGGAAGAAGAACCAACAAGCCACGACCCGCGTCCTCAAGCGAACGGCGCCCTACGTGATCGACATCCTCAACGCTCTGCTCAAGGACCGGCAGATCCGAACGAAGCTCCGAGACTAT
>MEUW01000013.1:8598-9535 GCA_001772805.1 candidate division WWE3 bacterium RBG_19FT_COMBO_53_11
GAGCGCAATCTCGCCAACGAGATCAGCGGCGCGGCCGTGGAGGCGCTGCTTTCCACCTGCGAAGCGAACGCCGGACTCTCCGTGCGTTACTACGCACTCAAGCGGAAACTCTTAGGGCTGGAGCGCCTCTACGACTGGGACCGCTACGCGCCTCTCTTCCAGACGGAGAAGGAGTACGTTCCGCTGGCGGAGGCGCGCCGCATCATCGTGGCGGCCTACCGCGCTTTCCACCCCCAAGTGGGCGAGATTGTCGAGCGCTTCTTCGCGGAGAGCTGGATCGACACCCCCACCGCCGTGGGGAAAGAGGAGGGCGCTTACGCGATGGAATGCCCCTTCCTCCACCCGTTCATATTGATGAACTGGGAAGGAACCAAACGAGATGTGGGGGTGCTAGCCCACGAGCTCGGACACGGCCTGCACGATGTTCTGTGCCAAGACGTGAGCATTCTGCAGAACCATCCCCCGACTACCCTGGCGGAGACCGCCAGCGTCTTTGGGGAACAGCTGGTATTCGAGCGCTTGTTGGCGCAGACGGCAAACCCGCGGGAGAGGCTCGACCTCCTCTGCGGAAAGATCGATTACATGCTGGCAACCGTTTTCCGCCAGGCGGCCTTTACCCGCTTCGAGCAGAAGCTGCACACAGCCAGGGCTAATCACGAGCTCGCGCTCGAAGAGGTCAACGGCCTGTGGCTGGAAGCGCTGCGGCCGATGTTCGGCGAATCGCTCACGCTGACGAGGAACTACCGGTGGTGGTGGGACTACATCCCCCACCTCTTCCACTCCTCCTTCGACTGCTACGGGTATGCCTTCGGCCAACTCCTGGTCCTGGCACTCTACGCCCGTTACCGGAAGGAAGGGGAAAGCTTCACCCCCAAGTACTTGGAGCTGCTCGCCGCGGGCGGATCCGAAGCCCCGGTTAAGCTCATGGCCAGGATGG
>MEUW01000013.1:9669-9896 GCA_001772805.1 candidate division WWE3 bacterium RBG_19FT_COMBO_53_11
GCAAAATCGGCGGGTTCTTTTTTGCGTTAGACTTGAAAATACATGAAAGAACTCCAAAAAAGTTTTGAATTTGAAGTTCGAGTTCCCCCGCCTTTTGACTTTGACCTTACCGTCGCCAAACCGGCCGGCTGGCACTGGTCCACGATTGGTGAAATCCACCAACCTGGGAAACTCTGGACCGCGTTTCGGCTCCAAAACTGGAAGGCGGGGGGGGGGGAACTTCTAAA
>MEUW01000013.1:9915-12466 GCA_001772805.1 candidate division WWE3 bacterium RBG_19FT_COMBO_53_11
GTTTCCGTTTACGCCGCAAACCCATTGGGAGGTTTAGAAAAGGAAGAGATCAAAAAAATTGTGGCGCGAGGTCTCGGCCAGAACGAGGACCTTGAATCTTTCATAAAGAAGTACCAGAACGACCCAATACTTAAGTACCCGATTGCTCACCTGAAAGGAATGAGAACCGCTTCGCCGGACAGCATCTTCGACCGGGCCATTCTCGCCATTACGCTTCAAATGACCACCCTCAAGAGATCCAACGCAATGATGGACGCACTCGTAAACAACTACGGCGACGCTCTGAGATTCGACGGTAAAGAGGTCCGAACCTGGCCGTCTCCCCAAACGATAAATCGGATACCGGAAAGAACACTCACCAAAACGGCAAACCTTGGATACCGGGGAAAATTTCTCAAAAGCCTAGCGAAGAGGATTCTCACCTTCCCCTATTCACCCCAGGACCTGCTCAAGATGGACCGCGGCGAAGCGCTCAAAACTCTCCTGGCACTCCCTGGTATCGGCGAGTACTCGGCCGGAATCCTCCTCTCCGAAGGAGAGTTTCCGATTGATGTCTGGAGTGCAACGGTTTTCCACGAACTCTTCTTCGGCAAAACACCCCCCAGGCCCCGCGAGGTGATCGAAAAGGTAAAGAAAGAAGCGCGTAAGCGCTGGGACGGCTACACCTGGCAAGCGTTCGTCTACGTCGTTCACGATCTTCCCTATCTCCAAAAAAAGTTCGGCCTATCGAGGATTTATTGAGTGTGAAAATAGCGATGGATTCCGAGAAGACGTGACTGAAGGACGCAGGGCACCCTTTACGAGGAACATCCCGCAGGAGCGAAGGCGACGAGGGCGAGACGATCCGTCTGCAGACGGAGACGCCGTTTCCGAGAAAAGGGGTGCCCGAGTCCTGGATGTTAGAACTTGGAAACCGAGCGGAACTAGATGGGCCTGGGCTAATTTGGCCCAGGCCCGAAGAAAGGAGAGAGACTGTTTACATTATAAGTGTCAAACAAGAAATAGTCAATTGGAGCAATAACGAACAAATGTTAGAACCGCGAGGACGTGACTGGCGTCGCTAAAACGAAGAAGCCCCACGAAGTCTTATAGACTGCGCGGGGCTTGTTTGACCTTACCGATGACCATTCAGGTTGCGTAGCCAGTTCGCCTCGCGGATCGTAGTGGTTGCTCCGATCTGCTGGGCGACGTTGGCTCGAGCGGGTCTCTCACCGACCTCAACGAGGTTGCGGTTCAAGATGTCCCGAGCGAGGGCGCGCTGCCTGTAGGTCATCTGGATGGAAGTGCGTCTCATCTCGGACTCCTTTTCTTCTTAGGTTACTTTAAATATACCAGACTATAGGGCAGGAGTCAAGTCCAAAACCACCATTTCAACCCCGATAAGAACCTAATTTTATCTCTCCGTCAAATAGGTTAAAATGAACGTTGTGGACGGCCGCCATAGGCGGTTCAAGCATTGTTTGTTTCACGCACAATGGACGGTTCGGATGGGCCGAACCTAGCATTGTTCGCTTCGCTCACAATGAAAGCAGTAATCTTCGACCTCGACGGTACTCTGATCAACAACGAGTGGGTCTACGATCAGGCCTACTGCGTGGTTTTGAAAAGCTTAGATATCTCCTGTGAACAGCTCAATCACACTCCTGGCATCGGCCTTGAGGAAAACTGGAAAAGAATGATTAGAGACCTGAACATTAACCAGACCTCGGCCGAACTCGCCAAAAAAACTCGAGACATCTATCTACAAAATATAAGCGCAATTAAACTGCGGGACGGCGCCCGGGAGCTCATCTTTCATCTCAAAAGAAGGCAGACTCTTACCATTCTGGCTACCTCCACCACCAGGGAGGTTGCGACCCAAGTCCTCCACCAAATTGATGCCGAAAATTTATTCGACTTCACCGTCTTCGGGGACGAGGTCGAACACAAGAAACCGGCCCCGGATATCTTTCTTAAAGCCATGGATAAATCGGAAATCCTGCCTCGAGAAGCCATTGTGATCGAAGATTCGGCCGCCGGCGTCGAAGCCGGCAAGGAAGCCGGAGCCAAAGTGATCGCGCTCAAGACGGACTGGTATACCCGCGACCAGCTAGCGCGCGCCGATTTCATTGCCGATAACTTTGATCAAATCCTCAAACTGATCAAAACCGAAAAAACACTTGATCACCTGCCGGTCTGAACTCGTCTGACGAGTCTGATATAATAAGAGTTGTTAGGGACCTGCGAGAGTGTCGACCCCGTTAGTTGGACCGCCTCTCAGTTGTGCTCCCTGTGAGAGGTGGTGAAAATCACTTGAGTCAAAAATTATACGTTGGCAATCTTCCCTGGGCTACTACCGGTGAGGATCTTAATAAGATGTTCGCCGAAGTCGGCGAAGTGGAAGATGCCGTCATTATCAGCTACAAAGATACCGGACGCTCCAAGGGTTTTGGTTTTGTGACGATGAAAGAAGAAGCCGCCGCCGATGAAGCGATCAAGAAATTCAACGGCTTCGAGATTGAGGGCCGCGCCCTGATCGTCGACAAAGCCCGCCCGATGCGCGAGGACGGTG
>MEUW01000013.1:12516-13885 GCA_001772805.1 candidate division WWE3 bacterium RBG_19FT_COMBO_53_11
GGTTTTATCATGCGAAAGGCCCTGTCCCTTTCGGGTTTTGTGCTAATTATCCCTTTGCTTATCCTTTTCCTGGGAAGTTTGCGCGTGTTCGCGCAGAGTTTCGTTTGGAAAGAGGAAGGCGTCATATTTTCCGATCCAACTATTCACAACGTCGCGGTCATTCCCCTACCTGATGGCAGGTACCGAATGTATTTCGCCAGCCCCTCTGGCGAAACTAGCTCCGCCGAAGGCGGGGCGTCCTTTGCGACTAATGTAATCAAGAGCGCCATCTCTTCCGACGGCCGCAGCTTTCAAACTGAAGAAGGAATCCGGCTGGAGGGATCAATGCCGTCAATCATCAAACTATCCGATGGAAAATGGCGGATGTACTTTGCGAAGCAAATTGCAACCGAGCAGAGCGAGGGAAGCACTTCGCCAAACGCCATCTATTCCGCCGTCTCATCCGACGGGCTAAACTGGTCGGTCGAAAAAGGAATCCGTCTCTCCCCCGGCGGTGAGTTCGATCCTGATAATGTTGTTCACCCCAGTGTTATTGCTCTCCCCCAAGGCGGGTATCGGATGTACTATGACGGGGAAGTGACCAAGACCGAACAGGAATTTACTTGGAGAATCTTATCGGCGACGTCGCCCAACGGCCTAACGTGGGCCAAGGACGAAGGAGTAAGAGTCGACGTTGGCAAAAGTCCGCTGGAAGCTGATCTGGTCTTTAACTCCCACGCGAAATATAACGAGCTGACAGGAACATATGAGCTCTACTTTTCCGTTCAACGGAAAATTGCAACCGAGCAGAGCGAGGACAACACTTCGGCGTTAGGAAGCGGAATTTATTTGGCCACTTCAACCGACGGGCTCCTCTTCTCCGATCCTATTGTGCAACTAACTCCCAAATCAGAAAGTGGGCAATTTCAAGACCCGTTTGTGCTGGAATTTCCGGAGGGCAAACGGATGTACTTTGCGAAGCAAATTGCAACCGAGCAAGGCGAGGACAGCACTACCAAACCAGATGGGATTTACTCCGCCCTCCTTACCAAGGAAGTTAACGATTCGGAACCCAAATCGATACTAGAAACAACGAAGCAAAAACTAGCCGAGATTTGGGGGAAAGTTAAAGAATTTAAACTTCCGGAGAACTTAGAACTCTATATTATCCCAACGATTCTTCTATTAGGCGGGGCGGTGGCGGTCATCTATCTCTGGCGCTCCCGCATCCGCCGTTAATTAAATCGATTAGTCGATTCCCCAAGAGTTTTCGGAACCCAGAACTAAAGTGATGTTCGCTCGCGCCTCTGCTCCCTCCCGCGGCGGCCGGCTATCGGAAACTCCGAAGATTCTCGCCAAACGGGAAGCCGTGTAGCTACCGGAATCCATC
>MEUW01000013.1:13904-21892 GCA_001772805.1 candidate division WWE3 bacterium RBG_19FT_COMBO_53_11
ATCAACCCGGATAACCTCTCCCCCGATGTTCCGGACAATCCGCGCCGCCGCCGAGGCCAAACCGCTTTTGCTGGAACCGTTGAGCACTTGGATCTTGAGATGCTCGATCGCCAGATAATCGTCTTTGAAGTAAGGGGAAAGCTTTCGATCCAAACCATCCGGATCGTCGAGGAATTCGGGGGATAAAATCAGATGGTCAATTTTATCCGAACGCACATGCAGCAAATACCAAACGATTCTCAAGATTCCGGGGATGTCCAAACTGGTTTTGGCGGAGGATTGCTTAATTTCCCAAACCTGCGGAAGCTTAAAAATATTCGAGAGAACCAGCGCGTCCCTCACTCCCGAAACTTTAGGAAAAAGATCCCCCAGCTCCGTGAGTCCCTTACTGTCGACGACAATGTAACCGTCGACCGGAACGCCTAACAACTTTTGAACCTCCTGCGCGACGATCCCCACCCCGCCCTCCGAAGTATTGATCTCTCCCAAGCCGTAGAGCTCTTTTAGCCTTTGATAGGAAGAAGGAATTGCAACGATGGTGAACAGACCTTGGGTAGGATTAAAAGAGATCAGACTTAAATCCAGCGTTTGGGGAGATTTAACCGTAATATCCGAAACTTCAAGATAGACCAAACTCAACGGCATCTTCCCGTCCCAAGAGGAGCTGTTTTGGAAATAGGAACCGGCCGCGGAATCCAGCGGGGAAAAGAAAATCTTCATAAAATTATAGGCGCCGATAATCAATAGGGCCGCAATCAAAACCACGATCGCGGATCCTAGCTGACGAATCTTTTTTCTAAATTTGGAGTGGCGCTGAACAACCCTCCAAGAGGAGGAACGACGGGTACCTTTCCTTCGGCTACTCCGATAACGTCTGGGCATGGCGAGCTTTTTTTATCCCCGGCAGGGGCTCTACTGATATTCTAGCGAATTTCAGGAGTAATAGTCCAGTAAAGGACGGCCGCCTCCGGCGACCTAGATTCGGCAACAAACCGAATAACGGCCGCCTCCGGCGACCTAGATTCGGCAACAAACCGAATAACGGCCGCCTCCGGCGACCTATTTTTTGCTGGTGCAAAAATAAAAGCCGACCTGTATGAAACAGATCGGCGAACGGACCTACTTCTTCTTGAGGCCGAAGAGCCAGTCCCCAACGCCCCGCGACGTCAACAATACGAGAAGGGAACCCGCGGCCACACATGCTACTCCGAGCAGATAGGTGCCCCCCTCACGAACTGCCGTCCAAAATCCGTATCCGTGAGCCGCGAAGAGATACGGATACTCCTGAGCATACCAGGATTCTCGCAAAGTCCCTACCCCGTAGGACAGGAACAGCAACGCCGACAGCGCCAGCACCAGCGCCGCCAGACCGGCGAAGAACCGTAGAACGGGATTCTTGATCGCCATCTCCTTCGATCTCCTTTCCTAATAAGGGAATGTTACCACGGGTGGATCCTATAGTAAAGAAAAGCTGGTTGGGTAAGCAACCAGCTCAAGGCAGGGTTATCTCAACCCCAACCACAGAAGAAACGCTAAGGTGGTTAGGAACTGACCCCAGAGCAGATAGTCGGTGTGAACCCGGGACCAACGGTGGTCTCCGGAGTTGACGGAATTCAGAGCCCGGATACCCAATACGATGCTCCGGACCGAAATGAACAATATCGCGACAACGGCTAGCCACCAAACCATCAGCAAAACCGTGACTGACGCCGCCGCCGCAAACGCCGTATCCAATTGGCGATCCCACTCCCGATTCTTGACGAAAAGCCGGAAGAGGATGATCACAGCGTAGAAAACACCGGTGGCGATCGCCATCGCGGCGATCCGCGCATCCGGGGATTTTTGCCAAGCACCGAAGATCGCAAAGCTCCCGAGAAAAATCGCCCCTGTCACCAGCGTGGCGACAACTTGGCCCAAAACGAATCGGCTCATTTTCCCTCCTTGGAAAATGCTAGGTCGCCGGAGGCGGCCGTCCATTTCTACTCTCCTTATCCTCTAACGTCTATTGTAAGGCAGTAATCCAAAAATTCAAACGAACATTCCTAACCAATTATCTAATATAGTATACTATATATACCATAAGGGGCAACTAAACGGGGGTGGGCGGCTTTAGGGAGGAGAGGGCTTTCCTCAGATCATCTGGAAGATCGGCCTCGAAGCGCATCCGCGCGCCGGTGGACGGATGGGTAAAAGTAAGGGAAGCGGCGTGCAGGAACAAGCGCGGGCATAATTTCAAATCCTCTTTCAGCCGCTTATCCGAAAGATAAAGCGGATCAGCCACCACCGGATGGCCAATGTGCTTTAAATGGACGCGAATTTGATGGGTTCGGCCGGTGAGAGGATGGACCCGCAAGTATGAGTAAGATTCTTCCTCTTTATTAAGAAGAGCCTCGCGATGGTACCCGGTCGTCGATTCTCTTCCCCCTTCCACGACTTCGAACCGCCGCCGAAACTTGGGATGGCGATCAATTGGCGCACGGACTTCTCCTTCCGGATCGGTTTTCCCGTGCACCAAAGCCAAGTACTCCTTGTCCACGGTTCGCTCTTTGAACTGGGCTTGCAGTTTCTCGAAAGCTTCCTGCGTCTTTGCCACTACCAGAATCCCGGAAGTTTCTTTATCGAGCCGGTGAACGATCCCCGCCCGACCCCCAATCCCCTCTTCCGATTTTTTAATTCCCAAATACTTCTCCAACTCATCCTGAAGAGTAATCTCGTTTGCGGTAGTTTCGGCGCGGTTGACGGTTTGGCCGGCGGGCTTCGCGAGAACCAAAAGATCTTGGTCCTCAAAAATCAATTCAAGCACCTCTTTTTAAGGAGAGCGTCTTCTCGCAATCTAAGTCGTAGCGAGCTTGGGGATAGACTTTCAAACGGGAGCGGTCGATCGGCTTACCGCAGTTTTCGCAAATCCCGTACTTGCCAATCTTAAACTTAGAAAGGGCCAAGCGGGTTTCCATTAGGAGCTTCTCCAATATCCCTTGCTCAACCGCCAAACGCTCCTGGCTAAGCCCTTCGGTAGCTTGCTCCACAAATTCAGCGGAGGGGATTGAACCAATTTCCGGCCGAGCCGCCAAACTCTCTTTGGCCAAGCGCTCCTTTTCCAGAGCGAGCCTCTTTTCTTGGGCGGTTAGCGACTCCCGAACTTTCTCAAACAAATCCTTCCTCTTAGCCATTGCTTCTTTTTACCTTAAACTTGATTAGGATTGCAATCAAACCCGCAATTCCCAATCCCAACACGGCAATCGAAAGAAAACCTCCGGAAAGATAAAGCAAAACCCCCTCCAAGATTAGATAAGAGAAGAAAGTTACACCGGACGGCGTTCGCCGATGGATGAGGTACAGAAAGACCACCCTAGCCGCACAACCGGCGAAGAAAAGAGGAGCTTGAATTTTCAAAATCCAAAACCCCAGAAAAGCGGCGGCTTCCGAGAAGCTAAGCGCGATCGCCCCCAAGTCCATAAGTCTTAGGGAAGACCAGCGCCTAAAAAATGCAGAGATGAGCAGAGCCGCTGCTCCGGCCAGAACCGCCCCGGCCCAATAAAACTCGGCCGAAGCCCCGAGCAAGATCGGAGGAATTTTTCCTCCCCCGAAGGCGACAAGCGAGGAGACCAACGCCAGATCGAACAGGTCGTTCGAGGAAAAACCCTCTCTCCTCCCCCATCGCCAGAAAATAAAAACTCCCAGAAGATAGGAAATGGCCAAAATAATTCCAAAGGGCGAGAAAGAAAGTGACATGTTACCTATTTAATCACGACTTTGGCCCGAACCCAAAAAGCCGATATCGAAACGATAACTCCCACAACTATAATCGGTATCACAGGACTAGCTAGATCGGCGATCGGACCAAAAATTAAAGCTACGGACGGGGTCAAAATCGAACTCACCGTTCCCATTGCCGCAAAAGTACGCCCCATATGCGGACCGGGCGCGAGCCGTTGAATCGAAGTAATAATAGGGATGGTGATGCAAGAAGCAAACACACCCAAAAGAAAAGAGAGGGTTGCGATCACCAAGGAAAAGAAGGGTACCTGTTCAAATCCCCGTGGGGTAACAACATGATTGCCAAGAAATACCCGCAGAAACGGCGAAGCCGAAAGCAAAAGCAGGATCACCCCAACTCCAAGGATCCCTTTCCACACGGGAATGAACTTTCCGCGGCGGCTTAAAATTAATGCTCCTAAGAAAAGGCCTAATCCGATCGGCAAAACCGCGACAAAGCTCAAGTCGCGGGCGTCGATCGCCAGAACTTGCTCGGCAAACCCCGGGGCCAATGACCCCGCTCCGGCCCCGACCGAAAGGATTACCGCCGAGATCACCATCGTTCTCGTGATATTGGGATTTTTAACCAAGTACGAAAACTGGTCGGCCAACTTCTCTTTGACTAAGCCGAAAAACATTTTGAACGGTACCGGCTTTTCCTCCTGATCCAGAGGGGGGAGGAACAAGGTCGCCATCGCTCCAAGCGTTACCAAAACAGCGGCGGTCACGAAGGGAGCCGAGAAGCCGATGAACCGCAGCATTATGCCGCTTAAAAAATACCCCAGAAAATTGGCGATATTGGTTACCAGTGTCAAATACGAGTTGGCGCGGATTAAATCACGGCTGGCCACAATCTGGGGCAGGGCCGAATTTTGGGCCGGCGAAAAGAACTCGTCCAATCCTTGGGCAAAAAAGGAGACCAGCAAAATCCCCGGAAAGCTATCCGGAACCAGCAAAAAAGCCAGCGCGGTTACCCCCCACGCAATGTTGGAAAAAAACATAATCCGCCGCCGGTCATAAATATCAGCCGCCACACCGGAAAAAAACGAAGTAATTAATGAGGCCACCAAAAAAACGACCATCCACAATGAAACGGCGATGTTGGCTCCGGTGAGCCGGAAGACCCAAACCACCAGCGCAAAGGTCGTGAGGTGATAGGCAATCCTGGTAAACGCTCGATTGACAAACAAAAGCCAAAAGTTGCGGTTCAGCACGAGATAAAGATAGCAGAAATTATTAATCGGAATTTCCGCGATAGTTCTGAGATTCGCGGCCTTTCTATTACAATACTCTTCGATGAAGGAAATTATCGTTATCTCCGACGCGCACCTTTCTTCCAGCTGGGATGAGATCGAAAAAGCTCTTCCCCGGGATTACGAGTTCCTAAACCCAAACTATTGGTTCAAAAAAACCGTGGAGACGGTTAAAAATAACCAAATCCTAGTCTTAAACGGCGATACGGTCGACTACTTCCTGGCAGACTACGATGGAGAAGGGAATGCCTCAAATTGGGGCATTTTCAATAGAACAATTAAAACATGCAAGGGGGTGGTCTTTTTAACCCTGGGTAACCATGACTACCACGCCCGCCCCTACAACTACTCCATCTACGGCCTAAATCATGTCCATATCCCCTATAAGATAAGAAGGCAGCACAAGCCAAAAATCGGCCATCACAAATTCCGCTTTTTAAAAGAATGGGAATCAATGAAGGTAGATTTTAACTGGTTCAACCCGCTCCAAAATTATAAATTTGAACATTTCTACACCGCTAAAAACGGAAAAGAACTCCTGGTATTCTTGGACAGCGGTCCGGAGGCGCTTTCGATCTTTAAAAATTGGCTAAACCCCGGCAATTGGATTCCTATGATCGCCGGAACCGCCGGCCGAGGCCTCGGCCCGGATCAGATAAACTTTCTGCAGAAAACTTTAGAAACCGCCCCGGAGCGCGAGATAATAATTTTCGTGCACTGCCCACCCCTTTTTCTCCGCGGCCCCTTCGCCGAAATCCCCTTATCCGGAAGCTTCCTCGCAAACTTAATGCGCCAAGCGATTATTGAATCGAAGTTCGTGCAAAACAATATGTGCTTCCTGGAATCCCTGGTAACCTCGGATAAGAACATTTTGCTCGTTAGCGGGCATACCCATACGCCGGCGAATTTTTTAATCGATAAAGAAGCGCGGTCTATTCGAAAGACCGATATCGAACAAATCAATGATGCAAGATATGATAAACGCTACGTTAAATTTATTTCAGCCCTGCCGCTGGGTGCCTGCGACAACCCCAATCGCGAAAACGGATTTCTAAAAATCGGGGAAAGAATCGAACACAAAGTCCTTAAGCGCTTCCCGTAACTTACCAAGGAACCTCTTTGATCTTAAGCGCGTACCAGAGGCGGTTGGCCAAAACGTGAAGAGGCGGGCCAACCAAGAGCAAAAACGCCGCCTGGTAAAAGCTGATTGTGGCAACTCCAAAAGCATAAGCAAAAACCAGCCCCGTAAGCGTTCCGGGGATATCGTCAATTATTAAACTTTTGCCGCCGGGAGAAATTGACATCCGCCTTTTTGCGAAACTCCCCCCCAAATCCCCCGCCAGCGTTCCCCCTCCCAGAATAATTCCCACCCAAGTTCCCCTCCCCTGAAAGAAAGATAAAAGGGCGGCGACGACGATTCCGGAAATAATTCCCCGCCAAGTCTTATGATCCCCGAATATTCTTTTGCCTTTCCAGGTTTTTCCGAAATCTACCGGGTAGTTCCATAAGTTAATCTTCTTCGCAAAAACGGGAATGATATTGGCAGCGTAGGAAGGGAGCATAAACCAAAGCGCCCCCAAAATGAATTTAAGCATGGCCTCAACAAAAGGATAATATAAAGGACGATGGGCTGGCTTCACCAACACATCGCCAACGCGATCTCGTTCTCGCGAATAATCTTCTCTCCGCTTTTGGTATTTTTTGCCCTGCTCGAAGAGAAAACCGCTTTCGGCATCTTGGCTCTGCTTCTCTTTGCGAGCGACGCGGTCGACGGTACCATTGCCCGGCGTTTTAAAACCGAATCGGATTTTGGGCACATGCTGGACACAATCGCCGATTTTATCTTTTATCCGGCCGTGCTTTTAAGCTGCTTTTATATTTTTAGAGAGGAGCTAGCCCGCCATTACCTCCTTGTAGTTGTTCCCGTATTTTTTCTCACGGCCCCCAAAATAATTGGTCTCTGCTACACCAAAAATATTCCTAACCTCCACACGCGCATTTGGCAATTCACAACATATGTCTTCGGATTCTGGTTCGCCGTCTCCTTGCTCCAGAGATTTAATCTGCCGCTCCTTTGGGCAATTAACGGCCTCTCGATCCTGGCCGGGATTGATGAAGCTCTAATATTCCTGACCGGCAAGAATAAAACCGACCAGCGCGTTCACTCTTATTGGGAAGTTTTAAAAGAACGCTCGCCCCGCAACGATCAAAAAAGCCCCGAATCAGACTAAGATTCGGGGCTCCAGATTCTCCACCGGGCCGTAGAGCGCCAGGACTGCTCGATCCGGGTTGAGGTAACTATGCACAAAACGGATCATGTCGGCTCGGCGGGCGCGGCGCGCCTTCTTTGGCCAAAGCTTCGGATCGGAAACCCGGCCGGAGCGGATCGTCTCCTCCGCCAGAGCCACACTGATTGTCGTCGGCTCTTCGAGCTGCCCTTCCTTCTGCAGCGAAAGGACCTGGCGGGTGCGGCGAAACTCTTTTTGAGAAATCCCCTCCTGCGCAATCTTTCCGATCTCCTCCAAGACAACATTGAGGATTTTCTCCAGGTTACCCGGTGGGCAAACCCACCGCACCTGGAAAGAATCCGAGTCGTAGAAGGTCTCAACTCCCGACATGACGGAGTAGACCAAGGCCAATTCCTCGCGGACCCGGTTGAAGAGAACCGAAGAGAAGAGGTTCGGATCTCCCAAGTACATGTTCAGGATCTCCAATCCCCGTCTTTCGGCGCTCATAAGCCGCGGCAGAGGAAATCCCAAAAGAGCGTAGACCAGCTTCCGAGGTGCCACCTGTTTAACTACGGTGAATCCCTCCCGAACCGGCAGGGGGAAGCGCTCAACCGGCAGCAGCTCTCCCTCAGGAAGAGCCCCCAAAGTCCCCTCCAAAACCTCGAGAAAAGGTTGGACCGGGGGATCGCCGACCACGGCCAAAACCATGTTCCGACCGCAGTTCACCTTTTGGCGGAAAGCGGAGAGCTGT
>MEUW01000013.1:21901-29202 GCA_001772805.1 candidate division WWE3 bacterium RBG_19FT_COMBO_53_11
AGGTGGGGAAGGTTATCCTGCCAAGGAACGGTATCGTTCCGATCCAGAATATGCCCCTGCCAACCGGTTCGAATGAACAAGTCGTAGAGGACGGAATCCGGATCTTCACTCGCCATAACGTATTCGATCCCAATCACGGTCTTTTCTTTCTCAAATTTCTCGGCCGAGATCGGCGCCGTCAAGATTCGGGCAAAGGCCTTCATTCCCCTCAGCACGTTCCGCTTGGGAAATGAAAAGAAGTAGCTGACGTCCTCGGCATCGGTTTCGGCGTTGTACAGGCCCTCGCCCAGCGACTCCATCTCGTAGTGGATCGCGGGATCGCTGACCACCAGATGCTCCAGAACATGGGAAAGGCCCAGCCCTTCCGGCCGCTCAAAGCGCGGGCCGGCGCGAGTAGTCAGGGTCATATAGGAAGAACGATAACTCTCCGAGTGCAGAACCACCCGCAAGCCGTTGCTCAGGGTGTAAACCTTGACGGCCATCTCTCCTCCTTCCAAAAGAATGGTTTGATCAAAGTTTAACAGGAATTTGGAAATTTTAAAGCTTAGGTAGTACAATTGCGTTGCGAAAGCGACGGAATTGCTAGGTTCGCGAAAGGAGGAAACTTTGCCCAAGCTGAAGCTGCAAGGCCTCTTTGGGAGAGTTCGAAAGACGCATGATCCTGCGGCGGGATCGGCGAACGAGACGCTGATTCGGCTCGTGAAGCGCGGCGATCGCGGGTTTCGTTTCCGATCCGAGGAGGAGGCCCGCTGCAACGCCGACTTCAATCTGCTGCTGAATATGGGATTGGCGGTTTGGAAAGATACCACGATCAGCGGGATTCCAATGGGAGGAGTCGTCTGCTGGAGCGAGGGAACGAAACGCACGCTCACGCACCGTTAGAGAACAGCTGAATTAATTGGCCGTTGACGAATACTCGTCGGCGGCCCTTTTTAAATATTAAGAATCTGACGGAAACGGTCGGAGGAAGGGAACGGGCCGATCAAGGCTAAGTTTAGGCCTGCATCGATAAACAGCTCTTTGGCGACCGATTGGACATCCTCGACAGTGACGGCGTCGATCTTGGCTATTTTTTCCTTCGGCGTTTCGATTTTCTTTTCCAAAACCTCTTGACCAAGAAAGTAGGAGCAAGCGCCATTGGTCGACTCCAGCCCCAAAACCAGATCGCCCCGCAACATTTCTTTGGCCTTCTTAAGTTCCTCCGCCGGGACCAATTGTTCCTTTAATTTAGTCAACTCCGCCGCTACGGCCTTTACCGCCTCTTCGGCTTTCTGATTGTTAACGCCGGCGACGATTTGCAAAGAACCGGTGTCGGAAAAGTCCTGCCAATGAGCCTGGACGTAATAGGCCAGTCCGCGTTTTTCCCGGATTTCCTGGAAAAGACGGCAGCTCATTCCCCCACCCAGCGCGGAGACTAAGACTTCCAACGCTTCCCGCTTCGGGTGGGAGCGGTGGTAAGCGCGCATGCCCAGCACAAAATGGGTCTGGTCGGTTTTGCGTTCTTCAATTAAAACCTGCGGTTCTTCTTGCGCGGTCTTGAACTTGGGAAGCTCCCCTACCTCTCCCGGCCCCCGCCCTCCCAAAACATCTCGGACTTCCGCCAGCGCCTCCTCCTCTCCAATCTTGCCGGCCACCGCCACCACCAGATTGGGCGACCGGTACCAGTCATCCAAATAAGTCAAGAAATCCTCCCGCTTCAGGGAACGCAGCGTTTCCTCGGTCCCCAGAATCTCCCAGCCCAAAGGGTTGCCGCTGAAAACCAGCTGGTCGTAAATGTTTTGGACCCAGCTTCTCGGTTCATCTTTGTACATCCTTAGTTCCTCGGTGATCACCCGGGATTCTTTTTCTATTTCTTTCTCCTCGAACTTGGAATTAAAAACCATATCGGTCAGGACGTCCAAAATCTTAGGAAGATTTCGGGATTCGGCCTTGACGTAGTAGGCGGTGATCTCTTTGTCGGTAAAGGCATTGAAGTGCGCTCCGAGCGACTCCAGCTCGGAGGAAATGTCAAAAGAGGTGGGCCGCTTGGCGGTCCCGTTGAAGAGCATATGCTCGGTGAAATGGGCAATCCCTTGGGTCCGAGCATCCTCGTATCGGCCGCCCGCGCCAACCCCGATCATCGCCGTCACCGATTCCAAATTGGGCATCGGCACCGTGATTAGCCGAATCCCGTTTTTGAGCGTATCTTTTTGGTAGTTCACGTTTTTAAGTATATCGTTATTAACTTGGCCTGCAATAAAAAACGGCTTGCATCTTGCGACACAAGCCGTCTAAAGTCCTAAAACTTGGCAATCAGATTCTTGATCTTGCGGAACCTGGGCTTGGGGCCAACGATCGCCAAGTTCAAGCCGGAGCCCACAAAGATCTCCTGCGCCACATCCTGGATATCCGCCACCGTCACGGCCTCAATCTTGGCAACGATCTCCTCGAAACTCTTGATATTGCCATCCATACCCTCCTGCTCCACCATAAAACCGCACAAGTGCGCGGTACTTTCGAAGGAGATATCGATTGAGCCTCGAAGCGACCTCTTGATCCGCCTAAGCTGGTCGGCCAAAACCGGTTCCACCCTAAGGCGGTTAAGCTCACCCAAGACAACGCCAAGGGCAAGCTCCAGTTCCCCATGGTCCAAGGCCATTTCGATCTCAATAGTTCCGCAGTCCGACAGGAGGTGAATACTCGCATCAACACCGTAAACCAGCCCGCGGTATTCTCGAAGCTCCAGGTAAAGCCGGGAGGACAACACCGCCTCCAAGACCTGTAGCGCTTCCGCTTTGGGGTGGTTGCGGCCGTAGGAGTGGAACCCCAAGACCGTGTTGGTCTGCTCGGCGGCTTTCTCCCTAAACTCGAAAGCCGGAGAACTCTGGAATCGAGTAAAAGGCAGCACCAAACCGTAACCCCTGCTGGCTGGGACCGACTCAAGCCGGCGGCGAAGGTCGCAAATCACCTGCTCTTCCAGATTGCCGACCAGCCCAACCACTGTTCTATCCGTGGTGTACCAGCGGCGTCGGAACCCATGCAAATCGTCAGCAGTTATTAGCTGAAGCGACTCCAGGGTCCCCAACACGCTGCCCCCCAAAGGATGGTCGCCAAAAATCAGCCGGTCGGAGAGATCCTCAGCCTGCGTGGCGAGATCGTCAAGATCTTCCTTGAGTTCTTGGACAATTGCTCCGGATTCGACCCTCACATTCTCATCGGTAAAGAACGGATCAAAGGCGATATCTGCAATAATTTCCACCGCCTCCCCCAAGTAAAGGGCTGGGGACTTAACATAGAATACAGTCATCTCCGAGGAGGTGCCCGCATTGGCAGACGATCCCAGGTCTTGAAACGCCTCAAGAATGGCCTGGCCGGTAGGGAAGCGGCGGGGCCCTTTAAAGGCGATGTGCTCGGCAAAGTGGGCGATCCCGGGATGAACCGCATCCTCGTGTCGACCGCCGGCCGCAAATCCAATCATGGCGGTGGCGGAGCGAAGATGGGGCATCGGCCAGCAAACTAGTCGAATGCCATTACTCAGGAATTCCTTGTAGAACTCCATGGTTCCCTCCTCTCAATTGTAGATTTTAACTCATACTATCACGGGATTGGTTTTAAATAAATGGCTTAAGAAGCGCGGCCGGAACCCCGTTTCTGAAGGAATTTGCACTCGGCCGAATCATACCCTATAATTACCTACAGTCTAAGGCACACCTAGGAGGTGCTAAGTGCAGCGTCGTGGCACGTTCACATTCGAATTGAATTTCGGGAAGATCCTGGTCGTCATCGGCCTGGTCGTCATCGGAATTCTCCTTTGGGCGGCGGCTCCTTTGCCGATCGTCCGCGCGATCTTGTTCGACCTCTTTTGGATGCATCCGACCGGGTGGGCACTGACCGTTATCGCGATCCTCATTGTGATCGGGGTTTATTCAATCGATAACAACCAGTACGACGAGCCCGGAGGGGCCACCTGGATCATCGGCATCCTGCTGGCCGCAGGCCTGATCGGCTATGCCATCCTTTCTCCCGCGCTGGCGAAACGGTATTTGGTCCAGGACCTCAAGCCGACGGCGTTGGAGACTCTGCCGGAAACCACCGAAGTGCGATATCTTCCGATGCCGGTCGCGGAGCGCTACGGCGCAAACAAGATCCAAGACCCCCGGCACCATCTCGGCGATATGGATCCCTTGGACACCGCCGAAGGAATCGCCTGGGCCGCCCCGCGGATCCCGACCGGATTCTGGAACACCTTAACCGGCCAGACCGACGGGTTCGCAGTCGTCAACCCCGACGGGAGCGTCGACACGATCCTCCAGCCCATGCGCTACGGCGAGGGGATGGAGATCACCGACCGGATCACCTGGCCGCTGTGGCGGATGCGCTACACCGTCGACTTGCCGGAGTTCTATTATCTTCAGATCGACGGCGAAGTGGTCGCGATGGCTCCCTACGTCGCCTACCGCTACCAGTTCCCGGTGCGCGTCCCCTACTGGGGCGGCGTCTTCGTGGTCCATGCCGACGGGCAGATTGAAGATCTGACGCCGGAAGCCGCGACGGCCGATCCCCGCTTCGAGGGGCAACGGCTCTACCCCGAGGCATTGGCACTGAGAATCGCCAAGGCCTGGGCCTACCGCGGCGGCATCTCGAACGCCTGGTTCACCCACCGCGATCAAACCGAAGTTCCCCACATTGACGGCGAGGACAACCAGATGCCGTACCTGATCCCCACCGATCAGGGTCCGATGTGGTTCGTCGGGATGGAGCCCTACGGGCCGGCTTACAGCATCTTCAAGATACTGTTCGTCGACGCCCACGACGGGTCGATCCGGCTCTACGAACTCCCGGCCGAGTCGGGAATGATGAGCCCCAACCGCGCCAGAGGCTACGTTCGCGCCGCCTTCCCGACCTACCAGTGGTATCAGAGCGGCGAGAGCTCCTCCGGGAACCTGTTCGCGGTCGAGCCCCGGCCGCTCACCCGCGACGGCGTGCTCTACTGGCAGATGTCGATCACCAATATCGACTATGCCGGCGTGACGCAGACCGTGCTGGTAAACGCCGAGAACAACGGCGTGGTCTACTTCGAAAATCTCGAAGAGATCAACCGCTTCCTGGACGGAACCTTCTCGGGCCGCGCCCCGAACGGCGTGCCGCAGCAATCGACCGCCGGCCTCACTCCGCAAGTTTCTTCCTCGTCCGAACTGGACATGATGAGCGACGAAGAACTCTGGAGCCTGTTGGAGCAGATCTTGCAGGAACTAAAGTCTCGTTAAGATCCGAATGGCCAAGAGTGGTTTACCCCGCTCTTGGCCTTTTTATTTCGCTTGACTTCAATATAGTGTCGTCCCGCGGCTGAGTCCCCGAAACCCGTCTCTAACCGGAGCCGTTTTGACTTCGGAATCGGATTTGACAGATAATCTCTATGGAACCAATGTTCAACCCCAAATCGTTACTAATCGCCGGCGGGATCCTCAGCGCGCTCATCTCTCTCCTGCACGTGGTTCTAGCCTTTAAACCGGGGCTTTACAGTTATATCGGCCCGGCAAAGGAAATTCCAATGAGTGGCGCTGTTGCCTCCATTGCCTCCGTCGTTCTAGCGCTGATATTTGCGGTTTGGGCCACCTACGCTTTTTCCGGAGCGGGGTTGATCGGAGCGCTCCCCCTGCTACGGCCGGCGCTGATTGCCATCGGTGCAATTTACGTCCTTAGGTCTCTGTTTATTTTCACGGAGGTGAAGATGGTGCTGAACGAAGGGTACCCGTTCCGGTTTGTGATCTTCTCAATCATATCGCTCGTGACGGGCCTGCTTTACCTGATCGGAATTTTGAAAAAGTAAGAGGATCGGATTCTCCAAGCCGTTTCCAACCGGCGCAGACTTCAAGAACTCCTGCCAGCGTATTCGCCGGTTTCGGTGTTGATTTGGATGGTTTCCCCAACGCTGACGAACATCGGCACCCGCAGGCGGTAGCCGGTTTCAACCATCGCTTCCTTGCTTCCGCCCTGCTTGGTATCGCCTTTCTCCCCCGGCGGGGCTTCCGTCACCTTGAGATTCACTTTGAGAGGCAGTTCCACGTTGATCGGTTCTCCCTGAAAGACCTGGAGGAAAACTTCCGTTCCTTCTTTCAAGAACTTCTCTCCTCCGCCGCCGATGCTTTTGGAAATCGGGAACTGTTCAAAGGAATTTGGGTCCATGAAATTGAGATTCTTCTCATCCGAGTACAAATATTGCGCTTTCCGGCGTTCGACTTCGCCCTCCTCAACCGTCGCGCCGGAGATGAACGTTTTTTCCAGCACCGAGCCGGATTTCAGGTCTCGCGCCTTCACCTTGATGGTTGCGCTCCCCCTTCCGACCTTGATGTGCTGGTACTCGACCACCGCATAGGGTTTCCCCTGCTCAACAAAAACAGCGCCTTTTCTTAATTCCGTAACTGAAAGCATGAAAGTGGTGCCGAGGGAGAGAGTCGAACTCTCATGAGGTTGCCCTCACCCGCTCTTGAGGCGAGCGCGTCTGCCATTCCGCCACCTCGGCGAACTCCAGTGAGCCGAATTGCAACTCGCCATCGGCGAGACAGCACCTCGGCACGCTTATATTTTACCACTGGCTCACTGCAGAATTGACGACAATCCAAACCCGTGAGAAGATAAGCTGATCCCTATCCGAGGGAAACTTGAAAACCGAACAGGAGTTTGCGATGTCGTTCGCAATGCTGTCCGCGCTGTTGTTAGTCGTCTTTGGTCTTCTGCTTTTCTTCGGAGCGCTCATCTTCGCCTTCATCAACATGTTCCGGGGCGCCGGAGACCTAGGCAACGGGAACTTCCGCCGCTGGTTCTCCGGTCACATCAGTGCCATGTTAGTGATGGCTATTGGCGGAGTGCTGTTCTTCATCGGGACCATTATCGCTGTGGTCGAAATCGTCAGCCGTGTGTTCTAGCTCTCTAGCCCGCCCCCTAGCGAAACTCGCCGGGGGCTTTTTTATTGAAATAAAAAAATCGGCTGCCCTAGAGCAACCGATTGGGATCGAAACCGTAGCGCTTCGCCGCTTTCCGAAAGTCCCGCAGGAAAGTCCCCTCGATCATATCCGCCATCCGCACCCGGTTTTCCCGGATCCAGCGGGCGGTATTGAGCAAGAACGCCTGGGCGTCTTCCCTACCGACGCTCTGGGCCTCCGGGCCGTAGAGCAGCCGGCCCAGATTAACGATCCGGCACTTCACGCACGATCCGCACTGCGAATCGTAGAGCGGAAGGGTCGGTGCTCTCTTTTCCCAGGCGCGGCGCAGAGAGGGCTTGTAGCAGGCCGCCGCAAAGCAGTTGCAGACGTGCGGCATCC
>MEUW01000013.1:29209-35380 GCA_001772805.1 candidate division WWE3 bacterium RBG_19FT_COMBO_53_11
CCGATGGACAAAGATATCCTTGACGGTGTCCAGCTCCTCTCGCACCCGCCATGTCACTCGAACCGGAATGCCCAACTCCTTCAGCAGGCGGTTGAAGTATTGGAAGTTCCGCGCCTGGTAGGTGAAGTAGGCGGTGGGATCGTTGAGGGCTCTCCCCTCCACCACGACCTTAGCCGCCCCAAACTCCAGCGCCGGAGGGATGGCCAAACCGGAAAGGAACATATCCCGGGACCGCATAACCCGGTTGCCGAAGTTCCGGGAGCTGTTGAGCAGGGAAATTACCTGCAGGTCGAAACCCCAGGCCTCTTGCTGCCGGCGAACGTATCGCTCCTCGTAGCTTTGGCCGCGGTTGAGACCGTGGATGTGAACGGCCAGGACGTTCTGCTCACCGTATCTCTCCTGTGTCCACCAAAGGTTCCACATCGAGTCTTTTCCGCCCGAATACGTCACCACCGCTTTGCGGGGATCTGTCCTCGACAAAACCGGCCAATCCCAACTTCCGACCGGTGTTCGAAACACCGGCCGCGGACGCTTCTCCGAGGCGTACATCGCCGCGATCAAGTCCTGCATGCGCGGGTGGACGACAAAATCGGTCTTGATGACGCGGGGAAGATAAGGCGCCACCAGGTGCATCAGGCCCAGGTTGGAAAAGAGCATCTCCGCCAGGCGGTGGCGAGGATACTCCCCTTCGATCCGAATGCGCTCCGTCTTCTCGGGCCCTTTCATCACAAGTTCAAAATCATACAGTCGAACTTGCAACGTGTTCATTTTCTCTTCTCCTCTCTATTTAAAGATGTCGAGATTAGTATAAGTCCGAAATTTGTTTTAGACAACCTTAGTCAAATTCGTCGGAGGATTTGTATCAAAAACAAGCTAGTTTAGATTGACAGAAATCTATAGTTATGGGATAATAAACCAATCCCTATCCGAGGGAAACTTGAAAGGAAGGAGATTGCTGTGCCGCCCGCGTTTGTTATCGTCATCGCCGGTGTGGTGATCGCTTTCGGGGCCTTACTTGTCCTCGCCGCTTTCGCCGCCTTCGAAATCCATCGCGGCCTACCAGACAAGCTCTGGAATCGCATATTCTCGATCACGATGGTCACGGTGATTCTCGGCGGATTCGTGACCCTCATCGGGATCATCCTCGTCGTAATAGGCGCCCTGAGCAGCGGGATGTAGATTAGCTTTCTGAAGTACGCCCCTAGCGAAACTCGCCGGGGGCTTCCTTTTTGCGTCAGCAAAAACATAGGTCGCCGGAGGCGACCGTCCTTTTTGCGATGTAATCGGTTGACTCTAACCTATAACTATGGGATAATAAGGTAATCCCTACTAGAGGGAAATCGAAAGCCGGAAGGAGCTTTACGATGCCGCTAGCCCTATCGTTGTCCGTTGCCGGAGTGATCATCGGGGCACTGGTCACGATCGGCGGATGGATCTCCGTCGCCGTCTTCGAGTTCAGTGGGTCGAGGATCGAAGCCTGGGACATCCTTGCACTCAGAGTGACGGGTGCCGGGGCCATCTTCACGACCGTATCTATGTTCTCGGTAATGATCACGGCGATAATCACGGAGATCGCCTGATCAGCTCTAATCTACCCAGAGGCCTGCGCCCAAAAAACGCAAGGCCTCTTCTTTTTTGCTTCGCAAAAAAACTAGGTCGCTTCAGGCGGCCATCCTTTTGTTCTGCAAAAAAGCAGGCAAGGTTGACAGGTAGGGTGTTATCCGATACTCTTGTGTTGTTAGAACACTATCAAATTCATGAATGTCCAAAAATCAAAGTTATACTGGCCACCGGCGGTAACCGTGGACGCGGTTATTTTTACGGTTCAGGAAGACGATCTGCAAGTTCTGCTCATTGAACGCTCGAACGAACCGTTTAGAAATTATTGCGCCTTACCCGGCGGTTTTCTTATCAAAAATGAACCGAGCCGGGATGCGGTGGCTCGAATATTAAAGGACAAAGCCGGAGTAAATAATGTCTATACCGAACAGCTTTATACCTTTGACGACCTTGCCCGAGATCCCCGCGGCCACACCGTCACGATTGCTTATTTTGCCCTCGTCCCGCCCACGTCCTTAAAAATTAGCAGCAGCGTGCGCGAGCATCCCCAACTTTACTCGGTTAAAAGGCTGCCAAATCTGGCTTTTGATCACCGGAAAATTATCGAGTACGCCCTGGGAAGATTGCGTGCCAAGCTGGAGTACACCAACGTGGTCTATTCCCTACTCCCCAAGGAGTTCACCATTCCCCAGCTGCAAAAGACCTACGAAGTGATCCTTGGGAAAAGATTGGACAAACGCAACTTTGCCAAAAAGTTTTTATCCCTCAACATTGTCAAGCCGCTCCCCAAAAAACTGGGAGGTCCCCGGCGGCGGCCGGCCCGACTCTACCGCTTCATTTCCCCCAGTCCCCAAGAACTCAAAAAATTCTTTTAAACTGTTGACTGATATTGATAGGTGTGTATAATACACTTGTAAATTAAAAACTCCACAACAAGGAGGAGGAGGAGGCTGCAACATGGCTAAGAAAGCGTTGTTGGTGGTGGATGTCCAGAACGACTTTTGCCCGGGCGGATCGCTTGCCGTGACTGACGGCGACCAAGTGGTTGGGCCGCTTAACCGGCTGATCGCTTTTGCCGAAGAGAACGGCTGGGAAATTTATTTTTCCCGCGACTGGCACCCGGCGGAAACCAAACACTTCGAGAAGTGGCCGGTCCATTGCGTGCAGAACACGCCCGGGGCCGAATTCCATCCCAATCTGCAATTTCCGAATGATCCCCAGAATTTTCGGGTGATCTCTAAAGGGATGGGCGATGCGGATGACTACTCCGCCTTTGACGGCGGGATGAGCCCCCAGGCCGAGCACCTTTACGTGGGTGGTTTAGCCACCGACTACTGCGTGCTCTGGACTGTAAACCGAGCCCTTGAGTTGGGTTACAAGGTGACACTCCTGCAGGATGCCTGCCGCGCCGTTGATCTTACACCGGGTGACGGCGAGCGCGCCATTGCGCAGATGCGCCAAAACGGCGCCCGAATCGCCCCGACGGAAGAGGTGTTGAATGAAACGGAAAAAGGATGAGCCTATCACCTCTTCGCTTCTAGACACAGATTTCTACAAGTTCACCATGGGGCAGTTGATTTTCCGATCTTACCCCAATGTTGAGGTAGAATTCGGTCTAATCAACCGATCCGGCGACCCGCTGGCCAAGTTCATTCTAGAGGAAGAGCTGCGGAATGAATTGAATCAGGTGCGCAATCTCCGCTTTAACAACAGCGAACTGCACTATCTGCGCGGCACTAATGAATACGGTGAACGGATGTTTGGCGAGGATTACCTGCAATTCCTGCAAAACCTGCAGCTGCCCCCCTACCGTCTGGAACGTGTGGGCGATAGCTACCGGCTGTCGTTCACCGGCCCCTGGGCGGCAGTTACCTACTGGGAAACACCGGCGCTGTACATTGTCACCGAACTTCGCTACCGCTCCCTGATGAACACTCAAAGCCGGTTTGACCAAGACGTAACCCATGCCACCGGCGTTTCCCGTTTGCAGGAGAAGATTGGACGGTTACGGGAGTACCCCGCCATCACCTTCAGCGACTTCGGAACGCGCCGGCGCTTTAGCGGCGCCTGGCACGATTACCTAGTCGGTGTGCTGGCCGAAGAGCTGCCCAACCAATTCCGGGGAACATCCAATGTAAGGTTGGCGATGAAACACGGCCTGCTGCCGATGGGCACCTCCGCCCACGAGCTCCCGATGGTGATTGCGGCCTTAGCATTTGCCAAGGCCGATGAAACCCAAGACCCGGAGGAAACCCTCGCCGGTGCGCAGCAGGAAGTCCTGCAAGGGTGGTGGAATCTTTACGGACCCGGGTTGTCGATTGCCCTGACCGACACGTTCGGCAGCCCGTTCTTCTTCCGGACGGCCCCCGAATACGTTGCCCGGGACTGGAAAGGGACACGGCAAGATTCCGGCTCCCCCTTCTCCTATGGAGAGGAAGCAATCAAGTGGTACGCCAAATACGGGGTGGATCCTCTTTCCAAGCTAACCGTATTTAGCGACCAGCTCGACGTTCAGCGGATGGTTGACTTGCACCTAGCCTTCCGTGGGAGACTCGGCCACACCTTTGGTTGGGGAACAAACCTGACCAACGATGTCGGTTTTAACCCGATCTCGATTGTAATCAAGACCCTCAAGGCCAACGGCCGCTCCACGGTAAAGCTGAGCGACAACCTCGCTAAAGCCATGGGGGGCAGCGACGAGGTAGAACGCTATAAGAGAGCCGCCGGTTATACAAATACCGAGTCGGTGAAGTGTGTTTCTTAAGAACGGGAGGACAAAACCTCAAGCTTTTTAGCTTGAGGTTTTTTATTTTTCCAAAACATACCTTGCGGCCTCTTGCATTTGTTTTGCTAGTGTGTATAATACACTTGTAATCGTTTAATAACCGAACAGGAAGGAGAAAGACTATGAACGCAAATTCGGCAGTTCTTCCGGCTATGGATATTACTCGGAAGTTCCCTATTCCGACCGGATACCTCTTTGTCGGCAGCTACTCCAAAGGGCCGTTGGAAACCCTTTCGATCGGAGACTACGGCAAGCGCCACAACGTTAAAGCGGATTTCTTGGGATACCGCAGCGAGATCGAAGGCGTGCCCAACACCTATTGCATGCCTCTTTCCGAGAAGTGGGTCATCACCGTCAGCACGCAGTATGGCTGCCCGATGCGCTGTACTTTCTGCGATGTGCCGAATGTCGCCTTCCGCGGCAATGCAACTTTCGATGATCTGAAGGCCCAGTTCTACAATGCCATCAGCCTGTTTCCGCAGGTCGGGTACACGGAACGCCTGAACTTGCACTATGCGAGAATGGGAGACCCGATCTTCAACGAGAACGTCTTCCTATTCTCCCGTTGGCTCCACGCCAACAAGCAGCAGATTGCGGCAGACACGGGTTTGCGGATCGAGGTCATCCATCCCGTTCTTACCACCTCCTCCCCTCGAAAGTTTAAGAAACTCGAGGAGCGCCTCTTGGAGTGGTGCGGGATCAAGAACGAGGTCTACAACGGCCAGGCCGGTCTGCAGTTGAGCATCAACAGCACTTCGGAGGAACAGCGCGACAGAATGTTTGGCGGGATGCAGATCCGCCTCGCCGATCTGGCCAAGATCGCCGCGAAGATGCCGGAGCCGATGAGCCGCAAGTACTGCCTTAACTTCGCCTATGCGACCGATTCTGAAGTTGACGCCAGGCTGCTTGCAGAACTCTTTGATAGCAGAAAGTTCATGTGCAAGATCACGCCGATCCACAACAACAACGCTTGCCGCACCAACGGCATTCGGACAATCGGCGGCTACGATAGCTACCATCCTTACCGGAAGCCCGAGGAAGATCTGAAGGCGGCCGGATTCGATGTTCTCGTGTTCGTTCCTTCGATTGATGAGGAGGACGGACTCGTCACTTGCGGAAACGCCGTTCTCGGGGGAAGCTCGCCCAAGTGCGACGAGAGCGTGATCAAGATCAAAGGCATAAGCCCTGGACCTTAACCGGCTCGGGGCTTTTTCTTTTGTCGAATTGACACAAATCCCCGGAGGTATAAAATAATCTTAACCAGAAGGGACGAGGACTATGCTAAACACAGCCGATCTTGTGCGGCGGGCCCGCAACCTTCTCAAAGGTGGCCGCCCCATCCCCGCAATCATCAACCACTTTGTGGCCGAAGGTGTCGGCGAGAACAGCGCCTGGGCAGTTGTGGAAGAAGCATCTTTTGAGAACCTGCAAGAATCCGTCAAATCTGCCTTTGCGCTTCTTAAGAAGGGCGAAAGCCCCACTGAGGCCAAGCGCACTCTCATGCACCGCGGTTATTCCTGGACAGAGGCAGAAATGATTTCCGATGCAGCCCAAAAGTTGGCCTCGGAAGAAGCCTTGTAATAAGACGTCTGTGAGGCCTGCGCCCAAAACGCAAGGCCTCTTTTTTGCTCTAGCAAAAAATAGGTTCGCGCAGCGAGCCGTCCTTTTTTGTCCGAAAAAAACTACCGTTTTGCAGAAACCCAAGCGCCCCAGGCGGGTTTTGGGGTGCCGGCGGCGCGGTAGAGAGCCATCTCACCAAACGGCTCGGCAGTGCTCTGCGGATAAAGGTGGATCCAAACCGCCAGCTCAATATCCTATATTTCTGA
>MEUW01000013.1:35401-39233 GCA_001772805.1 candidate division WWE3 bacterium RBG_19FT_COMBO_53_11
CGCTGGACTCCCACCCCGAGATCCCGGCGCTGCTCGACCACCCGACCTCGGTAAAGGCAATTGGCTTAGCGGCGTATTTCCGGATCGCGGTGTAGTAATCGGCCGGAATGTCGGCCGGGTCCTTGTAAATCAAACCCGGGTAGGTGGTGAAGGCAATTAGATCGGCTTTGGAGAACTCATCCAACAGCGACCAGTTGTTTTTAGAGGTGTCGTTCTTCCCGCCAAAGATCCCCCCGCGCAGGCCCATTGTCCGTTCGAGCTGGAAGGTCGTAAATACTCTAGTGTGTGGTGAGGCCTCTTTGATGGCATCATAAGCGGAGTTGAAAAGCGTGACAAAATTATCAAATTCCTTAGGATTCTTACGATAAAAAGTGTTGATCTCGGCCCCGATACCAAAGTACGGCGGCTGGTATTTTTGGGCAAACTCAACCGCCTTTGCTTGATAAGCGGCCCGGTTGGCCGCGTTTAAGGGACGCAGCAGCTCCCCCGTATTTTGGTCGAAAAAGTTCACCTCGATCAAAGGAATCAAATTGTAGCCGGAAGCAGTCTCCGCGACAACTCTGGAACTTGTTCCAGAGTTCCCCAGCTTTTGCCAATCGTCACCGCCCCGTACCGCCTCTCCCACTTCCTTGGCCTTCTCCCAGAACTCGGCTACCGCCAGCGCGCTTTGGGGAGAGAAGCTTACTCCCTTGCGGAAATGAACCTCAAAAGAAGTAGTCGACTCTTGGTCCGCTTTCCCGAAAAACAACATCAGGGTAAAGAGGACTCCGACCCCCAAAACGAATAGGGCAAAAATCCCAATCAGAACAAAAACAATCTTCTTCATCTTCCTTAAGGTAACAAAAAGGCCCCGAGTAACTTTCTACTCGGGGCCAAAACACACAACCTAAACCAGGTAACAAGCCGCGTACTGACCGTCACCTTTGTTCTCCAGAGGAGGGTGATCTCTTTCCTCACAGAGCTTAGTCGCGATCGGGCAGCGTTCATAGAACACGCACCGCGGCGGCGGATTGATCGGCTTGGTAACCCGACCCTTGATATCCGCCGGATCGCGCCGAACGCGCGGGTCCGGTACGGGAACCGCCGAAACCAGAGCCTTGGTGTACGGGTGGCGGGGGTGGCGCAAGATCTCCTCCGTCTTCCCAATTTCCACCACCTTGCCACCGTACATCACCGCGATCCGGTCGCACATGTGGCGCGCAACGGCCAAGTCGTGAGTGATGTAGAGGTAGGTCACTCCCATCCTCTCACTCAGGTTGAGCATCAAGCGCATCATCCCGGCCCGGATCGAGACATCCAGCATCGAGGTTGGCTCATCGGCCACCACGAAGACCGGCTCGACCGCCAGAGCGCGGGCGATTGCCACCCGTTGGCGCTGTCCGCCGGAGAGCTCGTGAGGATACCGAGACATAAAGGTGGAGGCCGGTGCCAGACCGACAACCTCCAAAAATTCCTTCACCCGGCCCTCAATCTCTTTAGGCGGGACCACATTCTGCACGATCAACCCTTCGGCCACGGTCCCATAGACCTTGAACCTGGGGTTTAAGGATTCGTAGGGGTCCTGGAAGATCATCTGCACTCGGCGGCGGAAGTTCTTGAGCGGGACACCTTTGAGCGTGGCGATATCCACCGCCGAATCGCCTTCGTAAAACTCAATGCTTCCGCTCGTTGGATCCAACAACCGGGCCAAGAGCTTGCCGGTGGTGGTCTTACCGCAGCCGGACTCCCCAACCAAGCCCACACTTTCCCCACGCCGGATGGTAAGATTCACCTCTCTCACGGCGTGAACAAAAAGACCCGTCTTCCCAAAGATTCCTTTGCCAGTTGGGAAGAGCTTACTCAAACCCTTGATATCAACCAAAGTGTCGCGGTCCATCAGCTCTTCCCTCCCGGGTGCCAGCAAGCCACCAAATGGCCGGGGGCATGCTCCTTAAACTCCGGCACCTGACTCTTGCAGATATCGGTAGCAAAGGGGCAGCGCGGATGAAACCGGCAGCCCGAGGGCGGATTAATAAGATCGGGCGGCTCGCCAGGAAGCGCTTCAAGCTCGTTCTTCTCCCCCAAAATGCTGGGGAACGCCAACATCAGCGCCATCGTGTAAGGATGAAGCGGCTCGAGGAAGATGGCATTGGTAGAAGCCAGCTCCACCAGGCAGCCCGCATACATCACCCCGACGCGATCGCTCACTTCGGCAATTACGGCAATGTCATGGGAAATATAGACCATCGCCATGTTGAGCTTCCGTTGGATTGCCCGCATCTCCTTTAAGAGACCGTCCTGAACAATCACGTCCAATGCCGTGGTAGGCTCATCGGCAATGATGACGTCGGGATCGCAAGACAGAGCCATCGCGATCACGGCCCGCTGCCGCATGCCGCCACTGTACTGGTGCGGATACTGTTTCTTGAGCTTAGGATCAAGCCCCACCATCTCAAAAAAACCGTCGACCCGCTGGCGCATCTCCTCCACGCTTAGCTGGGGCAGATGTTGGCGGATGGCCTCCATAATCTGGCTCTCCACGGTGTGAACCGGATTGAGCGAGTTCATGGCGGCCTGGAAAATCATGGCGATGTTTCGCCACCGGTACTGGCGGATTCCCGCTTCGTCCAGAGGAACCAAATCAACGGAATTAAGAAGAATCTCACCATGCAGGATACGGGCGTTTCCCGGAAGGAGTTTCATGAGAGAGATGGCGATGGAACTCTTGCCACAGCCGGACTCTCCCACCAACCCCAGCGATTCGCCCCGCGCCAGGCTAAAAGTCACGTTGTCCACGGCGTGGACCGGACCTTTACTGGTCTCGTAGTGCATGGTTAATTCTTTAACCTCGAGCACATTGGAAGCGCTCATCTTCTCCTCCTTCTTCAAAATTAAGATGTTAAGTTGCTTAACTTATAGCATCAGATCCCTGAAAAGTCAATCAAAAAACGGCTTATCTTCTAAATACGGCGAAGGATGCGGGCTTGGTATAAGGTTGCCACGATCTGAATTATTCCCATCGTCAGGAACAGCGTCGTAAAGGAGAAATAGTTCACAATCAACCCTCCCAAAATCACCGCGGCGGCGGTTACTAAATAATATTGTCCGGTGGGCAAACTCCAAAGATAACTGGCCTCGTGATTCCCCCCGGAATCGGAGTAGAGCGCCGACCAGGTCGGCACCGACAAAGCGACCGCTACCCCTAATCCGATCTGAACCAAAAGCAGATGCCAGGGAGCGGAAACCAAAAGGTAGCCGAAGGTAAAGAGTGCATTAACGACATAACCGGCGATCATCAGTTTTTCCGGCGCAATTTTTTTACCGGATATCTTTCCTACCCGGATCGTCAAAAACCCGGTGACCGCGAGGTAGGCCGCCCACGCCCAGGTAATATCAAGGATGTTGCCGCCGATTCGCTGGGCAAACACGGCGAACAGCGGTCCGAGCATTCCCTCCCCCAGATACCAGATGTTGCTTCCCCAGAGGAGAATTTTTGTTTCGGAACTCAATTTAACCATTAAAATCCGAAGACCTGGCCGGCAACCGCCAAGAAGGCGAGGATCATCACCGCGTACTTTAGGCCGAGAATTCCCACAGTTATATTCTAGCGAAAAGCAAAAAAAGAGGCCGTCCTGACTTTCATCAAGACGACCACTGTCGAAATCCGAAACCGTTAAGGCGTCGCCGGCTCGGTCAGAACTTCCTCACCCAGAATGAGCTCCTGGTTCAAGGGCATCAGAATCACTCGGATGCCCGGACCCAGCTTGTCGATCAGCTGCAACTGGAGAACCTCGGGGAACTCACTCAGAGCCAAACCCTTCAGCCGAAGCGCCTCGGCGTAGCCCTGCGCTTC
>MEUW01000013.1:39243-40488 GCA_001772805.1 candidate division WWE3 bacterium RBG_19FT_COMBO_53_11
GAATCGGCCCGCCCCTGCGCCTGGGTCACCGCCTGCTCGGCCCGGTACTTCTCCTGCTGGGCGGGGGCGGGTCGATAGACGTAGCCGGGCCGATGAGCAATCGTCGGCCCTTTTTATTTCAAAGCATCAATTTTCTGCTGGAATGTTTCTTTATATTCAGGATAGGTAAGGATTGCTTTTTGGTAAATCTCGAGGGCGGTTTTCTCATTCTTTAAGAATTTGAGGTAAAACTGGGCAACTTCTTCCATCCGAAAGGCCTCGCCGTTGAGCCACTCCAAAGTTTTATCGGAAAAATTCCGGCCGGGCCGGTCCTTGACAAAGTTGTAGATGAGATCCACCACTTTCTTTAGATTTTCTCCAATCTTCTCCTTATTGCCGGCGTTGAGATAGGTCCCCCCCAGGTTCACGTAGTGCCGAACCTGGTCTTGAACCCGATAACCAAATCCGAATTCCAGCGCTTTATTGAAAGCGGCCTCGCCCTCCGCGTAGTTCCCGCGGTAGATCTGCGCCTTTCCCAAGTACCAATAGGTTTCGGGGTAGGCGTCGTTGAAATTCCGCATCCTCAGGGCGGCATCCTCCATTCGGTCGGCAAACTTGAGATCCCGCGTCATCAGATAAAGCACCTCGTAAGTTCGGGCCATTAAGGTATATCGGCGCAGGTAGCTTTTGATCGGGTGCCGAAGATCCTGCTCCAAACGCGGAATTTCTGTCGCCAGAATATTGGCCGATTTTTGCTCAAACCCCTTAAGTTTGCTGTTCTCGTAAAGCATCAGCATCCTCTCATCAGTGTCCCACCAAAATTCGAAAGCCAGAACCCCATCAACTTGGCTTACTTGCTGATAGCCGTCCAGCGCCGCGGAAAAATCCTTCGCCTCCAAACCCCGCGCCCGGACCGAATCGAGATTGATCTTCAAAGAACGCAGATTAAAGACGTAAAACGCGGTCGCCGCCAACAAGATCAGAAGAACCGCGATACCTCTTAGCAAAAGCCCCGCCCACGCACCGGTATGTTTTTTACCGGTTTCGGATTCTTCCCTCGCGGCAAAATTTGAATTAACGAAGCCCAGAAGCAGGAAAAAAATCAGGTAAGAGCCGATCGTGTCGAAGAGGGCCAGATTCTGGACAAAATACGCCACGAAGAGCGACGCCAAGACCAGGCTGGGAAAAGTACCCCAACGATCTCGGTACTTGAAAATCAGATAGAAAATCGCGGAAAAAAGGAAGAGGTAGCTGGCCCCACCAACC
>MEUW01000013.1:40501-42602 GCA_001772805.1 candidate division WWE3 bacterium RBG_19FT_COMBO_53_11
CGGCGATCTCCAAGATTTTGTTGTGGGGGCGGTCAATAATCGTGTTCACGTCGACTGGCGCCTTATCCCCGTTCACCACCAGAGTGCGGTATTTGTCAAAGAGGTAGCCCGAGGTTTCCGGTCCCCAGCCCAAGAGGGGCCTTTCTTCCAAACCTTTGTAAATCGTTTTCCAGATGAACAGCCGTGCTTCCAAAGCGGACTCCAGATTAAAAATACTCACCGCCCGCTGTAAGAGATAGCTTTCGGTCGAGAAAACTATTCCCCGGCCGAGGAAGAAAAGCGATCCTAGAATCCCAAGAACGATCAGAGCGTAAATCAGAATCCGTTTTAAATTCTTGCTCCGGCTCCAAGCCCAGAAAAAGCCCATCGCCGCCAGGCCGATCGCGGTGGCGATCCAGCCGGCGCGGTGCCCGGAGAGGAAAAGGGTCACGAAGTTCAAAACGGTAATGGCGGCCAGGGAAATCCGAACGGCTTTGCTTTTATCTTTGAGCGCCAAAAGAAATAACCCTAGGAAAATATTGATCACTAAGTACGAACCAAAGAAGTCGGCATTGGAAAAAGTGCCGCTGATTCTCTGGGGCAGATTGATCCCCAAAAATGTCGCCACATCCAGCTTTTGCAAAACCCCGGCCAAGCTGGAAATTCCGCTCACCAAAACGGTGGACTTGAGAAGCAGCAACCAGTCTTCCCTACTCTTAACCGTGCTGGCCAATATCCAGAAAAAGGCGAAGAAGTGCAGGTAAGTAACCCAACCCAAGGATCGATTAACTGTTCCCCAAAGGCTCCAATCCGGGTTGGCGCTAAACAAGGTTGCTAATCCCAAAACCACGATAAAAATTGAGGAAGCCAGCACCAGTATCCGGCCTTTAATTTGGGGCAGATACCTTTTGCCCCCCATCCAAAGCAAAACCGAATAAAAAACCAGGATAATCTCTACTAAACTGCGGAAGTAAATTGCCTTGGGGAATTCGGAAAAAGAAAGATTAAACCGCCAAATCAAAAGGGGGGTCAACAGTGAGAGGTAGACCCCAACGCGGATTGCTTTGAGCAGAAATTTTTCCAAACCGGGTTTATTTATCGCCATTAGACGCAACACAAAGATACCAAAGTTTTGGCACAGGGTATAATAAAGCCAAATAAAAATCGCCGCAGGAAGCGGAGGAGAAGACGATGACGCTTGACGAGCTGAAGGCAAACTGGCGGCTTTATGCCGTCGAGCTTCCGGACGGCACACGCCGCCCGCTCAAGGAGATGTTTGTAATCTGCTGGGGCAACTTCCTGGACGGGTTGCTTTTTGACCACGGCGGCCAAGCCGACGAGAAGCTTTGCGAAGCGCTCGGTGAAGGGATGGTCCTCAAAACCGACGAGGAGGGCAACTGCTACGCCCTCTCCAACCCGGACGCTCCCGCGGAAAAGGCGTGGACGCTCCAAGGCAAGTTCGTCCGATTGGAGGAGGAATCGTGAGAACGATCCATCGTCAGATCAAAGTGGAGATCTTGTGCGAGGATGAGCTCTCCGACGAGGAGATGCAGATTCTGATCAACGCCCAGCACGCCCGCTTGAAAGCCCAAGCCCCTCTCTCCCACTACTGGGTCGGAGCGGCACTTCTATCCGAGAACGGCAACTGGTACAGCGGCTGCAACGTGGAGCGGGGCGACTACACCTCTACCACCCACGCCGAGAGGAACGCGATCGACAGCATGATCGGCGCCGAAGGGCCAGCCAAGATCAAAATCCTCGGCATCTCGGCCGCTCCCGCCCACTGGGTCCTTCCTAAGGATCTGGTGAATCCGATGCTCCGGGCTTTCGCGGTGGATGACTTCTGCTTCGCCTGCGCTGGCTGCTTGCAGGTCATTTGGGACAACTGCTGCGGCGATATCAGTGTCCCGCTGCTGGTCCTGACTCAAGATCGGGTTATCGCCCGCACTACCATCGGTGACGCCTACCCGATGCGCTTTGGATTTGAGAGTCTGGGAATCGATGTGAAGGAGGGGAGGAAGAGTTGATTCATCACAGCCGCTTGGTTTACTCCGAGCGGCTTTTTTATTTTGAAGGATTAGTTCTCCCGGCTGGTATCGAATTCGTAGAACTTGGTTCTGTC
>MEUW01000013.1:42645-42830 GCA_001772805.1 candidate division WWE3 bacterium RBG_19FT_COMBO_53_11
AACTTCGTCCGATCGCCTCGAAAGGACGGCCCGCCTATACGGCGGCCCTAGTTTCCTCGGCTTGATTAGCGATTGGTTTCCGATTCGTAGAATTTAGTTCTGTCGCCGCGGAAATGGAAGGGGAACTCGCCGGTGGGACCGTTGCGGTGCTTGGCGACGAAAAGATTAATGTTTTCCTTGTCATC